>NZ_CP106739.1 GCF_025639885.1 Roseovarius pelagicus | reverse complement strand
GAGACGATCAACGTTGTATCGGGTTCCCGTAACGCTGCCTGCAGGGCTGCGAACATGTCGAGATAGGGGCTTTCGAACGCCTCCTGATACTTCGAAGAACGAGGATAGATCAGGACTGGCTTGCGGTCGTCGCCGGGGGCATCGACGCTTCGGATAACGACTTCATCGGAACGTCGCCGCCAATCCACTGACCCGTGCAGCTTGTAGAGGTGGAATACACCGTCGAGATAGTCAGCCTTCGTGCTGGAAGCGGCCCGCCGCACGATATCATGGTCGAAGTGATCGCGGTTGAACCGCTGTTCCGCACTGTGGGAAAATCCATCTACTAGAACGACGCCGAGGCGCAGGCCCGCCGTTTCGATGCAAAGATCGTAATTCGTGGTGAACAGCTTCACCCTCGGTTTTTCAGGGGATCGGCGGGCGAACTTCTTCAAGAATGCCAATTGCGCGGGCAAGTCCGTGCCCGCGCCAACAAAACCTACCTTGCCCAAGATCGTGTTCTCAGCAACGCGAACAAACTCGATCAGCTCATCCAACCAAAGCCCATCAGCGAAATCAGGGTCGTTTTTCGCCCGAATATTGAGCAGCTCAATTTGCATCTTGCAGAGGCTCAACAGGCTTTCGATATCTCCGGCCTTCTGCTTCCCCTCGCTGTCGTTCTGCGGCAGGCCACCCATTACTTTCTTTGCGAGATCGTCAAACTCTTTGTGGTCGACCAAATTTCCTTCGGAAACGGCATCTCGCACAGCATGCCACAGATCGCCCATCCCTGGCGCATTCGGCCCACCTTCGTTCTTGGCCGAGAAGGACGCCCCAGACCCCAACAGCACCACGACATTGGTTGAATGCAGCGCCGCCAACAGAGCCTCTTCGACCTGATCCTTGCATCCGGCCTTGGGTTTCTTGCTGGGGTCGTCCGGGTCTTCCTTCTCACCCTCCCAGCGCAGCCACTTGCCGTCGCGCGTCAACAGGCGCAGCAACTCCTTTTTTCCTACCAGCTCGCCATCCCAAAAGTTCTTCAAGTCTACCACCTTAGAATGCAATTCTAGGGTGACGCTAGATTAGTTGCTCAGCCGGGTAAATCGTCCATGAATCATCGCTCACCAAGGTGTTCGGCGCATTAGGGCCGCAAGCGCACCAATGGCGGCTTTTGAAGTGGGGCTTTTTCGGCTTGCACTAGCTGTGAATGACGACTTCCCGCCCATCACGTCGAATGCTTGGACAAGTAATCCGTATAGTCGGCAGCGGCGTCGCCAGCACATCAACCTTGGGCTATGCCTGTCGGCCTCGCCTGCTCGGCTTCGCGTGTCGCAGGGGAGAACGGCCCTTCGGTCCGTCGCGCATTCGGCCATGCGGCCTCACCGCGGCGTCGCACCCGGCATCCCGGTTTGCCCGCCTCGCGAGCACGTTCCTCCCCGGCCGCTCCGCCGGATTGCGCTCTGGTCTGTTTTGGCCCGAGGCCAAAACGATCCCGCCGCTCCATCCGTCTTCCGCGTCCGGTCGGGCCGTTTGCCTGCTCGGGTCGGGCAAACCTACCGTCAAAACACACACACATGAGTGCGGAAGCATATCCTCCGGATGGCCCCCAAATCAGCCCGCGTCAAGGATCGCAAAACTTTTCGGCGAGGGCGGAGCCGGTGGCTTGGGGCGGTCCCGTGCGTGAGCGCACGCATGTGTCGGGTGCCGCGCTCGGAAAACTTTTGCGCCCGGCAAGCCGGCGGCTGCGCCGTCCCTGACCCGGGCAGATTCGGAAACCAGGCATTCGGCCATGCCCCCACACTCACGTGGTGGCCTTGGAACCGAACACTGGAGACCAGACATGGCTTACGACACTGCAAACACCTACGAGACCATCGAGCTTTTCGGGCTGACCGAGAAGGACGCACAGCTCCCGATCCCCGAGGATCACATCCTGACCGACCGCATCATCCGCGAGAGCTTCGAGGCTTTGCTCGGGCAGTTGCGCGGGACCGGGCTTGAAGCAGAGATCGAACCGCTGGCCCATGGGCTCGCCACGATCCTGCAGCGCCGCAAGGTGGCGCTTGGCAAAGAGGTCGACCGCACCGCCGACAAGATCGGCGCACTGGCAAAATCCCACGACGGATCGGAGATCGCCGAGACCGCGCTCGAAGAGGCGCAGGCCCGCTTTCTGCAGCTCCGAGAGATTGTCGGCGCCATCGAGGTGATGAGTGAGGCGGCGGCGGAATGCTACGAGATCGAGACGGGCCACGCCTTCATCCCGGCAGCCGGGTCGCGCGCGAGCATTCGGGCGCAGGAGACCGGGGCGGTCTTCGAGGCACGGCAGCTGCTGGAGCAGCACGACCGTGAAACCGCCGAGAAGTCTAAAGTCGAGGGGGTGCCCCTGATCGTCTCAGGCGGCACCGACTGGACCGATGTCGATGTGATCTTCAACACGCTCGACAAGGTTCGCGAACGGATCAAGCAGAACCGCAACCAGGAGATCTTCCTCTGCCACAAGGGTGGCAAGCACGGGGCGGAGATGATTGCGGCTCGGTGGGCCCGGGCACGCGGGGTCGCACAGGCGCGCTTCGATCCGCGCTGGTCCGCGCACGGGCGGGCGGCACCGTTCAAGTGCAACGACGAAATGCTGGACGACAAGTTCGCGGCGACGGGGGTTGTACTCTTCGGCGGCAACGGGGTCGCGCTGAACCTCGGCCAGAAGGCGGAAGCGAAAGGTCTGACGGTCATGCGGGTTGCGGACCCGGCGAAGAAGGCGTCGCAGGATTGAAGAGAGGGGGTCGCGCTTGGCGCGGCCCTTTCGTCATGTCTCATGGCGCGTGCGGTCGGTTACGCAAGATCGACAGGCTGCGGCGGTCGGCACTGTCATCGCTCTACCCGGTCCGTCAGAGTACGGCCCATCCGCATCGGTACGGGTTGGGGATGGTGCGTACCTCACGCACATCGTCAGCGGGGCAAGACGCGAGGGGTCGAGACGTCGCACTTTAGGCTGAAGACTTGCGCGTCCCTCGGGTGGTGTTTCGGAACATCGCATCCACGCGGGCGGGCTCCGTCAGCACCCCGGCCAGGCTCGGCGGGACGCGGATGGTGGCGGCTGCGTGATGGCAAGGGTCATCCGGATCACTCCTTTTTGCTCATAGATGTAGATCGCACGGGGTCGGCCCGTCCGTGCCCTCAGCTCACGCTTCGGCAAGCACAAATACGGCTTCCACGGCTGGCCGCGGACCCTCCGCATTTGCGCTTGCGACCGGGCCTCTTGCCCCCGTGCCGGGTGATCCCCATCGCAACAAGGAGTAACCTAAATGACCAACCACCATGTCGCCACCGTCCCCGTCAAGTTCATCGACACCGATGGCCAGGAGCGCACCCGTTTTCAGCGCGTGGGCGCGATGTTCCGCAACACCCGCAACGGGGATGGCTCGGAGTTCTTCAGCCTCAAGCTCGACTTCCCGGTCGCGGTCTCGGAGCTGGTGATGTTCCCGCCGAGCGCGAAAGATCCCCAGGACTAAATCCTCTGACGAGGATGGGCTGCCCCAAGACGATTTTGGGGCGGCCCTGTCCCTGTTCCAGAAACGCCGGTATCGGCGCGGGTGATCGCCAACAGCGATCTCCCCTGGTGTCGGTCGCTGCGCGCTCAAAGGACGATCGCCGCTCGCAATAGTCTGGCCGCGACAGACCGGCCAGCCAGCCTCAAGGGGGCCATCCCCAAAAACCGGCAGGCCAAGGCCTCCCGGTTTTTCCGGCAGAGATTTGGGGACCCAAATCTGGCCCTCCTTGACCCAGCCTGTCCGCCCTGTCGGTGGGGTTTGCGCCCGCCCGCGGTTCCGTCCGAACACTTGGCGTTCGGCCAGAGCCTCGGGCGGGGCTGGCGGACGGGACCCCTAGGACAGGTGTCGCCCGGTGGTGAGGGCGGAGAGCCGCGTCCCTGCGGGCCGCGGCGTGAAGCGGACATCAAGGCTGCCTGAGACTGAATGCGACGTAAGTATATAATTGACAGCTAGGTATATTATCGTAAGGTGGGGGCAGCCTTGATGGAAGGTGGCAGGAAATAGGGGGTCTTTCTTCCGCATGTCTCGAACAAAACGCCTGACAGAGATCGAGAAGATGCAGATCGTCCGCGAAGCCGCGGAGGGTGTGTCGACGACCGCTCTGGCGACCCGGTTCGGGGTGACGTCGCGGGCCGTGCGCTACGTCCTGAAAGCCGATGCAGAGCGCCAGACGGATGCCGCGATCCCGGTTTCCGCGATCAGCGTGAAGGTGACGGCTGCGGAGCTGGCGGCGCTCGACGCGGTGTTGGCGAAGGCGGGGATCGAGAGCAGGGCCGAGGGGCTGCGGCGGCTCATTCAGGCGGCAGGCGGGGTGTTCGTTCCGGACGCGCAAATGGCGGTCGAGATGGCGCGCTACCGCGCCTCGCTGCATGAGGTCGGCAATGGGGTCGCGCAGATCGCCAAGCAGATGACCCGGGCCAACCGGGAGGGGCAGGGGGCTGATGGTGGCACGAGTGCCGAGTTCACCGAATTGCGCCTTGCGCAGATGCGCGGGCTGGCGCGGTTCATCCTGGATTCTGCCGACGAGATCGATCTGCTCCTGCGGCGTCGGCGCGACGCGATGCAGCTCGAGGCCACGGCCGCGCTGAGGGAGTTTGCCCATGCGGCTGAATGATGCGATTGACGCTGTCACAGGCGAGGTCTTCCGGGACGGCTGGAGCCGGATCCGGGGCTCGATGCAGGGGCTGCATGTCGCCAAGCAGAGCCAGCTTGTGCGCGCGGCGGCAGGGCATCGGCCAGCAGTCTTCAAGGCGATCCGGGGCGGCGGCACGCATACCAAATCGCAGCTCGCAAACCAGCTCGATTACCTCACCACCAAGTCCACCCATATCGTAGACTCGAGCGGGTTCCTTGATGGCAAGGCGAAGCTCGAGGCGCGTGACATCAAGGATCTGACCGAGCGCTTCGCCAAGCGGTGGGATGCGGGCTTCAAACCCAAGCTTGGCCAGACCACGCACATGCTCATGTCCTTCCCCATCGGCACGCGGGGCGAGGATGTGCGCGACATCGCGACGGATGTGGCCGAGCGGTTCTTCCAGACCGACGCGGGGAATTTCGATTACATCATCGCGGTGCATGAGGACCGCGATCATCCCCACGCGCACCTGGTGCTGAACCGCCGCTCGCAGGAAGGCGAGTTCTTCTTTCTGGGGCGCAACCACCGCTTCAACTATGACGACTTCCGCCTCGCCATGGTGGAGGAGGCGGAAAAGTATGGCGTGCGTCTCGAAGCCACGCGCCGGGTGGACCGCGGTGTCGTGCATTACCCCGCCCGGACCCGCGAGGTCTATGCGGCGAAAGACGAGGGGCGCGCGCCTCGCGAGCGCGAACGTGTGGGGGCCGACCTGACGCGGACGCTGGCGGAGATAGCCAACACCAGAACCGTCTACCATTCGCTTGCCGCGGAGGCTTCGCGCGAGGCCCGCGAGGATATTGCCGCAGCCCTCTTCCGCGCGGGCGAGGTGCTGGCGCGGGGCGGGCAGGTGGATCGAACAGGAGATGTGTACATGGCCGAGGATCAAAGTTTCGAGGATCTGAGAAGCCTCTATGCGGAGAAGCTCGCACGGGTGCAGGGCATGATCGCCGAGAAGTCTGACGCCGAACGTCCCGCGCTGGAAAAACGCCTCATCGAGATCCAGACGCAGGTCCAGCACATGCAGCCTCTCGGTTTGCGATCATCCACGCTGTCAGAGACCCCCTCGGAGGGCGGGATCTATTCCGAGGCCAATATCGACGCCAGCCAGCTTGAGCGTTTGGCCGAGCCGGACCTGAGATCGCGCATTGACGTAGCACTGCGGGGTACGGGGATCAGCACATCGGAAGTGGTGGCACGGATCGAGACGGGCGCCTCAAATGCGGCGCTCGAGCGTCAATGGATCGCCGACGATCTTGCCAAGGTGGCCGAGTCGCGGGACCTGAACCTCGAACGCCGCGCCGATCTGGAACAGGCGCGCGACATTCTCAACGACGTGCATGTCGCGCTCGGCACTTTTCTGGAACGGGAGAACGTGCTGCGCCGGGATGGCGTCGTGGAAGCGGAACCGGTCAGCGAGCGGTACCACTATCACGAGGGCGCGGTGCAGGCGATGGAAGGGACAATCCGTCAGGAGATGCGCGCAGACGGCCTGACAGCGCAGCAGATCGAGGACCGTGACTGGGAAGTTGTCTCGCGGGCAGAGCGACGGATCGAGACGGAGCAGCGCGCGTATCTCGAGGCACACCCGGAGCTGCTCGCACGCCCAGGCGATGTGATCGACCGGTCTGAACCCTACAGGGAGACCATCACCGATGCGGCCCGCGCCAGCGAGATCACCCGCGAGGTCGACCGGATCATGGAGGGTCGCGATGTCCGCACCCCAGTTGCGGATGCTGTTACCAAGGACTTAAGGGAGCGCTATCCGGACATGCCGTCCCACCTCGCCCGTGGGCTCGGCGCGACCTATGCCGCCGTTGTGGAGATACGCGACACGGAGGCCATCAATCAGGTCCGCCTCGAAACCGAGTTGCGCGAGGGGCTTGGGGTTGGCACGCGTGACGAACGTCTAGCAACCCGAGATGAAACGGCGCCGGAGTCTGACCGTCCCGACCGCCTCGCAGACGAGATTGCGCGTGTCCTGGACCATGAGCGGGCGGGGGAGTTGTCCGCGCCCTTCGAGATCGAGGGGGAGCGGGACGCCTTCCGCAGCGAGATCGCGCGGGTGCTGGATGACCGTCAACTTGAGCGGCTTACATCCGGCGATGCCGATGCGCTGGACAAGGTTCTCGAGGACCGCCTCGACCGGCTCTATGTCGCCAAGGTCTACCTGCAATCGGATGCAGCGACGGCCAACACGGAGGCCTTGCGCCAGGTGGTCGATGATCTTGCCGACACCGAATACGAAAAACACCGCGCGACAGACGTGGATGGCGAGACCGAGCGGGGTCAGGTCCATTGAGCGCCTCCATGGGAAAAGCGCGGATCGCCACGGGCGTCCTGCTGGTGACGCTTGTGACCGGGGCCATGGGCTATACCATTGCCTCGGCGGTGCTGACCTACCAGGATCTCGGCTTCGGCGCCGAGATCGACTTTGCCTATATCGCGCAGAACTATCTGGCGATCCTCGATCGCCGCCCGGAGGACGCGCAACTTATTCACATGATCATCGGCAGCTTCGCCGCCGCCGGCCTGATGCTGAGCCTCGCCCTCTCAGGGTCCGCCCTGACACGCTTTGGCCAGACCCATTGGCAGAGTGCGCGCGAGATGAAGGCGAACGGGTTCTTCGGAGCGCCTGGGACGGGGTTTATTCTCGGCAAGCTGGGGCCGCCGGGCTCCCGCGCCAATTACATTTGCTCGAAGGTTTTTCCCCATGCTCTGATCGTGGCCCCCACGGGCCGTGGCAAGACCACGGGCTTTGTCATTCCAAACCTGCTGACCTGGCAGGGCTCCGCCGTGACGCTCGATGTGAAGGGCGAGTGTTTCGAGGCCACGGCCCGTCACCGCGCAGCCCAAGGCGACAAGGTCTATCGCTTTGCCCCTACCGATTGGGAGGGCAAGCGCACGCATCGCTACAACCCGCTCTTGCGCATCTTCGAACTGAAAGATCCCGCGCGCCAGCAGATGGAACTGCAGCTCCTGGCGACGCTCTTCCTGCAAAGCGACAATGACCGGGTGCAGGGCCTCCTCAAGGGCGGGATCGATCTCTTCGTGGCGGCAGGCCTGTTGGCCTTCCAGCGCAAGCGCCCGACGCTAGGCGAGATCTACCGCATCGCCGCCTCGGGCGGGAACAAGCAGAAGGAGTATTTCGCGCGGGGCCACGAAGTCGACAACCGGGCGGCCAAGCTGATCTTCACGCGGCTGGCCTCGACCAACAACGATACGCTGACCTCTTACGTCTCGCTCCTGATGACATCGGGGCTCGACCAATGGCAGAACCCTGCCATCGATGAGGCGACGGCGGTGTCGGACTTTGATTTCCGAACGATCCGCAAGAAGCCCTTCTCGGTCTATCTCGTGGTCCAGCCGCTGATGGTGAAGCCGCTGGCACCCCTCATCCGGCTCTTCTTTTCCGATCTCCTCTCCGCCATGCAGGAAAAGGACCCCGGGCCGGATGAGCCGTGGCCCGTAATGATCATGCTCGACGAGTTCAATCGCCTCGGCAAGATGCCCATCGTGGTCGAGAGCATCGAGACGCTGCGGACCTATCGTGGTCACCTGGCCGTGGTCACGCAGACCATCCCTGCCCTCGATGAAATCTACGGCGAGAACACCCGGCGCGCCCTGCAGGGCAATGCCGGCGTGAAGCTCTACCTGACGCCCTCGGATGAGAAAACGGTCGAGGAGCTCAGCAAGGCTGTCGGCAAGACCACGAAGACCGTCGTCACGCGGTCTCAGTCGATCGGCAAAAACCCCTTTGAAGGCCGCAGCCAGTCCACCCGGACCGAAGAAAGCTCTCTCCTGCCCGAGGATGAGGCGCGCCGCCTGCCCCTCGACGAGATCGTCATGGTCATCGATGCCCAAATGCCGGTCCGCGCGAAGCGGATCCAATATTTTGACGATCGGCTGTTCAAGGCGATCCATGCGGCGCAATCAGGCGAGTTGCCGTTTCCGAAGCCTGGGGGAGGTGGGTCGCAGGGCACGTTGCCGCTGAGTGTCCGCGCGATGCCGATGACACCGCCACCGGACGGGTCAGGCGGATCCGAGGCCGAAGTTGCGGCCGCACGCCAGGCTGCTGATGGTCAATCGTCGGGGCAAGCCGACGTCGCCCGAAAAAAGACTGCGCCTGTCGTTCAAGCCGTCATCGCCGAGGAACAGCGACAGATGGAAATGGATTTTGGGAGCCAAGTCGCGGGCACCGAGGCAGCGAGCGTCGTTGATGAGGCGCAGATGCGCTCCGCTGTCGATGGCTTGGATGATATGGAAGCGATGCTGCAGGAGGAGGGTGGCAAAAAGCCAATTCATCGGTAGGGCGGTGGGCATGGTCTGACGGTCATAGAGGGACGGATACCGGTCATTCGCTGCAGGCGCAGATAACCTCAGTCCATTTAGCAATAGCAGTCATTCAACAATGGAGTCGCGCAGGGCCTGGGAGTGAGTGGCCGAATTCTGAAATGCTTCGCCGATACTCATTTGCATGGTATGAGCAGCTTACTCACAGGGGCAGGTTCATTCGGAAAGCAGGTCGCGTTTCCAAAAGCCTCACGACCCGATCATGGCAAACCGAAAAGATCGGGCGTGTTCTCATCACGTCGCCTGCTCAAACCTTCGCCGAGATGTAGACATGAGTGTTTCACCCGTGTTAGACTACTACGTCCCTCGAAGTGAACCCACCCACCTTTTGGCATGCCAACGCTTAGGATCGGGGCCCCACAAATTGGACAAGCCCGCTTAAAGGATGTGCCCTTGCTACATCTTTGGCTGCCCCTTAGCACCCAACCGCCACGGACAGAAACTGTTCGACCCGTCGACAAACAGCGAGTGTGGGGCTTCCGAAAAAACCACCGGTCCGTCATCCCAGTCCTCTTCTTTCCTCGACCCGGCTGCCGCTTGGAGTCGAACGCACGTAAAACCCTTGAGGAATAGCCTCCTGAACCAACCTGACGTGCGAGATTAGGCCTACGGCCCGGCTGCCCTCTGTCAGAGCAGCAAGAACCTGAATAACTTGGTCCAGTGTGCCCGCCCCATTCTCGGTATCCAGACTGCCGAAGCCTTCGTCTATGAAGATCGTATCCATCCGGATTTTGCCCGACAGGCTTTCGACCACATCCGCCAGCCCAAGCGCTAGGGCCAGTGCAGCGATGAAGGTTTCGCCCCCGGAAAGGGTCGCCGTCGGGCGCGCCTTGCCGGTGTTGATGTCGAAGACTTCGATTTCGAGCCCTCGCTTGCCGCGCCTGCCCGACGCCTCGAGCCCGCGCGTCAGTCGGTAGCGACCACGTGTCATAGGGTCTAGCCGCATATTTGCCGCCTCGAGCACTTGGTCGAACATGGCGCCTATCGCGAAGGTCTCGAGCGTCATCTTGAAATCGTTCTTGCCATTCGCCAGATCGGCTAGCCCACGAAGCGGTCCGGTTTCGGACTCAAGCCGCTCGGTTTCGGCCAAGGCCTCAGCCAGCGAAGCCTTGAATTTGGTTAGTGACGTTACATCCGTTCTGGCTGTGGCGAGCACCGCATTGGCCACGTTCAAAGCTTGGGTGGCGTCGTCCAGCGCTGATTGAAGCGGCGCGAGATCCGCGCGCTCTTGATCCGCACAAGCGGCCGTAGCGTTCTGCCATGTCGTGCGCATCGCGATCAGGCCCTCACGATGATGGGTCACCGTCTGCCGGTCGCTTTCGAGGGTCGGGAAATGCGCTTTGCAAGCCTCATATCCTGCTTTGTCCAGCCCGACATCGGCCAGCCGAGCGCCAAAATCCCCTAGCGCCTTTTCCACGCGCTGCGTCTGCACGTCGCGCGCCCGCTTCACTGCTTCAAGTTGCTCTTGCGCACGGGTAAGCGCTTCGCTGGCCGCTCGGTCCTTCTGCGTCGCCAGTTCCAGTGCCTCGGAGAGTCGCCTTTGCTCGCTTTGCAAAGCCTCCCGCCGTGCGACAACCGCCTCGGGCGTGCGCAGACCTTCCGGCAGGGCCTCGACCACTGTATCGCGCTTGGCGCGCGCGCCAGCAAGAGTGGTCTCGGCCTGTCCTGAAGCAGTGCGCGCCGTAGCCTCGGCAGCTTCGGCCTCGTTCACTTTCCGTTTGAGATAGGCCAAATGCTCCGACATCGCGTCAAGATCGGCGGCTTCTCCGAGCGTGGCGATGGCGCCTTCCAGTCGAGTGATTTCAGCATCGAGTTCCGCCATCGTACGCTCAGTCTGTTCCTGTTCGTCCAGCGCCCGCT
The DNA here is from genome assembly GCF_025639885.1 of Roseovarius pelagicus. Lineage (NCBI taxonomy): Bacteria > Pseudomonadati > Pseudomonadota > Alphaproteobacteria > Rhodobacterales > Roseobacteraceae > Roseovarius > Roseovarius pelagicus. Next base: position 157,190 of record NZ_CP106739.1, on the reverse strand, counting down.
TCTTTTCATCCAGCCACGTTCGGCAATTGCCGATTTCGGTTTCCGCCCGAACCCGGGCCTCGGCTGCAGTTCTCGCCTCAGCCTGCGCGTCGCGAAACGCTTCGGTCAAACCAGATTGCTCTGGCGCGCCATGGGCCGGCGCAGGATGATCGTGGGAACCACAGACGGGGCAGGGCGCTCCTTCGGTCAACTTTTCGGCCAGAATGATTGCCTGCGTTCGCGAAAGCCGTACCTCGGCATCAGTCAGGGTCGTCTCGGCGGCCTGTGCCGCAACGGTCTTAGTCGCCAGCTCGCTCGATGCCGCTTCGACTTTTCGTGCGGCATCCGCGACAGCCACCTGCGCCTTTGCATGCGCCGTTGCCTTGACTCGTTCCCGGTTGACCTCGGCCAGCTCACCGATCAGCTTGCCTCGCACCGCTTCGGTCTTTCGCGCCTGTTCAAGGGCCAAATCGGTCGCATCACGCTGAGACTGGAGCTTTTCGCGGGCCTCTACGGCCTCGGTCAGCGCCTTCTTCGCAGAGGCGTCGTCCGTCGCAGCTTCATCAAACGCATTCTGTAGCACCGCTGCCTGCCCGACCTGGCTCTCAATCGCCTCCAACTTTGTCAGGTCGGCCTGAACCTGCTTCCGTCGCTCCTCGCCCGACTGAGCTTGGACCAATTTTTGCACCGCTTCCTTCTTCGCCCCAGTGGCGGTGTTGAGCTCCCCTTCGGCCGTAGTCACAGCATTCACAGCATTCACAGCATTTCGGCTGTCGCGCTCCGCATTGTGCCATGCTGACTCAAGATCACAGGCCTGCGAGGCATTCTTGACTACCTCAACTCGCTTGGCCACAGCATCGATCTCACCAGTTTTCGCCTCTAGGTCGTCAAGCGCCTGCCGCGCCGTATCAACGACAGCAAAAGCCTTTTCGATCTGTTCGCCTTCGGTCAGAACCTTGCGCGCGGCTTCATTCGCCGCCTCTGCGATCTGCTGAACTCCTTGCTTCTCCGCGACCTTGGCTTCCGCCGCAGAAATTCCTAGTTCTAGTGCCTCGGCGCTCTCGAAGCCGCGCTCCTCAAGCCGGGCCACATAGAGTGTACGCTGGTCGCGCAACGCTCGCTCTGCCTCTGAAGCTTCTTCCTTGAGTCTGGCGGTGAGATCGCGATAGATCTTCACGTCGAAGAGATCTCGTAATATTTCGACCCGCGCATCAGTTTTTGCAGCAAGGAACGTCTCGAACTTGCCTTGCGGCAAGAGCACGATCTGTCGAAACTGATTTGACCCATAACCCAGCAGCGCCTCGATCTCTTTCCCAACTACCGAGACCTTCTTTTCTTCAATTACGCGACCGGATTGGCTCGGGCCAAGCGTATCCACTGGGATCCCGGTTACGTCGAATAAGGAGGCTTCTGCGGCGTCATCTGTTGTCCCTTCGCCGCGCGCCTTCGGACGTTCTTGCGCCGGACGACGACGGATTAGGTAGGTTTTGGTGCCGAGTTCAAAAACAAATTCGACTTCAGTGGGCAGGTCAGGCGCAGAGTGATCCGAACGCAGCGAACGTGGCTCCTGATCGGTCTTGGTTGGCGCCCCAAAAAGCGCGAAAGACATCGCCGAAAACAACGTCGACTTCCCAGCCCCTGTTTGGCCGTAGATTCCGAACAGCCCTGTCTCGAGCGCGGAGCGGAAATCCACCACCTCGGTTGTTGCGAACGGCCCGAAAGCTTGAAGCGATAGGCGAATGGGTCTCATGCCTGCTCCTCCCCGGAGGCTGCTGCGTGCAGCTTGTCCGCGACGATTGCGACTTCAGAGGCATTTGGCTCCCGGCCGTGCACAACCTTTATGAAGTCGCCGACCATATCTATCGGCGTGACCGCTGCTCGCCCGCCGCTAAGCATTTTGGTCTCCGGGGCCCGACCCTGTCGGTCGTAGGCCAAATGGCAGGCATTGGGGTAGGTCGCGCGCAACCGCTTCATCGGATCGACCAGAGGGTTCTCATCTGTCAGGATGGCCTGAATGAAGTCTTCAGACGGTGTTCCTGCCAGAAGATCCGAGAATGCCCCGGTCAGCGAGCGCACTTGCCGGATCGGGCGGAAAGCTACAGTACGGATCGCGGCCCCTTCGGCTTTGAGATCGACGACAGTCATGGATTTTTCGCTTCCCGCCTCATCGAATCCGAACGCGAGCGGTGCGCCGGAATACCGAATATGGCTCGCGCCCACTTCCTGCGGCTTGTGCAAATGCCCCAGTGCCACATAGTCCGCCCCGTCGAAGACATCAGAGGGCACAGTTTCGATGCCACCGACCCGCGTCAGCGCACGCTCGGTCTCACCGACCGCGCCGCCCGCGACGAAGGCATGAGCCACTACAACCCAACGCGCTCCTTCGGGCACCTGATCCCTTGCTGCGGAGATCTGGGCCGCGATGACATCTGCTGGCGTGCTGATACCCTCATCCCCGAACACCTCTCGCGCGGCGTATTCATAGGAAAAGGGTAGCGCGGAAAAGGCGATCTCGCCATGCTCATCACGCAGCATAAGCGGAGTTTCGACCGCGTCGGCGATTCCGCGCACCAGTACCCTCGACGCGGTGGAGAAGACAGACATTGCCTCGATCCGGTCACCGGAATCGTGGTTTCCCGAGATCATCACCACCGCGGCTTCAGTCTCTTCTGCTACACGCTTAAGGAAGCGATTGAACTGCCGGATTGATGAATTGGGTGGCGAGGAACGATCAAAAACGTCTCCTGCTATCACAAGAACATCGGCGCTCTCGACCACGAGCGTCTCAAGGATTTGGTCGAGGATGACCTCGTGATCCTCCTCGAGGCTCAAGCCCATGAATTGCCGCCCTAAGTGCAGATCTGCCGTATGAAGTATTCTCATCTCGCACCATCAGTTATTACACATGCAAAAACTAGATGGACAATGGTAGAGAGTCAAGATATCCTTCTCCCATGCCCTTCGAAGACCTCAAACATGCCCAGCGTGCGCGCTTGGAATACCTCGACAGACTGTTTTTCTGGGACGGTGCAGCGACTCGTGCTTCCTTGATCAAGCATTTTGGTATTTCGAATGCGCAGGCCGCTCTCGATTTTCGGACTTACCTCGCCGAAGCGCCAAATGATGCACTGCACTATGATGCGTCGTCGCGCCAATACCTTGCCCATGACAGCTTTGAACGGCTCAGTGGCAAGGCTTCCTCGATGGAGCTGGAGCAAATCTTGGCCGGCGCACCATCTCTTGCATTTGATAAGTTGCCAGATTTGCAACGCACTCAGGACCTGCGTGTCTTACGACCGCTCTACCGTGCCTTCAGAGCCAAAGAGGCAACAAGGGTCGTTTATCAATCGATGCGATATCCAGAACCGATGACTCGCTGGATTGCGCCTGTTCGATTTGCTTCTGATGGCGTTAGGCTTCATGTTCGAGCTTGGTGTTTTGAACGTGAGGATTTCCGTGACTTCCATCCTGCACGCATTGACCCTGACCAGTCATTCGCAAAAACCAAGCCAGCCGAGGCGGTGCCCCGAGATGACGATTGGTTCACCTGGGCCATCCTGAAACTCAAACCGCATTCAAGATTGACTGAGGCGCAGCAACGCGTGGTCCGCATAGAATTTGGGTTCACCTCAGATGTGCTTGAGGCCAGAACCCGGAAAGCACTTGAGTTCTACACGGAACGCCGATGGGGTCTTGAGCAAAAGGAACCTCGTCTTGAACGGATATCTGTCGACTATGTGCCGATGAGCAAGGAGGAGATTGATGCAAATTGACATGTGCCGTATAGATTCCTCCCTCAACATGAACCGGTTCTATTCCGTGGATCTGACCAAAGACCTCTTCGGCCAACACGGCGTCCACCGACAGTGGGGCCGCTTTGGTACTTGGGGGCGGCATTGCCACGATTGGTACCGGACACAAGCCGAGGTTGAGACTGCCCTTTCTGATTTAGTCAAACAGAAGCTGGCGCGCGGCTATCTTATCAAGTCGCCCCCGTCCGGTGGTTCGGGTAGCGAGTTGGAAGCGCCGATCAGCTTTGATTTCCAACAGCTATGTTTAACTGAGAGAATTAATAAGACTGAAAAACTTCAGTTAGGCAAAAAAATTTCCGGATTTGCGTAAGTGCAAACGATTAGAGGGAAGAAGGTACAGAAACACGCGCGACGGGACATCGGGCAAACCCTGAGGGGGCAGCATGGCAATACCGCTGACAAAAAGAAAAAAACCTGACAAGGCGGGTGAACTTGGTGAGCTCTATGTTCGGATGCCTCATGTCGATTGCCAAATCGACGAAGTCACCAAGATTGAACTGGACGAACTGAAAAAGCGTTTGGATGTCTTCGATCGAAAAGAACTAGCTTATCTGGCATCCGAAACCTTGGTCCACTTGATACGCAAAGCCCGCAGACAGAATGACAGACCCGTCCTCGATGCCGCGGTCAAATCGCTGTTTAGGAGATGCGAAGCCAATCTGCTCCGAACGGTCGATAACTCACTGCCCAACGCCGATAAAATTAGAGAAGACGCCTTGGCAGAACTTGGTAAACGGTTGGCGCGGGACGGGACGGGAAAGGTGCCGGATCGTCTCGATCTTTTTGAATGGCGTTTCAATATGCAATTTAGATCGTTACGGATCGACGCGATCCGGCGCGAGACGACCGCCGTCAATCGCAATGCTTCTCTTCCAACCGACGTTACCGCGGTTGATGTTGCCGATTTGGAAGCTGCCTTCGAAAAAGTCGCAAGTTGCCAGACCACGGCTGACGCAAATGGCATATATGCGCCATCGCCCGAAGACCAGATGATCGCACGAGACATCTACAGACAACTCAACGCCTTGCCAAAGGATGAACGAAACGCATTGATTCAAACCAAGATCATTGGCCTGACCGAAGAGGAGGCTGGGAGTAAACTAGGCGTTTCGTCTCGTACAATCAGAACTCGCAAGAAAAATGCGATTGCAAGACTGAAAAGCCCAAAGGAAAGCACATGACCCCGAGCACAACCCAATCTGAACAGTTTCTACAGGATGCCATCTTTGATTTGATGGAGGCGAATAGGCTTCCTGACGCGCAACTTGTTGAAAATATCGTCAGTGAATATCCAGACTTTGCGGCAGAAATCACCGATTTCGCCGTAGAGTTGGCAATCGACATGCTCATCAATTCAGATCGGAATGAAGAAGCAGTGGTTGTCCAAGATGAGGTGTCACCGCTGGTTTCCCGCGCTCTCAGCAACTTTGAAAACGAACTCTTTCTGCGTGACAGTTCATCTAAGGCGGATGACGTGACTTCACGCGTGGCTCCTGAGGTAAAATCGCTTGACCCCTTCGCGGCCATGGATCGGAAGAGTTTTGGTCAGTTTGCCCGTTCAATACATGCAAATAAGGTCTTTGCTCTAAAGCTGCGGGATCGACAGATCAGACCGGACACGATTCCGCTTCGGTATTTGGAGATCACTTCTGAATGTTTGAAAATCAGACTTGATCAGCTGTTAACCTACCTCAACGTGTCAGGTCACCGACCTGCTATGGGTACACAGTTTTTCAAGGCAGATGACAGGCCAAATCACGAACTTCAACAGAGCTTCGATGAAGCGGTCGAAAGTTCTGGTCTGACCGGTGATCAGATACAATATCTAATGAGCTTGAAATAGGATGGACAGATTCGAACCGATACGCCGCGCTGCCAGTGAACTGCATCAGGCTACACTAGATGCAGGGGGCGATCCGCTCAATCCGCTTGCATTTGTGATACATGCGATCAAGGTCTTGGACGACCTTGACCTAGATCTAGTCTGGCTTGAACCGGACGATCCCGGGTTGAAGGGCGCACGAGCACGATTTGATGATCAAGCCGGCGTGATCAGCTGTGAAAATTCGGGGGAACCTGCAAGCCGCGCACTTCTTGTTGCACACGAAATCGGACACGATCAGCTTCATGCGGGTTCCCTGAATTGCAACTCCACCGATGTGGATGCCTCACAAACAATAGAAGCAGCAGCGGTCGGATTGCAGCGTGTAGAGAGCTATGGAGTGCGCGAACGTCAGGAGTTACAGGCCAATGTCTTTGCCAGAGAGTTCGTCTTTCCCCGGCAATTTGCACGACACCTCTTCGTTGAGGAAAAAATGTCTGCTGTGGCAATGGTCGAAGCGACGGGTCTTCCTCTCGCGGTCGTTCGCCAACAGTTGTTCGACGCGCTCTTGCTGCCGCCCGATCAACCGGCAAGCGAGGCCAACTCTGCAGGCTACATTCCTAAGCCAGACAAATCACAAGACAGGGCCGTCGAGCATCGCGATTCACCCTATCTTCTTCAGGCTGGCCCCGGCACAGGTAAAACGAGAACGCTGATTAAGCGAGTTGTTGCCTTGATCAAAGATGGTGTCGATCCTGCCTCCATTCTGGTACTTACATTCTCGAACCGAGCAGCGGGAGAATTGTCAGAGCGTCTTGAGCAGGCCGTTCCTGAAGCCGCGGCCAAAGTCTGGGTCGGAACCTTTCACGCCTTTGGTCTGGATGTAGTGCGACGGTTTTATCGCGAGTTAAACCTTCCAGCTGCGCCCATTCTCTTCGACCGAAGCGATGCGATCGAGGTCTTGGAAGAACTCCTGCCAACCCTTCCATTGGTGCACTATCGCAATCTGTGGGACCCAACGCTTGTCCTGCGCGATATTCTGGACGCGATATCGCGCGCCAAGGATGAGTTGGTTACGCCCGATCACTATCGCGTGCTTTCAGATGCGATGCTCAGTAAAGCGCAGGCTATCGGCGATGATGAGCAGATCAAGGTCGCCGAAAAATGTCTCGAAGTCGCGGATGTCTACGATCTTTACGAAAAGAAGCTCTCAGAGCGCGGCGCGATAGATTTTGGGGATCTGGTGATGCGGCCGGCACTGTTGCTTGATGCCAATGCGGTCGTGAATGCCGAGCTACAGCTTCGACATAGGCACGTTCTTGTTGACGAGTACCAGGACGTCAACCGGGCCAGCGCGAGGCTCGTTACGCTTGTTTCGGGAGATGCAAAACGGCTGTGGGTTGTCGGTGATGCAAGGCAGTCCATCTATCGATTTCGCGGCGCGTCCTCGGCGAATATGGTCAAATTTTCAGAGGATTATGATGAGCCAGTGATCGATAGTCTGGAAATCAACTATCGCTCCAGTGAACAGATCGTCGACAGCTTCGTGGCAACGGCTCCTAGAATGGGTGCGTCACACGGCATGTTGCCCCTAAGTCTTTATGCGAATAATGGCCTTGGACCGACGGCTACGGAAATTCGTCGGTTTGAAAAGCCCGATGATGAGATTGAGGGGATCGCGGCCCGCATCGAAGACCTGAAGGGCTCAGGAATTACGTATCGCGATCAAGCGGTGCTGTGTCGGACAAACAAGAGGCTGAATGAAATAGCTGCCGGTCTGGAAGCGCGGAGTATCCCGGTCCTTCACCTTGGAAGCTTGTTTGAGCGTGAAGAAATTCGCGACCTCCTGGCCTTGCTCAACCTTGCGATCGACCCTTTTGGTGACGCCATGGTGCGTGTTGGCGCCTTGCCCCGCTACGCGCTGACGATTCAGGATGTCTATCAGATCGCCAAAACCATCAGAGATGACCAAATTTCTACACTTGAAGGTCTCGCGGCACTTAAGGCCGATGTTGCGCTCTCCGTTGATGGCCGTGCCGGGTTAGCGCAGCTTGTTGAAGATCTGACTGGTCTAAAAAACACCAGCACGGCTTGGGAGTTTCTCGCATCATATCTTCTGGATAAGACAAACCACGCGCGCGACATAGCAACTTCGATGACGATCTCAGGCCAGATGAAAGGTGTCGCAATCTGGCAGTTTCTGAACTTCTTGCGGGATGAAGTCCCCATCAAGGACGGATTGCCGATCGAGCGCACGCTCGCCCGCATCCGGCAAATGGTTCTGCTTGCCGAAGAACGGGACCTCCGGCAAGTTCCCGATGCCGCATTGCACATGAATGCCGTCCGGTTGATGACAGTCCACGGCAGCAAGGGCCTTGAGTTTGAGGCCGTCCATGTTCCTGGACTGACTGTCGCCAGTTTCCCATCCAGCAATCGTGGTCAGCGTTGCCCGCCGCCAGATGGCATGGTTGAAGGATCTGATGTTCTCTCCGCAAAAGAGTTCGCAAAACAAGCCCATGCGACAGAAGAGGAATGCCTGTTCTTTGTCGCAATCTCGCGTGCTCAAAAATACCTCAATCTGTATTTGCCAAGGAAGCAGCCGAACGGGAACAGCCGCAGTGAATCCAAATTTCTCAGCTGGCTTCCGCCGCACCTGGTAACCCAGATCGATAATCCGGACCAATTGAGCGGCCCATCTATCACCGACGATCCAAACAAGATCGAGATCAGCTGGTCGGACACTTGGAGAATGACGGAAAGCCGTTTGACGGCCTATGAACGATGTCCGCGCCGCTTCTTTTATACGCATGTAATGGGCTTAGGCAGCGCTCGAAAAATGACAGCGTTTTCAAAAACCCATGACTGTATCTACGATTTAATACGCTGGCTCAAGATGGAACGTCTGTCGGGGACGCCTTCGCTTGCAACGGCAGAGAGCGCATTTGATATGATCTGGCAGCAACGCGGTCCCGTCGGCCATGCCTATGCGACCGCGTACCGTCAGCTTGCATCCCGCTTCATTCGTAATCTTCTCGCTGCCGGTGACGGAAGAGAGTTTCTTGAAGCCAAGCGCTTGCCGGTTGAACTTTCCAATGGAACGGTATTTGTCGAGCCAAGCGAAATATCCAGACAACAAGACGGAACCATTTCAGTTCGCAGGGTACGCACTGGCTATTGTCGCAGTGATGAATATTCCCGCCTTGAATACGCCCTCTACAAATTGGCAGCGGAAGCTGAGTTTGGTGCGGGTGTGCTCGTCGAAGCGTTACATCTCACCGACAACGTCAGCGAGCCAATTCCAACAACTGACCGCGTCATTTCGAACCGCGCCACATCTTCCATCAAGATGCTGGATCAGATCGCTGCAGGGCAATTTCCTCCAGACACAGATCCGATTTCCTGCCCAAGGTGTCCTCATTTTTTCATATGCGCTGCGACACCGGGCGGACCATTGAACCAATCTTAACTTTTTCGGGTCCGCACTTCCGGTTTGGGCCACCAGAAAACGATTAACCATTCGAAGGGACGTAGAAGGGCAATGGTGCCTCACTCTTCAGTTCCCCGGAGAATGAAAAATGACCCAAATTGACATTTTTTATCAAGGCGAAGACCTTGTTGACATCCAACACATAGAGCTTGACGACGCGGCAACCATCGGCGATTTCAAAAAGCTGATCAGCGAGCGCCTTGGCGCTAAAGGTGACATCCACGTATTCATCGAAGATGCCGAAGATCCGTCTTCTGATGATGCTTGTCTGGCTGATCTCGGAGATCCGGCCGGCCTCAAACTTCACTTTCACCGGCAGCGCCGGATCGAGGTTTGCGTCACCTTTAACGGCGAAGACGAAGGCCGCCGGTTTCCGCCCTCGGCCACGATTAAACGTGTCAAACGCTGGTTTGCCAAAAACAAGTTCGGCATGACCAAGGAGGAGGCGGGTGAACACCTGCTTCAGATTTCCGGAACACATGAACGGCCTCATCCGGGCACCCATATCGGCGCGCTTGCCAAATGTGGTTGTGCCAAATTGGAGTTTGATCTCGTCCCCGATCAGCGTGTCAACGGTCACACCGGATTTGCACAATGAGCAGTCCTGACGAACGGGCAATGTCCGCCGATCTAGCCAAGCCATCCTTCAAGCTTGCCGCGCTTGAAGGACGGTGGCGCCTCGTCGAGATGAGCTGGCCTTATGTTTTCATCGCCGTCACCGCCTTGGACGGCCAAGAATACGAACTTCGGTTTAACTGCGCAGGGTATCCGGAACGCGCGCCGACAGCAGGGCTTTGGAATATCTCCAAGAACACTCAGCTGAGCTTCGACATGTGGCCCCAGGGCAGGGGCGGCAGACTGTCATCTGTCTTCAGGACGGACTGGAAGAATGGTTCGGCCCTGTACCTGCCCTGCGATCGTACAAGCTTTGAAGGCCACGAAAACTGGCGGCAGGAAATGCCGTCGAAAATCTGGAACCCGAAAATCGGGATCAACCAATATCTGGAGCTGGTTCATGAACTTCTCAATTGCGCGGACTATGCGCCGCCTGTTCGCACCGCGGCATGAATTGTCATGCTCATGGTTGGTATGGCGCAAGCTGATGGCAGGCCTGCGTCAGCGCGGCGCCAATAGCAGCCGGGAAAGCGGTGCCTTTCTTCTGGGCTACAAGGCTGGTGGTCAAGCCCGGATTGTAGATTTCGTTCTTTACGACGATCTTGACCCGCATTGTCTGGAGTCAGGCATCGTGCGTTTCAATGGACGGTATTTCAGTGAACTCTGGGCAATCTGCAAGGCGAGGAAACTGACCGTCGTGGCGGATGTCCACGTCCATCCCGGTGGAGAGCAACAAAGCAAATCAGATCGTGCACATCCAATGATTTCCCGATCAGGGCACCTAGCACTCATCGTCCCCAATTTCGCAAAACACGCAAAGCGGTCGACCGTCGGAATCTATCGCTACCTCGGAAACAAGGATTGGGTAAGCGTACCTAAATCGAAGCGCAAATCGTTCTTTCATGTTGGACTCTAGAGAGGCTCTTATGGATATGCCAGTAAATGGTGACACCCTTCATCGTCTGATGAAACAGGCTCTGGATAGCGGCACCGTTGAAAGTGTCGAGGCTGCCAAACGCCTGTTTGAAAGCTATCGGCTTTCAGTATCAATTGATCCAGCCGATGCCGACTGTCCTGAACATCAAACCGCGTTACTTACGGTCGTTGCTCTTGCAAGCCGAGTGTTTCTGGGTGGGGTTCAGGTATCGGGTGCCTCGGGTGCGCCGCTATTAATAAGGCAAGTGGGCAGTAAGTCATTGGCTGATGAGATCATTCAGCACGGTGGTACCATAGCGTCAGGGTTGGGTGAGGACCCCGTCATTTATATAGGAGGAGGCGCACGTCCCAGACACAACGGGTTTGCCTTACGCACGCATGCTGCAGGGTGGCGAGGTGGCATAACGCCAGCGCATTCTGACGTTGAAATTGCCGGAAAAGCTCCAATTGCGACCGCGACAACTTTGAGTTCTGCCCTTGCCGTGGCCGAAGCCTATTTTCACGTAAGCAAAGCCTTGCCAAGCGCCGGCCGGCGCACTCTTGGGATGTCTCTCTGGAATCCAAACCCAAACGTCGATTGGCGCGTGGATGATCCGTTCGAACCCGCGCTCAAATATTTACCAAATCGAATTTGGTTGATCGGTCTCGGCCACCTAGGACAGGCATATCTTTGGAATCTTGGCCTGCTTCCTTACGCAGACCCTTCGGCTCTTTTTCTCGTTTTGCAGGATATTGATGACGTCACCACATCGACACACAGCACGTCTATTTTGACCACGCCGTCCATGGTGGGCCAGAAGAAAACCCGTGTCATCGCCGATTGGGCAGAAACCCGAGGGAATTCAGTCTCACTGATAGAGAGGTATTTTGCAGACGACTTTACACGCCAGCCTTTGGAACCTGCCATCGCCCTGTGTGGCCTCGACAATGCACTTGGGCGCAGAGCACTCGATAAGGTTGGTTTTGACATGGTTGTAGAGGCCGGGTTAGGGCGTGGTCATCAGGATTTTCAGAAGATCCGACTGCATGTCTTGCCAGGCCCCCGGAAGGCCGCGGATATCTGGCCAGTAGCGGATTATGCAAATGCCCCTGTTATACCTGACGCTTACCAGAACCTGGTAAAGACCGGCTCGCTTGATCAATGCGGTGCCACGCTTTTGGCTGGAAAAGCCGTAGGAGCCCCTTTCGTTGGAATGGTCGCGTCGTGCCTTGCGGTTAGCGAGATTCTACGAATTCTGCACGGTGGACGTCCGTGCCAACTTGTCGACCTGGATCTTTTGAGCGTAGATCATCGCCACGTTGTGCAAATGGCTGGCAATAATGAGCTTGCTCAGATCAACCCAGGATTTACAGAAGCTCTGGTGAGTTAGAAACAGGATACAAAGTGGCAGACGAAATCAGGGTTGAACCAACCGTTGTTCAAAACTACCGGACATTTCTTGTCGATAAATACCGTCCGCCAAGCAAGGGTGGAAACACTCGTGCCTGGCATCGGCACAGCTTTGTAGTTGATGGTGACCTATATTCGTTCCTTGCCCTCGGATCGAAGAAGTGGGTGTTCTTCGGTGACACTGTTGGTTTCAAATGGGAATGGGATGATTCCGGGAGATATCGAAATATCGTGACGAGTTCCGTTGTAACGCTGGACAACAACGGCGACGAAGTTGTTCGAGGCGAAAGGGGCATGAAAAAGTGGCGCACCAGTTTTGCCAAAGTACCAGCTTCAAAACGTGAGCAAAGAGATTGAGATCTAAATGCACTGCTGAGTTAGTAGCGATAATTCTTGATTATCGTGTACTAGATTTAGAAAGTATAAGGCGCTCAATGAATGTCCACTAAGCGGGCTGCGCACGCAGCATTCGTGATTCGTGTTGGAAGACAGCTAAGGGCCGTCACCGTCGCCCAAGCCGTCCCAGTCTCGCCAGCTGCGCCAGCATTTTTGACCCCGTGTCTGCGGATCCTGTGCCTCCTGCGGAACCCGTCTGCCCCATGCCTTGCCTCACGGGCATCTGCTGCAAGCCGAAGAACTGCCGCGCCCTGAGGGCTGCGTATTCTGCGCCACTTGCGCCTCCGATCAGGTAGCGGTTGTAGGCCTGCTGGCTGCCCATTGCGGCGCGGGCAAAGCTGTAGCCGCCGCCGAGACCACCGGATAGGGCGGGCATCATGATGTTGCCGGAGATCGCGCGGACGATAAAGGGTGTTGCGATTATGAACCCTTTGGCCATGAGCACCATCATGAAGAAGGGGATGAGCGCGCCGATATTGGAGGCCCCTTCCGGGTCGCCAAGCTCACCGATCAGGGCTGATGATACTCCGGTGATCGTTGCGAACACGCCTGCGACGACGATGGGGTATAGCGCAAAGGAGATAAGCGCGGATAACCAGCGCGCGAAATAATCCTTGGTGCCCTCGAAGAGGGTCAGGAAAATCATCACCGGCGCGATCCCGATCAGAAGTGCGATCATCAGGCGGGATGCCACGAGGATGAAGGCGGCCAGCCCGCCGAGGATCGAGAGCAAGAGGACCCCGACAATGTCGAGCATGGCGCCGGCCATCCAGTTCAACTCTGAACCAGCGGCGTTCAAGTAGTCCCCCAACTCGGCGATCAAACGGTCGAATTCTTCCGCGAAGGTACCAGAAGGGCCGGGAGTTCCACCACCGACGGAGGCGACCAGCGCGCCCGCAATACTGTCGATCCCCGCGAGGATTGCGGACGAGAGTGCGTTGAACTGCACCCAATTGGTTGCAAATATCCCGATGAGACCAATCTTGACCGCAAGCCAGAACGCCGTTCGCCCGTCCATCGCTTTGTACTGATAGATCATGTTCAGGAAAACGAGGATCACGACGACGGTTGTTCCAAGAACGAGAAGCGTTCCCACCGTCGCAGCAACAGACCCGAACTGTGTCTCGGCGGCCGTGTTGAGATAACCCTGGGAGGTTTCAACGAAGTAGGTGACAACGCTCATTTCAGAGTTCCCTTACCAATTACCCACTGCTTCGCAGATCGCTTGAGCTTCTGGTCGAAGATCATTTGCGCGGCGGTTGTAACTGTCTGACGCTTGCAGCATTTCTGAACGGTTCGCATTGGCGTGGTTTTCTTGGAAGGTGACTTCGGCGTTATCCCATGCTGGGAAGCGAAGACCGCAGTCGCAGGATCCGGTCTCAACGATCCGCTCCATGTTCTGTGCCCGGTAGATGTCCTGGACCAAGACACGCTGGTAGGCGTCTCGAAGGGCGATGTTCTGCATCCAGTCAGGTTCGCTCGGGCGTTCGGGGCAGACATCTGGAATGCTCTCAAGACTGGGGATGAGATTGCGCTCCGCCATTAGGGGGGATGCCATCAAGCCCAAACCGACTGACAGTAATAAGAAATGCGCTGCACCACGCTTCATCGGTTGTCTCCAAAATCGGCACCGTCGGAAGTTTCACGCTTCAGAAAAACCGTGTGCCCGATATTGGCAAACTCGGACGAACTGATTGAGACCACCTCCCAGCCGATCTGGCCCTTCGTATCCAATGCCGCCTGCATTTCGATCAGGCTGTTCTTACGGTCCATCGGGAAGGAGAGGATTTCATATTCAAAGGTCTTCATGCAGTTTCTCCAATCTGTTTCATGCCGGGCAGGTAGAATTCGGTGATGCCGCGTTTGCCGTCATGGCGACCGGCCTGGATGATCACATCGATGGAATTTTCGATGTACTGGATCATGTCGGCATAGGTCATCGGGATTTCGGTCTTGAGTGCCGCGATCGCGAGCCGCTGCACGGCGAGTTGCGGGGTTTCGGCATGCAGTGTGGTCATGGACCCGCCATGGCCGGTGTTGATGGCTTCCAGGAAGGTCATGGCCTCCTTGCCGCGCACCTCGCCCAGGATGATCCGGTCCGGGCGCATGCGCAGCGTGGCGGTGAGAAGCACATCGGCGGTCTGGAATTCCGCGTCGCGATTGGCGATGAGGGTCACGGCATTTGGCTGGGTCGGCAGAAGCTCGGCGGCTTCTTCGATGGTGACGATGCGTTCCTCGGCCGGTACGTGAGAGAGGATCTTGCGCGCGGCCACGGTCTTGCCGGTGGAGGTGCCGCCCGAGACGATCATGTTGAGTTTGTTCGCGACGCAGAAGGCGAGCGCATCATCGATCAAACCCGCGGCCACCACTGCGCGCAAGGCGCGCTTTTTTTCGACGCGCAGGTCTTCGAGCTTGCGCTCTTTTCCGTAGAGGAAATCGAGCGCAATTCCCTCGAGTGGCAGGCTCGAGAAGAACCGCAAGCTGATCGACATGGCTGAGAGCACGGCGGGCGGAGTGATGACCTGCGCGCGGATCGGGCGCCCCTTATAGGTGATCGAGACCGAGACGATGGGGCGGTCCTTGCTCATCGTGGTATTGGCCGATGAGGCGATCTGGTTGCCGAGGTCTCTGACCTGAACGCCCGTCAGGCTCTGATCCAGCGCGCGCATGAAATGATCGCCCTGGAATTCGCCCCAGCAGGTTCCGTCTGGGTTGATGCAGATCTCGATGACATCGCCGCGGGCGGCGGCGGCGATCCGGTCGAGCGAGGTTTCGAGATAGCTCAGCGACATGGGCTCAGAATATCTCCAGATCGCGGTCGACCATGACCGTGACGCGCGCGCCCTGGTCGACATAGATGACGGGGCCGATGGAGAGGTAATCGCCAATGACGCTGTCCGTGGCATCTGCCAGATCATCGCCCACGTCTTCGAGAACGTCGGCGGCAGTCTCATCCTGGACCTCGGAGGCGGCGGCACTAGGTGCCGCGGAAATCAGCGAGATCAGGGCGGCCGACCCGAAACGCTCGGCAAAGCGCGTGTCCACGAAACCGGTGACGCCAGAGCGACCCAGTTCGTCGCCCCCGAAAGAGCTGATCTGGACGGTTTGGCCCGCGGGCAGGATGATCCGGTCCCAGGCGATCGTGACGCGGCGCTGCGCGATATCGACGCCGGCGCGGTAGCGCCCGATGAGACGGGATCCGCGCGGGATCAGGAGGCGCGCGCCATCGACGCTGTAGACATCCTCGGACACCACGGCACGGGTCTGGCCGGGCAGGGAGCTGTCGAGGGCAGTTTCCATGACGGCCTGGATCATGGTGCCCTGAATGATGGTGTTGGACGGATTGGCGATCACCTCGGCCTGCGTCACCGAAGTGGGCAGCGCGCCGTTCAGCACGAAATCCGTCACCTCGCCAAAAGTGCGTTCGGTCAGAGCCGTTTCATTCGCTCCGGACGTGCCGCCAAACGCGATGGTGGGCGAGGCGATGCGCCGCTCCTGAAAGGCGCGTTCCTCCGCGGCGCGGCGCTCCAGCTCGGCCATGCGCCGGGCTTCTTCCTCCCGGCGCAGTCGCTCTTGCTCGCGTGCGCGCAGCTCATCTTCCGTGGGGCCTGCTGGGGCGGGTTGGGGTCGGCTGGCCTCGAGTTGGGCCAGTTCCAGATCCATGCGGAGTTGCTCAAGGCTGCGATCCCGCGCCGTCAGTTCGTCCTGGAATCGTTGCTGTGCGGCTTCCGAGGCGGCTTGTAGCGCAGCGATCTGAGCGGTCAGCGCGTCGATCGCCTCTGCGGCGGCGGTGTCTTCCTCGACGACTGGTTCAGGGGCGTTGCGCAATTCCTCGATCTGAGCCTGCAGCGCGGTGATCTGCGCCAGAAGCTCCGCGTTGGGCTCGACTGGATCCGGTCCGACAAACACAACCTCGGGCTCGGGCGGGGGCAAGGTCTCGATGGCGCCAAAGCCGTCCCCCTCGTTTTGGAAGACGTCCGGGGTGGCCGTCGGCAAGGCTTCCTCTTCGTCGGGCTGTGAGAGGAGATAAAGCAGGGCACCACCCGCGCCGATGACGAGGATCACGATCAGCGCGAGAAGGGGTGACCGGCGCTGCGCCGCTATGGGGGCGCGGGCACTGCCTTTCTCCAGGGCGGCGAGGCGCTTCTCCAGCTCGGTATTCTCGGTATCGCTCATGAGGCGGCCTCCGTGGGCGGGATCGCCTCTATGCAGACCACCTCTTCGCCAAGCCGCAGGACCCATTGGCGGTTCACGCCGCTGACGCGGATCACGCCGTCTTCAGGGGTTTGCGTGTTGACCGTGCGTTCACGGCCGCCCGCGTAGCGGAAGATCGCGGGCACAGGGGCGTTTCTTGGAAACGCGAAATACGTGAACGTCCCGTCATCCCAGATGCGCGTTGGCGTGAACTCGGTCCGCGCGCTGGCGCCGTAATTGTAGTTCGGCGCTTGGGCGGCGATGGCCCGGGTCGGGCGCGCATCGTCCTCCGGATAGCGGAACTGCACCACGTAGAAGGTCGGGCTGCGGACCTCCTGGACGTTGAAGTAGTAGCTCCGGCGGTTCGTATAGACTGTCACATTGGTATGCACCCCGCGCGCCACAGGCTTGATCGCGAAGGCCTGACCGCCCGGGACGCCGTCGATCTCGAAGCCCTCGGTGTCGCCCGCGATGATCGAGCGGATGCTTTCGCCCTCGCCGAACTCGATGGTGGTCACATGGGTGAGCGACACGCTGAGACGGTAGACCTGGCCCTCCTGGTAGGTGGCCAAGCGCACCCGGCTGTCGTTGGGACCGCCACGCGGGATGGCTTCGGCAGAGGCGAGGCCGGGCAACAGGGCAATGACAAAAATAAGCGATCTTATAAACAACAACGTCAGTTCTCCAATCTGTCGGAGCGGATGGAATATTCGAGCACGGTGAACCCAAACGGGTTGGTCCAGACCTCGTCGATGGAGCGGCGGGTCTCGGGACGGAACTCGAAGAGAAGCGTGGCGGTGAAGAGCCCGGTCTGGGTGCCGTTGATGGAGGTCAGCCGCTTGCGCAAGCGCACGGTGGCGCGGTTGGATCCGATGCGACTGATGCTCAGGATTTCCACGTCGAGCCGGGCATTGGGGCCATAGACGGTCGGCGGATAGTTCTCATTTGCGCTGTTCCAGATCTGGCGCAGCCCGCTCTCGGCGGCCCCATCCGAGCGGCGCAGGACGCTGCGGATGCGCAGGTCATTGTCGAGCTGGTTATAGACCTCGCGGTCGGTCACGTAGCGGAAGACTTCCGCCTCGATGATCGCCTGGTTGGCGGTCACCGAAGTCGCACCCACCGAGGCTTCGGGGAGCGCAAAGCCGGTGGCGGGATCATAGGGGACGACCACGGGCGGGGGATCGACATCGAGGATGGCAACGGCCGCCGCGCTCAGACAGCCGATGATGCCGAAGACAAGCCCTATCAGGCCAAGGCGTTGCCAGAGCCGTTCGCGGCGCAGGGCACCGTAGACCAGCTCTTCTTCGATGATTTCCTGTTCACTCGCCACGCGTCACACCTCGAAATTAGTCCGCACTGAGGTCAGGCAGGGTGAAATCCATGAAGCGCTGCTCCTCGGCGATGGTGGCGGCATCGATCACGCCGCCGGTGCCGTCACCCACGGTCTGCACGGCTTCGAGCTGCCACATGGCGACAAGCGCGATCGCGAGTTCCGCCGTGACGCGCGTGTTGAGATCGACGCTTTCCTTCAGTTCGTCCATGTCATCGATGAGCCCGACGAGGCGGTCGACCCGTTCGAGCGATTGGCCTGCGTCCTCATAGCTGTTCTGAGCCGCGGCTGAGACGAGTGCGCCGGTGGTGGCTTGCGTGGCCACGCGGTTGGCCCCGGGATTGCCGCTGGTGGCCATTTCCGAAAGCGTGTCGTCGTCAAACCCGAGATCAGCCAGCACCCGGTCCATCTGGGTTTCGATCTCGCCCGCGCCAGAACCGGACAGGCCGGAGAAATCCCCAGTCTTGATCGCCTCAATCGTGGCGAGGATGTCCCCGAACTCCTGGTCGAGCAGGCCATTGAGTTCGTCTTCCATCTCGGTGCGGATGATTTCTGGAAGCTCGGCGAGGCGGGTGAGGGCCTCGTAGGTTCTTTGCAGCTCCGCGAGTTGGTCCGTGAGCGTGGCAAGCTGTTCGCGGAGCTGCGTCAGCTGCTCGTTCTGCAGGATCTCGTCTTCGATCATCTGCCGGAGCTGCTGGATGTTTTGCGCGATGTTCTGGGTGTCGACGACCGGCACACCTTGTGCTGCGGCAGGGGGTAGGGCGCTGAACTGCAAGCCAACGCCAAGTGTCGTGGCCAAAGCTGTCCTCAAGAGCAGATGTCCCATCATTCAATCTCCCTGATCGTAAAATCCATGAACGCGCCTTCGGCCATGCGGGCGCTGGCCTGGGCCAGCTCCTCGGCAGAGAGGACGCGGGTGCGTGCCGCCTGAAGCCGGACGCGGGCAGCGACGAGGCGCACGAGTTCGGCGCGGGCATAGGTGTTGAGTGCGATGCTTTCCTGCACGTCTTCAGTCTCGGAAATCCGTTCGACGATATCCGCAATACGCAGGGCGGCTTGCCTGATCGCGGCGGGCGAGTTGTTGCCATAAAAGGCGGCCCCATGCCCCGTGATCGAGAGGTTTGCATTGGCCAAGAGTGCGGGATCGATCGTGCCCAAAGCTTCGATCCCGCCGATCCGGCTGAGATAGAGGTTGTAGCGTTCTGGAATGACCTGAACGTAATGCTGCGTCTCGGCAAAAGGTGGCACGCCCCCATATTCAAAGACGCGTCCGGGACCCGCATTGTAAGCTGCGAGCGCGTTAATGATGTTGCCATCGAAGGTGTTGAGTTGGGTGGCGAGATAGCGCGCGCCGCCATGCACCTGAAGGTAGGGGCTGTCGTAGTATTCCGGATTGATGCCGAGATCGCTGGCGGTGCCCGGCATGATCTGGGTGAGGCCGAATGCACCGACGGGTGAGCGGGCCCCGATGGTAAAACGGCTCTCCTGCCAGATCAGCGCCTGCAGAAGCGCGCGCCATTGGACGGGGGAGAGGCCTGCGCGTCTTACACCCGCGATACCGCCGGTTTCCTGTGCGACGCGGATGATGAGCTGCTCAATATTCTCGGCGGCGTCGCCGAACATCTGCGCACCGCCGGGATTGGGATCGATCTCGCCCGTGCCATAGACCGCCGCCACCGAGCGGTCTGGATCGCCGCTGCCGCCCTCAAGCCCCGAGACCATGGCTGGCAAGCCCTGACCGCCCAAGCTTGTCTGGGCATCAAGGATGCGCTGCAGGGTCTCGAGCTGCTCCCGCTCAATTTCGGAGATGAGTTCGCGCACGGAAAGCTTGTCCGCCTGAACGGCCAAGTCAGCCTCGCGATCGCCAGTTTCGATGATGTCACGCGCGGTCAGCCCACTGTCATTGGTCGGCACGCCTTGAGACAAGGCGAGACCGGGCAGCAGGCAAAGTGCCAGGATATGAGGCAGGCTAGACTTCAATGTCGCCCTCCGGCGCCTCAAGAGGCGTAAAGGTGCAATCAGGCGCGACAGGTGCCGTGGACGCGAGGAATGTGAAGCAGTTCGCCTGCGGTTCCTGGTACTGGGCGCAGGAGGCCAAAGCGCCGAGCGCGGTGAGAAGAAACAGGGTACGAATCATGAAAGCCTCCAGAAGCCTGGGCGGTCGCGGTAATCGGCGCCGACGAGCGCCTCGCCTTTCTCCATGCCGCCGAGGATGGTGAGATTGGGCCCGAGAGCACTGAGATCGGCATCGACCACGATCGAGCCCTGATCGTCGCGGATCAGCGCCAAACGGCTGTTGCTGCCCGTGTTGAGAAGGACGTCGAGCTCCTTCTCCGTGAGGTTCAGCATGGCGTAATCCGCAGGCTGCGCGCGGATATTGGGCAGCAGGATCTGCGTCGGCACCGCCTCGATGATGGTCTTGCCGGTCCGGGTGCGCTCGAGCTGGCTCGCGTATTGCGTCATCATCACCGCGACGGTGTTCTGCTTGCGCGCGGTCACCAGCCAGTTCGATAGCCGCTCGGCGAAATACGCGTTATCGAGGGCCTTCCAGGCCTCGTCGATCACGATGATGGTGGGGCGGCGATCCTCGATCTCGCGTTCGACCCGGCGGAAAAGATAGGAGAGAACCGCCATCCGCTCCTTGTCGGCCTCGCTGTCGAGAATGCCGGTCAGATCGAAGCCCACCACATCGCCTTTGAGCGAGAACGTGTCCTCGAGGCTCTGCCCGAAGATCCAGCCATAGCGGCCGTCTTCGGTCCACTCGAGCAGGCGCTGGTGCAGATCGCCGCCATCATCGGTGGACACAAAAAGCGACGCGAAATCCCGCCAGTTCCGCAGGGCCGGATTGGAGGCCTGGGCATTCTGGCGCACGACTTCCTGGATGCGGTTGGTCTGTGCGGGCGTCAGGGGCTTGTCAGCGCGGTAGAGCAGGGTGGCAAGCCAGTCCGAGAGCCAGGCGGTGCCGCGGGCATCGGTCTCTGTCCAGAGCGGGTTGAGGCCCGTGGGCTGACCGGCGTTCAGGGACGCGTAGCGCCCGCCATTCGCGCGGACCGCCATCTCCATACCAAGACGGTAATCGAAGACGAAGACCCGGGCGCCCGCGCGACGGGCCTGGGTCATCAGGAAGGCCGAAAGCACAGACTTACCTGACCCGGGCCGCCCCATGATCAGGGTATGGCCGCTGGTGGGTTCTTTGTCGGGCGAGCCTTGCTCGTGATAGGAAAACCGGTAGGCGCTCTGCTCCGGCGTGGGCAAACAAGTGACGATCCGGCCCCATGGGGTTTTCGCGGCGGGTTTGCCGAGCTGTGTCCGGTGAAAGGCCGCAAAATCCGCGAAGTTGCGATTGGTGACGGCGCTGGCACGCACGCGCTTGGGCTGGTTGCCGGGATGCTGGCTGAGGTAATGGGCCTTTGCGGCGACCCGCTCACCGATCATCTTCACGCCTTCGGTCGCGGCGGCGTTCACGATTTCGGCGCTGAGCGTCTGCAGCTCATCCAGCGTTTCGCAGAAGAGCGTCACGACCATATGGTGTTCGCCGAAGCTTTGGCGCTTGGCCTCAAGATCATCGGCGGCGATATCGAGGGCTTCTAGGAGCGAGAGGGCCGCGTCCTGGCTGGCCTGCATCTGGCGCTTTTGCCGTTTGATGCGGCCCGCCATGAGGTTCGAATTGATCGGCGTGAAGGAATGGGTGACGATCATGTCGACCGGCAGGTTCAGCATGTCGAACATGGTGCAGGAGGTGCCTTCCGAGTATTCCCCGATGGTGAAACTCTTGCCGTAGCGATGCCCCACGACGCCTTCCGAGAGCTCGAAATGATCGCTATGAAACGTCACGCGGGTATTGGCGACGTTGACGGACAAAAAGCCGTAGGTGTTTGCAGGGTAGAGCGGCAGCTCGGTGCCCGTGTTCAGCGCGCCCAGAAACCCCACCAATTCCCCCGATGCAGCCGAGAGTAGCCGCGGTTTGAGCTCGGCGAGGCCCGAGAGGAAGACGTTCACGGCCGCGCCGAGGCGCTGCAGGCGTTTGCGGGTCTCCTCTCTCAGCCGGTCCGGCGCGCTGCGGCTGAGGAACGGCAGGAGGCTTTTCGGGGGTGGGCGGTGAATGACGGTGAGCGTCAGCGTCTTGTCGCGCAGCCCGCTGGTCTCGAGTTTCGCGCGCCAGCGCCGGTCGACCTCTCCCGCGAAGCTGTCCTCACGAATTGGGTCGAGATTAGGTTTGATGGCCTTGGAGACCTTGTGGACGTAATAGCTGAATTCCGGCCCGAGCTGCGCAATGATGCGGGCAAAAAGTGACGTCACCTTGTCGAGATAGGCATCGTCCGTCGTGTAGCTGTTGATCCCCTCGAGCCGGATGCACCGGAAGAGTTCGTTCACCCGGGTCCGCACGGTCTGGTCGTCGACGAGGCTCACATAGGGCAGCATATGCGCGAGGCGGGTCTCGCGTGCATACCAGATCGGCGTCATCGTGCGGGGATCGAGCGTATCGTCACGGGCTTCATCACGGGGCATAGCTGTCCCCGCCATGGATGGACCTGTTGCGCGTGGGCGGTGTCTCCTGCAGGGCTGTCATCATCACGTCGATGAAACGCGGGTCCCAATCGGCGGCTTTCCAAAGCACCGGATAGAGCAGGGCCGCGACAGCCAGCACCGCGATGTGCTGAACCCAGACGAACAAGAGCACCGAACCAAAGAGCCAGACCATCGCGTACATGATGGGCAGACCCAGAAGCTTCGGCGGGCGCACGAGGCCGAGAAAGAGAGGCGCGCGCTCAGCCACCGGCAAAGACCGCGGCAACGATGGTGGGGGCGGCGGCAACACCGGCGATCCCGACGAGAACCCAAAGCGCCTGGCGCAGATCGATGATGTTGAAGAACCAGCTCAAGAAAACGCCGAGGACCGCGAGTGTGGCGATGACCACACCAAGGGGTCCGGTCAGCGCATCGACAATGCCCTGCAACAGGCTTTGGATCGGGGAGAGATCGATGCTCTGTGCAAGGGCGGGCTCGGCAATCAGCAGGAATAGCGCCAGCGAGGCGACAAAGAGGTTTGAAATCTGTCTCATGAATTTGATCCTTCCAATCGGGCCACGACAGCCATGACGCGGGCCACGTGGTTCTGGGTTTCTCGGTAGGGGGGATGCCACCGTGCTGGCGCACGGCGTCCGGCCCCGCGTTGTAGGCCGCCAGCGCCAGATGCGGATCGCCGAAGCGCTCCAGCATCATCGCGAGGTAACGGGCAGAGCCGTCGAGGTTCTGTTGGGGGTCACGCGGGTCAACGCCGAGATCACGGGCAGTGGCGGGCATCAGCTGGCCAAGGCCAATAGCGCCCGCGCGGGAGACCGCATCCTGCCGGTAGGCGCTCTCAACCTCGATATTGGCGCGATAAAGGGTGAGCCACTGCGTGACGGACAGTCCCGCGCCGCGCAAACCGGGATGGCCGGCATAGCGCAGGGCCGTTGCCTCGATGCCCGAGAGAATGTCTGCGCGGGGCAGGGGTGCTGGCTGGGCGAACGCCGCAAACCTCAGCGCGTCAGGCTCGGAAGCTGCTTCAGTCTCACCAAGAATGGCCAAACCATCTGACGCCGATCCCTGACTAACGCCGTCATTGTAGTTCCGGGCAAAACCGCTCTGAGACCGGGATTGGGTCAGAGAGCCGTCGCTCTCCATGACCAGCACCATTTGCGCTGAAGTTGGCGCGGCGACCAGCCAGAGACAGACGAGGTTAGTTACGAGTGCCCTTGTCCGATGGCGCAAGTTTATGCGTACGGCTTGTACCCGCCTCAAGCGGCAGGTCGACATGCGCAAAGCCAAGGCCAATGAAGAAAGACACCACGCCGGAGACCGTCTTGAACTCGCGGATCTTGATATCGTTGTAGGTCGTCCGCGTTCGGGCGGTGACGAGGAGCTTCTCCACCCCTTCGTCAGAGACGGCACGCATGATCCAGACCCCGTAATAGCTGGGGCCCTTCTTGTGTGCCGACTCCTGGCACAGGATTTCAGCGATATAACCGCTTTCCACGAGCTCGCGGAACCTGGCTTCCGTAACCACATTTGGTGCTTCGATGTCCCAGTTCATGGCCCGGCTCACGCTTTCTCCAAAGACGCAACGCCCGGGCATTCCTGCTTGAAGCCCAGAGTTACGATAGTATATTATTAACCGCAAGATATAAAAACGTTGTTGCAGCTGTATTGCGGTTGCGAAGGTATTAGGCACGAGCAGTGATATCATTCAAGGTTTTCAGGGCTATTGTTAGCGCGCCATTGCGTGCCTCGCGCGAACTGCAAGCTCTGCTATTTCTGGCATATTCTGCGAATCCTGCTGATGCAGAAACCTGTCTGGCGCCGCCGCGGCCATTCGTTCCGAGCGATACTCAATCCGCTCGCGAGTATGCAGATATCATCAGGAACGACTTCGAGCTCTACATCCGCGATATCCAAAGCTATTTTCGATGCCTGGAAGAAGAGCGCGCGCGGGCCTTCGAGGAAGCGCGCGAAGTCAGCGAAGAGTACGGGCGATTCCTGGGTTTGGTTGAGCGCTAGGCTCTGGTGTGAGATTCATTCGGACAGGACGTTCAGGATCGAGGCTTGAGAAGTTCCATCGGCTCGATGTCCAGCGCCTCGGCGATTGCTTCGATCATGTCGACCGTTGCCGCATGTTTCGCGTTCTCGATCTTGCCAATGTAACCACGGTCTATATCGGCGCGATGAGCGAGTACCTCTTGGCTGATCCCCCGGGACCGGCGAACCTCTTGTATGTTGAGACCAAGTTGTATTCGCAGCTTCATGCCAAAGGCAGAGCCACGATGTAGAGTATTTAGCCACGCAATATATTCTACATTCGTTCCTTGGACTCTTGTCTTCCGCGAAAATTTTCCGGATGTGGCAAAGGTAGTAAAATGAGCGAGTAAACCAATTTAAATTCATGTAATGATTGTGTGCGGACGATGCTAATCTCATTTATTCAAATACTTACCACCGTGGCCAGTGCCAAAAATAACATAAGAAGTCTTATCGGATTCGGGCAAGAACCCTCGGATACTCCCTTCTATTGAGCTGAAACCATCCCTCAACCCACTTGAAAATGACGACAGTCAAGGATCGCAACGACGCTCGGGCAACGGGCATGGAAATAGAGTGAACGGTGACACAAGTTAAGGAAGAAGCCGCGGCCATTGCCAGGCTGCTCGGAGATGACCGCAAGCGGCCGATTGGGTGGGTCTATCTGTGGAACACCTCGGAACTGTCGATCCTGTGGATTGACCGATGCCGACTAGCCAAGTTCATCGAGCCTCCATTGAACCAAGATACGTTGGCGAAGGCCAAAGCCGTGACTCCCGACGCGGTGACTGATCTCCTCGAAACGCTGTCGACTACCGGCCAGGAGGTTCAACGGAGCGGTTCTCCCGCCAATAAGCCTTCTGCCCAATAGTATTATTGTCGTGACAATAATATACTAATGTTGCATGTAGTAGTGACGTACGAAACCGTTGGACACCGAGCCATGCCCAGATTTCTTACCAATTTCGCTGCCATATTCATCGTTGCTTTCATGTCCCTCTTCGGTACAGCAGATCGGACTCAGGCGCAGACCTACCCCATCGATTGCGCCATTCTGCTTTGCCTTTCCGGGGGCTGGCCGGCCTCTGAGCCCTGCTCTCGAGCTCGCGCCGAGTTCATTCGCAGGTTTACGCCCTGGCCCGTCGAGCCGCCGCTTCAGATCTGGCGCTGCCCCATGGGTGCTTCTTACCAGCTTGACGACCGCAATGGTGTGCGAGGACGCATCTACGATGTCCTGTTTGATGGCGCACAACGCCCCCTGCCCCGTAAGATTTCGGAGGCTTCAATCCGAGACATAGGGACACCAGTGCCTGCGGTCCTTCGCGGAAACGGCTTCGAGCACGGTCTGTTGCCTGAAGGCTTTGCTCCCCGGTTTGTTCAAGACCGCGCCGACATCGATATCAGCGGGCCGGAATTCAATTTTGTGCGCTCGATCCGAGTGTTCGATGTCCGTTTCGCATCACAACGAGAATCTGGCGAGAAGAACGAATGCATGCGATTTGCCAGCGTCTATCTCGGCACATATGGCATCCAAGGTGAGTTTACGTGGCAGCTTTCTTCGCCAAGCGCTGTTCCGGAGGCCCATATCGGCCTGGAGGGTTGGGGAGAAGGCTGCCCGATGATTTCCAATAGATCTGTCTTCGTCGATTGGCGGGACTACCGAGGTAACTATGGTTTCGAGCAAGTGAACTACTAAGCTAAGCATTTATGGAAAAGTCCAATGTAGGGATACCCCTCGCGTAGAAAACTCTAGTCGGCAGCGCCTACATCAGTCAATCTTGTGAATTCCGATTGGCACGCTCGGCGCGGTTTTGGCTTGTGAGGATTTGTGATCTTGATCTCTGAAACTAATTCAAACTGAGTACGGCTTTTTTGGGCACATCTCTTGCACGAGAGGAGGGTGCTGATGCAGAAGATACGATTTAGCGATGAGCGGATTTGCCAAATTACACTGTAGGCAATGTTCACTTAGGATACTAGGGTGGAAGATTGCTCTGTTCGAAATCCACGGCCTATGCGTTCATGCGAAGCCGTAACCCAACTACTGTCCGACAAAAATCACCTCGGACTAGAACCCATCAAATTCAAAACGCAAAGGCTTTCAACGGCATCCAGACGCCCATCGCTATCATCATGAGGCTTTCGGTCAGCGACACAAAGCCCAAAGGCACCGCGCTGTCACCACCAACGCAGGCGCACTTCAGTTCACGCTTTTCAACGTAAACCGCCTTATAGATGCTGACCGCACCGACAGTCCCGATAAACAGCGCTACAGGGGCAGAAATCCAGACGAGCGCGCCCGCCGTCATCAGGATGCCTGCTAATGCCTCGCAAAACGGATAGATTTAACCGTATCGAACCCAGCGTTTGGCCAACAGGTCGTAGTTCAGGAACATGGTTGAAAAGCTTTCGATATCCTGCAATTTTGCGATTGCCAGAAAGGTCATGGAAAGTGCGATGAACCACTTGGCTGCCCGCAAGGTCAGGATCATACCATATTGATGCCACGACAGTCCGAGCGCGAGAAGTGCGGCGACCGAGAAGATCGCGATTACGGGCTGATAGGTCGTATCGCTTTGTTTCTCGGGCGGTTCGTCCAGCCCGAGATATACTCGCAGGTTATCATACCCGCCGATGCGTTTGCCGCCGATGAAGGTTTGCGGCGTTGTATCAACACCGTGTTCTTTCTGAAACGCTTCCGTATCCTCGCGAGTCTTCAGGCGATGGTCATCCACCTCGTAGCCCTGCAGTTTCAAAAGGTCGACGGATTTCAGGCCGAAGGGGCAAACATGGTGGGGCATTACCATCCGCCACACTTCCGCGGTCACAATATCTGAGTTGTCTTCAGGCATCGAGCGCACCCCTGTGGCTGATTTTGTCAAGCTTCGCATTTGTGATAACCGCGATATCCGGCGCGCAGGCCTGCATCGAGCTCGAGGACGAGGTCCGCCTCGGCCGGTTCACCGCCCGCTGTATCAAAGTTGCCGTTCTCGTTCGGTACGCTCAGACGCATCGTGATGCCATCTGCCGTTAGTGTGCGTCCGGAGCCATCGGTTTCCAGACGGATCAAGTCACCACTCAGCTTGACCAATGCCGTCGTAGCGCCCCCGACGTTCCCCACCGCAAGAGAGGCAGGACTTGTCTTCGTGTAGTTGAAGGTGCAGGCTGCGCCATCGGGAAAGAGCTGCACGATCTCCTGTTCGGTCATAAATTCAGGGTCTAGAATCGCCACTTCTGCAGTGGAAAGGGCATCTTGGAGACTGACAATTTCGGCGGGGCCATTGCCATCCTCTTCGGAAGATTTGCCAACCGCTTCGATGTCGTCGATGAGATACCGCATCTCGGCAATCTCTTTGTCTTGGGCAAAAATAATTTCATCGGCCAATTTGCGCACCCGCGCGTTCTCTATGTTTGCCCTGCTCGAGGTCATGATCGCAATGGAGTGGTGGGGGATCATGGCGCGCATGTAGCTTGTGTCACCAACCGTGGTCTGACTGCGAACGAGCCAGAGCGACCCGGCAAACACGATGGTAGCACCGATTAAGATCGACGCATTGATCGCCCTGCTGGAATACATCGTCAGCATGAACCCCAGCATTATGATCGCCATGGTTGCTCCCATCAGCAGCGCCATATAGGCGCGTGTTTCTGACCAGAAGATGTGACTAAGAAGATAGGTATTGAGATACATCAGGATGAACATAACGACCGTGGAGGTCGCAATCATGGCTGCGAACTTCCAATATGGCATGACAGCTCCTTTCTTCATTGCACTGAAAACCCGGACACGAAGTTGCGGATTTGTTTCACAACTACATTCCAGTGCCGGAAGGTTCCGAACTTTTTTGACACTTTAAGGCCTGTGGACAATCATCTTGAGGCTATGAGTGCTGCTACGAGGTTCCAACACGCCGCGTAGCTGCAATCGGTTTTGTCGTATCTTGTGGCTATCCCTCTGAACTCTTTGATCTTTGCGAAGTAATTTTCCACCATATGCCGCCATTTGTAGACCTCCACGTCATAATCGCGCTGGATTTTGCGGTTGGCTTTGGGCGGGATCACGGCGGTTGAACCGCGCTGGTCGAGGTCTTGTAACAGCCAGTCCGCGTCAAACGCCTTGTCCGCGAGCAGTGCGTCAAATGAAACGCTCCTGATCAACGGCGCGACACCTTTCATATCATGCGCTTGTCCCGGCAGCAGCAGGAAGCGCACCAGATTACCGAGCGCATCCACCAAGGCTACGATCTTGGTCGTCAGTCCGCCGCGTGAGCGCCCAATGGCCTGAACCTGAGTCCCCCTTTTGCGCCCGTTGCCTTCTGGTGGGCCTGAACGATGGTGCCATCAATGAGTGCATATTCGAGGTCGGGATCACGGCTCATAGCATCGAAAAGACGCTCGAATATGCCTGACCGAGCCCATCGCCTGAACCGGCGGAACTGGCTGTTCCAGTGGCCAAAGGCAGGCGGCAGGTCGCGCCACGGCGAACCAGTGCGCACCCGCCAGAAGACCGCTTCCAGAAACAGGCGATTGTCCTTTGCCGTGACTCCGGCATCGCTGACCTTACCCGGCAGATGCGGCTCAAGCCGCTGCCACAAGATGTCCGACACCACAAACCGATGCTCGTTCATTCAAACCTCCATTTTGGAAGTTTGAATCAGAAATCAGGCCCAATGGGAATCCTGAATGTCCACAGGCCCTAGTAAGGGACATTGGACGTCACCGGTTTTGCCGTGTTGTGACGAGAAAGAGCACGGAGGCCGAACAGCTGATCAGAAGAAAGCCGTTCAACGATTCGACGCCTGCAAGAAACCGAAGATGCCCCGTCGGATAGATATCGCCGAGTCCAAGTGACGTATAGTTGACCAATGAGAAATAGAAGACATCCATGACTGTATCGACATCATCTTGCACGAAGCCGCCAAGCCCGGCCCATTCAGCCAGCAGGAAGCCCGCTGCGAAGAGTCCGGCTTCGACCACATGCGCGGTCGCCAAGGTGTAGAGCGCGGCCAGCAGGGCCCATGTGCCGGTGAGGTTGTGGCGGTCGGTATAGCTCATGGCGAACGCCATAGCGTGTGCATGTAGCAGGCCGCACAAACCGAAAAGCACCACGGCCAATCCCAGAGCGACGATCATTTGCCGGACGCGCTCTAGCCGGTTTTCTTCAACGGTTCTTCCTGCTCCGTCGCAGCGAGATCGGCCAGGATTGGGCAATCGGGACGGTGGTCGCCCGCGCAGGATTTTATCAATGTCGCGAGCGTCGCGCGCATCTCGGTCAGTTCTGCGATCTTGTCATCTATGCGGGTCAGATGCTCCTTGGCGATCTGCTTGACTTCGGCGCTCTCTCGCTTGGTATCTTCGTAAAGCTTGATCAGGTTTCGGCAATCCTCGATGCTGAAGCCAAGCGCACGCGCGCGCCCGAGGAACGCCAGCTTGTGCATGTCGCTTTCGCGAAACGTCCGGTAGCCGTTGGCGCTGCGCAAGGGTTTTATCAGACCGATGTCCTCGTAATAGCGGATTGTTTTTGCCGGCAGGCCCGAACGGCGGGCGACATCTCCGATGTTCATTGCGAAAACCTCCTCATTCAGCTGGAGTGGGGGAAAGGGTGGCAGCGGGACGCGCCGTTGCCGTTTCAGCCATGGCCGGAGCGATCCGGCGCAGGCGAAGTGCGTTGGTCAACACAAAGACCGAGCTGAGCGCCATCGCACCGGCGGCCAGAACAGGCGACAGCAGCAGCCCGAAGGCTGGATAGAGCACCCCCGCGGCCACCGGTATCAGCGCCACATTGTAGCCAAACGCCCAGAAAAGGTTCTGCCGGATGTTGCGCATGGTTCGGGTGGAGACCTCGAATGCGTTGACGACGCCGCGCAGGTCACCAGACATCAACACCACATCGGCGCTCTCGATCGCCACGTCCGTGCCGGTGCCGATGGCGATGCCCACGTCGGCATGGGCCAGCGCCGGCGCATCGTTGATGCCGTCGCCGACGAAGGCGAGTGTCTTGCCGCCCTCACGCAATTCGTCCAGCGCCGCGACCTTGCCGTCGGGCAGAACCCCGGCGATGACTTGGTCGATGCCGGTTTCGCGCGCAATTGCCTCTGCCGTTTCGCGCTTGTCGCCAGTGATCATCGCCACTTTGAGCCCCAGATCGTGCAGGGCCCGGATCGCGGCGGCGCTTGCGGATTTCACCGGGTCGGCCACGGCGATCACCGCGGCCACCTGGCCGTCGATTGCCGCGTAGAGCGCGGTGCGACCCCGGCGTGCCAGATCCACCTCTGCCTCGGCCAGCGTGCCGGGCTCCAGACCCTCGCGGGTCATCAGGCGGTCCGCTCCAATGAGAACGTCGCGACCGGCGACCTGCGCGCGCACCCCGTAGCCCGTGATCGACTCGAAGGCATCGACGGTATGGCGCACCACGCCTTCAGCCTGGGCGGCCTGGACGATGGCCTCGGCAATGGGATGTTCCGAGCGCGCCTCGACCGCGGCCACCAGCGCCAGCACCTCGGCCCGGTCATGTCCCTCGGCCAGCAGCAGGTCGGTCAGCTTCGGACGTCCCTCGGTGACGGTGCCCGTCTTGTCGACAGCCACCACGCTGACATGCGAAAGCTGCTGCAGCGCGTCCCCCTTGCGGAACAGCACACCCATTTCCGCAGCGCGCCCGGTTCCTACCATGATCGACGTCGGCGTGGCGAGACCCATCGCGCAGGGGCAGGCGATGATCAGCACGGAAACCCCGGCTACCAGTGCAAAGGAGAGTGCGGGCGATGGCCCGAAAACAAGCCAGACCAGCACCGTCAGCACGGCCACCACCATCACGACGGGCACGAACCATAAGGTGATACGGTCCACCATGCCCTGAATGGGCAGCTTGGCACCCTGTGCCGCCTCGACCATCCGGATGATTTGCGCGAGCGTCGTATCGGCACCTACGCGGGTCGCTCTGAACTGGAAGCTGCCGGTGCCGTTGACCGTTCCGCCGGTCACACTGTCCCCTTCGGACTTGGCCACGGGCAGTGGCTCCCCGGTGATCATGCTTTCATCGACGTTGGCGCTGCCTTGCGTCACCTCGCCATCCACGGCGATGCGTTCACCGGGGCGGACGACCAGGATATCGCCCGCACTGATCCGTTCGATCGGCATATCCTTCTGCTCTCCGTCCACGAGAACCCGCGCGGTCCGGGCCTGAAGGCCGAGAAGCTTCTGGATCGCGGCACCGGTGCGGCCTTTGGCGCGCGCCTCCATCCAGCGCCCCAGAAGGATCAGCACCACGATGACGGCCGCGGCCTCGAAATAGACCGCGCGCGAGGCTTCGGGCAACAGTGTCGGCGCGAAGAGCGCCACGACGGAATAGACATAGGCCGCCGATGTGCCGACCGCGACAAGGCTGTTCATGTCCGGTGCGCTTTGGAAGAGAGCCGGGAAGCCTTTGGTATAAAAACCCCGGCCGGGCCAGGCCAGAACCACGCTGGTCAGGGCGAACTGGATCAGCCAGCTGGTCTGATGGCCGATCGTGCGCCCGATCATCTCGTGCATGCCCGGCACCAGATGGGCGCCCATCTCCAGCGCGAAGACCGGCAGCACCAGTATGGCGGCCAGCATGGTCTTGCGGGCCAACGCACGGGCCTCGGCGTCCTTCCGGGCGTTCACGTCTTCCGGGGCCGCCGTCTCGGCGGGCGTCGCCGGATAGCCCGCCTCTTTGGCAGCGTTCAGAAGATCCTCAAGATCGACTGCGCCTTCGGCATAGGTCACCGTCGCGGTCTCCGAGGCGAGGTTCACATTCACGCCCAGAACGCCGGGCACCGCCGCCAGCGCCTTGTCCACACGCCCGACGCAGGACGCGCAGGTCATTGACGCGACGTCCAGCCGCACGGTCCGCTGGCGCACCGGATAACCGGCCTTGTCGAGCGCGGTCACAATCTCACCCATGCGGCCCGGCGCATCGACCTGCGCCTGCACGGACTCGGCGGCGAGGTTCACTCTGAC
Source organism: Roseovarius pelagicus (assembly GCF_025639885.1). Classification (NCBI taxonomy): domain Bacteria; kingdom Pseudomonadati; phylum Pseudomonadota; class Alphaproteobacteria; order Rhodobacterales; family Roseobacteraceae; genus Roseovarius; species Roseovarius pelagicus. The sequence continues at coordinate 124,691 of NZ_CP106739.1, read as the reverse complement.
ATCGCTGACGCCGGGAAGCGACGTCAGGGCGCGTTCCACGCGCCCGACACAGGATGCACAGGACATGTTCTGGACTGACAGTGGGCGGGTCTGTGAAAGTAGCATCAACGTCTCCTGGAAAAGCTCCATTATCACATAAAGGTTCCACTTGATGGAAGGTCAATAGGGTGAGCAGAATACTTCTTTCCCTTGACCTTCCCGTGGTGGAACGCCCCATCCATTCGAAAACATGAAGGAGCACCCCATGACCAGATTCGATGTGCCAGACATGAGCTGTGGTCACTGCACCGCAGCAATTGAAAAGGCGATCAAGGCGATAGACCCGACCGCGACCGTGACCTGTGATACAGGCACGCGGAAAGTCGAGGTCGAGAGCGTGCTGAACGAGCACGCCTTGTCCGAGGCCATCCGCAACGCGGGTTATGACGTCAAGGCAGCGGCGGCAATCTGATGTGAAACCGGTGCCCGCCCTGTGGGCGCCAGTCATACCTTTACAGGGCTGACTTCGAGGGGATCATATACCCGGCTTCTACTGGGAGGGGCCACTGCGGGCCGCCTGGATCTCGCGCTGACGGTCGGGCCAGGTGGATTTGATGAAGCCGAGGATGTTCCATATCTCTGCGTCAGTCAGTTGATCGCCGAAACCGGGCATTCCGCTCGCAAAATCCACGCCCTGGCTGGCGAGAGCTTCTTTCCCGCCGCGCTTCGTGTAATCGAAAAGGACGCTGTCGGAATGATGCCAGGTATGGCCCGTTTCGTCATGTGGTGGTGCGGGCAGAATACCGTCCGCACCAGCCGAACGCCAATCGGGCTGTCCTTCCAGATCGGCACCGTGGCAGGAGGCGCAATACTCCTGGTAGAGCCGTTCACCCGCAACCAGATCGAAGGATTGGGGTTGCGTGGCTGTCTGGGCGTTTCCTTTCGCCATCATCCACACACCGGCACCCGTGGCGAGTACCGGCAGCAACCCAAGAAACAGGATCATTCGCATCACGTCACCTTTATCCAGGTCATCATTCCCGAAGACGCGTGGCTGAGCATATGGCAGTGAAACAACCAGTCGCCGGGATTGTCGGCGGCAAATCCGATGCTGCGGGTCTGGCCACCGAACATCAGGATCGTGTCGCGCAAAGGGCCGAGGCCGCCATCCTCGCCGATTTCGCGGAAATGCAGGCCGTGCAGGTGCATCGCATGGGGAAAGGAGGTGTCGTTGTAGATCTGCAGTTTGACCGTCTCACCCTGCGAGACGTCGATGAGCGGCACATCGGTCATGCCAACGGTCCCGTTGAAGGACCAGAACTGGTTGGCCTCCACCAGCTCCCGAAAGCTCTTTTTCTCTCCGTTCAGGATCGCGGTGTCGAGCGTGCCCATCGCACCGCCCTGCATGTCGAGCCGCGTGGTCCTGGCGCCGTCCAGGCCTGTCAGCTCCATCCGCGGGTTGGGGGGAAGCGGGTCCGGTGCTGCCCGGTGCGTTGCCGAGGCCTTTGCGGTCACGGGAAACGCCACTTGCGAGGACGCGTCCTCATTCTCGAGCCGCACGAGATGGGCGAGTTCACCCGGCGCGGCGGTCACGTCGACGATCAGATCTGCGCGTTGGCCGGGGCCGAGGATCAACGCGTCCGTTACCGGCTCGGGTCGTGCCAGCGGCATGCCGTCCAGCGCGACAGTCCACCCGTCCATGCCCTTGAGCGCCAGTACGAAAATCCGGGCATTGGCCGCGTTGACGAGACGCAGGCGCATTCGTTCGTGCTGACGCACATCAAGCGAAAGATGGTGGATGCCGTTGGTGGCGATGAAATTGCCGCGACGACCGGCATGACTACGGTCGTGAAGCGACGTGAAATCCGGGTCGATCTGGGCGGTTTCGGGGTTAAGCAGCCAGTCGTCGAGGATCAGTACCTCGTCGCGGTCTACATCCGGTGGCGTGGATTCCTCGACGATCAGCGCTCCGTAGAGGCCGCGCGCCACCTGTTCGGTAGAGCGGTTATGCGCGTGATACCAGTATGTTCCGGCGTCCGGAGCGACAAAATCATAGTCGAAGTTTTGACCCGGTTCGACGGCGGGCTGGGTCAATCCCGCGACACCATCCATCGCGTTGTCGATCCGCATCCCGTGCCAATGAACAGAACTCGCCTGCGGCAATCTGTTCACGAAGCTACGTTGTAGCCGTGCGCCTTGGGCGAGCCGCAGTTCGGGTCCGGGCATTTTCCCGTCGTAACCCCAGATTTCTGTCTCTGGGTAAGATGCCGGGGCAAGTTGTACGCTGGCCGCGCGCGCTTCGAGCGATTGAAATTCCGGCGCGGCAGCGCGAAGCTGACGGGGCAACGCCAAGGTCGCCGTGGCAGCCATCCCCTGCATCAGAAAATCACGTCGCGTTGTCATGGTGTATCCTGTTCCTCGTTCGAAGTGTTTTGGCACTAGCAGGAAACCTGTGCTCAAAAAATCCCATTTTCCTTTTGCAATTCCCGCACATAGCGCGCGATCAGCTTGACGTCTGCATCGGTCAAACCCTCAACCGGGAGCATGTTTCCGAACCGCCAGTGGTGCGCGCGCACGCCGTTCTTAGCCGCCAACACAAAGGCCATGTCAGAATGGTGGTTGGGTTCGTAGATCTTATGCACGAGCGGGGGTCCAACTCCATTCTGGCCAGCCGCATTGGCCCCGTGGCATTCGGCACATTTCGCCTCGAAAGCCCGCTTGCCCATTTGCGCCTCGGCGGAGAGTTCTGCCGGCAGAGAGACATCGACAATGGGCGCGCCTGATTCCAGATCACTCGTATCGGGCGGCACCATCGAATGGCCGATATTCTGCGAGGGTTGTGGTGTCACGTTCCAATATACGGCTACACCGCCCAATACGAAAAAGGCTGCGATAGCAAAGACTGTTTTGTTCATTTGATCCCATTTCAGATGAGTTTCACTTGGGTCCCGAGCGGGGTTCTGTCGAACACCTCGACGATATCCTCATTATAGAGACCGATGCAGCCGCTGGAGGATTTGCGCCCGATCTTGCGCGTGTCGCCGGTACCGTGAATCCGGTAATACTGCCATGTCAGGTGCATGGCGCGGACGCCGAGCGGGTTCTTGGGGCCGGCTGCGACATATTCCGGCAAGGACGGGTCGCGCTCGCGCATCGACGGCGTCGGAACCCAATCTGGCGCCTCGTCCTTGTAAACGATCTCGCTATAGCCGCGGCGCGTCAGTTCGTCGCTCATGGGCACGGATGTGGGGTAAATGCGCATCTCCCCATTCGCCGTCCAGTGCTGAAGAACTCGCGTAGTGGTATCCGACAGCAGGATGCCTTTGCCAAGGCTATCGAAGTGATCCTGCCAGTCATGCAGCCGGAAGGACGAGATGTTCCGGCGAACCGGCGCGATCTGCTGAGCGCGCAGCACCGATGGCGCTGCCAGCGCGATCAACCCGCTGGATGATGCAAGTATAAAGGTTCGCCGATCCATTCCTTTGCGAATCGCGTCACACATTTTCTGCCTCCATTCGTTTCTTCGCTGTTTTCCGTGTGGCTTAAACCACCTTCCTCCGCTGGAGGGTCAAGAACGGGCTGGGTTGCAAAAGCGTGATCTTCGTATCGGTTTGTAACGTGACCTTCCCGTGAGAGAATCCGTGGGCGGCGAAACAAGCAACGCAGACTAGGTGTCTTTATCAAGGCTGGAGGACCTGCAGGGTGCAATACGGGGAATGGCGCGCCTTCGGCCGCCAACCCCTTTAACACCCTTAGGATCACGGCATCTCAACCATCTGGTGCGCGATACTCTGGGTGGTCACGCTGTTGCGCAGTTCGAGAGTTGTCGGGTCCAGAACCCAAATCACGGCATCCTCGGCGCTGCTGACCACCAGAGCGTTTTCGACCCGCATCATGTGATAGGGTTCGGGGCCCACCTCGACCTCCAGACGTTCGCCGGATTCGCGATCAATCCGCACCACCCGGTCGCGCTCGCGCGCGCTCGACCAGATGGCGGTTTCGTCCACGGCGATGCCATGCAACTCACCGCCGATTTCGAACGACTCGAGCGTTTCGCCGCTGTCGGCGTCGAGGATCGCAACCCTGCCAACATCGGACTGGCTGACGAACAGTCGCCGGGCACCGGCGTCCAGAATCATGTGCTTGGGCGGGCCGTCAAGTCGGAAATTCCGATCGACGATTCCGGCCCGCGGATCGAGAACGCTGATGGTGTCGTTGCCGGCGTTGGATACGAAGAAGTTTCCGGTAACCGGATCGGCGACGGCGTATTCCGGGATCGGTCCGGTCGCGACGGTCGCAGTCACCTCGCCGCTTTCCAGGTCGATCACCGAGACGGTTTCGCTCGTGGGATGGGTGACGACGGCGTAACGCTCGTCTGCCGATACCTCGACGTGATGGACGATGCCGGGCACCTCGATGCGCCGCAATATCTCTTGGCTGCTGACGTCCATCAGCGTTACGTGTCTGACAGACTCCGGCACCGTTTTCGTGCCGCCGCCGTGATGCGCCGCGTGTTCCTCATCAGAAACGGCGGCCGGCTTCGCAACCTCTCCGGGCATCGACTCCGACAGGCTGCCGGCGACCAGCAGGCCACGTTCGGGCGCGCCGGCCAGCCCGTGGACATTGTCCAGTCCGGGAATGCGCGCGACGATTTCGAAACCGCGATCGAGATGCAGCAAGGTGCCTGTTTCTCCTTCGGGAATGTAGAGATCGGCGAGCGCAGCGCTGCTGGTCAGAAGGGCGGCGGTAAGGCTTAACAAGGAAGTTCTCATTGGATTTTCCCTTTCAGTGGCTACGATTTTCATGGGTCGGAAGCGAGATCGCCGCGCTGGACTTCAATCCCCTCGGAGAGAGGTCGAGACAACGTCTTGCCGCCTGCGAGGCACCCGCCGTCCGGTTCAGTCTTGCAGCTTTGCCTTTCGGCGATCGTATTCGTCCTCATCTATCTCGCCCCTGGCGTATCGCTCCTGAAGCACATCCAGAGCGCCCGGGCGCGGCACGTTATCGGATCGCGCCGAATAACCGCGCGCGGCGAGCACGATCAATCCAATGATCAGACCCCAAAACACCACCATCATCAGGCCACCCCACAGCCCGTGGCCGCCGTTCCACATCATATGGCTGTATCCTGCGGTCCCATCGCCCTCCGGCGTGGCTAATGCGGCAGTGGCGAAGGACACCGCGGAGAATGAAATCACTGGCAATGTGAACTTTTTCATGTCGACCTCTCTTTGCTGGCAAGCCGCCGAAACAATCAACGGCTCGCTATGCAAGGGGCGTAGGCCCCCTTTGACCTTCAGACGAAGTTAGTGACCTTGGAATTTGACGTCGCCGACCATGCCAGCTTCGCGGTGTCCGGGCACGTTACAGGCAAAGCCCATTTCGGTGGTTTCGGAGAAGGTCCAGATGACCTCGGCTGTCTGACCCGGTTCGAGCAGGACGCTGCTCGCGTCGTCATGCATCATTCCAGCGTCCATCATCTTCGCGTGGTTTACCTTTTTCATGGTCATCATGCCGGTCTTGAGCATCTTCATCATTTCGCCCTTGTGACCCTTCCAAGTCTCGGGAGTGCCGAGGTTGAACTCGTGGACGAGGTTTCCGTCGTTGCTGACCACAAACTTGATGGTCTCGCCCTCTTCAACCGAGATGCGGCTCGGTTCGAACTTCATCTCGTCCATGCTGACCTCGATCACTCGATCCACGTTTTCGGCACTTCCGGGCATTCCAATCGATGTGCCATCGCCATGTCCCGCACCCGCCGTCGACTGGGTCGCAAAAGACAGGGTGAGGATCGTTGCAGTGATGATTGTCGTCGGTTTCATGTTTGTATCCTTGGTTTGTTTCGGAACCCGGAAAATGAGGATCATCTTTCGAGAGAGCAGAGGGTCGATGGCACAGAACAAGGGCATTCCAGTGCTGGAGGGTCAAGGCCACGGGAGGCTACTATATTGTATCGGAATGTAAGCTTGCGTTTTTGGCTGCTATGGCAGAGGTTTTCACTGCCGAGGCACACTGGCCCAAATTGAGGTGATATGAGACACTGGCTTCACACATTTTGCGCGTTGCTGCTCACGCTGGCCGTACTTTCGGCTGCGGGGTTTCCACATGTGTCCTTCGCCGGTTCCGATCCTGGAGTGTATGATCTGGCGCGGGATATCACTGGGCCCGATGCCGACTGTGATTTGACCGGCACCGCAGCTGAGGATGCGAACTGCGCTGCGATGGCGGGTCACTGTTCCTCGTTTATCTCGGCTGAACACGGACAGTCCAGACGCACCAGCACTCAGACATCTGCGGTTTTCGGCGAGGATTTCAGCGAATTTTACACCGCGTTCCCCATCAGCGAGATACCACCGCCGCGAGCCTGACATGGGTCACCTCGTGCTCGCGCGTGGCGGGGCTCGGACAGGTGCGTGCTGTCCTCATCGCGTTGTCCATCAAGGCAAATGCACCCCGATGGCGGCAAGACTTTCGATTTTCGACATCGTCTCTGCGGCGCATAGCTGATGCGTTGCGTTACTCACCCATCACGAAAGGAATGGATATGAAACCCATACGCCTTCTCAAAACGGCCCTTTGGGCTGCCGTCTTTTCCGCCGCAGGCGGGATCAGTGCCTTTGCGGGCACATATGACATAAGCGTCGACCACATTAGCATCGACACTGGCGAATTCAAGAAATCCGGCATCGGTTACAACAACAGGCAGAGCCCGACCATGCTGCGCTTCAAGGAAGGCGAGCAGGTCACAATCAACGTCAGGAACAATCTGCGCGAAAGCACTTCGATTCACTGGCACGGGTTGATCGTCCCGTTTCGTCAGGATGGCGTCCCGGGCATCAGCTTCAACGGGATCGAACCAGGTGCGACTTTCACCTACCGCTTTCCCATCGTTCAGGCCGGCACGTACTGGTTCCACAGTCACTCCGGCTTTCAGGAACCCGATGGAGCTTACGGCGCGATCGTGATCGAACCGAAAGGTGGCGAGAAGGTGCGCGTGGACCGCGATTATGTCGTGCAGTTGACCGACAAGCATCCGCACACCGGAAACCGAGTTTTCCGCAATCTCAAGATGTCCGCCGACTACTACAACCGCTCGGAGCGCACGCTGGAGGATTTGGTGCGCGACTCTCGTGCAGACGGCTTCAAACAAGCCCTTCAGGACCGGGCGACGTGGGGCAGGATGCGCATGATGCCGACCGACATCGAAGACGTGCAGGGTTTCGCACCCCTGATCAATGGTATGGGCACGCGGCAGAACTGGACCGGTCTCTTCAATCCAGGCGAGAAGGTGCGGCTGCGGCTGATCAACTCTTCCGCGATGGCCTATTTCGACGTTCGCATCCCGGGGCTGAAAATGACCGTCGTTCAAGCCGATGGTAACGACGTCACGCCGGTGACGGTGGACGAACTGCGGATCTCGGTGGCCGAAACCTATGACGTGATCGTCGAGCCGCGCGAAGCCAAGGAATATGGCATCATAGCCGAGTCGATGGGCCGCACGGCGATGGTGCGTGGTTCGCTGTCGCCCCAACAGGGGTGGGCCGGTCTGGTGCCGCGGATGCGTCCCGAACCGCTTCTGACGATGGCGGACATGGGCGGCATGATGGACAGCATGGACATGGCTGGTATGGATCATAGCACCATGTCTTCCCAAGGCGTGGATCACAGCCAGATGGATATGTCGGGCGGTACCAAACCCGCAGAATCCGGCAAAAAGAAGATGGTCGGCATGACCCATAGCGCGCGCGAGGCAGCAAGCCGGGTGAATTCTACGCACCGCGAAGCGGTCTGATCCCGACCGCAGCGAACGGTGGCAAATTTCTGTACTACAACGATCTGCGTGCCCGCGCGCCGCTCTACCGCGATCGCCCGGCGACCCGCACGATAGAGCTGCGCCTGACCGGCAACATGGAGCGCTATATCTGGTCGATCAACGACGTCAAGATGGACGATGCCGAACCGATCCGCCCGAAATATGGCGAGCGTGTCCGCTTCAAGTTCGTCAATGAAACGATGATGTCGCACCCGATGCACCTGCACGGGATGTGGTCGATCCTCGACACCGGCAAGGGCAAGTGGGACCCGATCAAGCACACTGTCAGTATCGCACCGGGCACCACCGTCTATACCGAAACCGAGGTCGATGCGACGGGCCAATGGGCCTTTCACTGTCTTCTGTCCTACCACGCGGAAGCGGGCATGTTCCGCAAGGTGATCGTCGAAGGCGGCCCGGCATGAACGACAATAAAAGAAAAGGAACTGAACCGATGAGAACCCTTTACCTGCCCGTATTTGGTGCGGCCCATGGCCTCCATGATCTGGACGCCGGCGGTCGCGGAAAAGACCATCTGGGGGTTCCAAGCCGAGCAACTGGAGTACCGCTTCACGGAGGGCGAGGACACCTTTGTCTGGGATTTCGACGCGCTTGCCGGCACGGACGAATTGCGTTTTGTCTGGCGCAGCGAAGGCGAAGTCGGCGAATCCTCGGGCGAGTACGAGGAGTTGGAAAACCAGTTGCGTCTGCAAATGCCAATCTCGACCCTCTTCGACGGGGTGATCGGTGTCCAGGCGAGCATGCCCGACGGCGCGCCGGATCGCTACAACGCGGTCCTTGGCGTCAAGGGTCTGGCCCCGCAATGGTTCGAGATCGACGCCGATCTTTACGTCTCGGATCATCCCTTCTTCCGGTTCGAGGCGGAATACGAGGCCCTTCTGACGAACCGCCTCATCCTGACGCCCAGCTTCGAGATGACCCTGCCGCTCAAGGACGATACCGCCCGAAATCAGGGGGCCGGCGGAGCGACATTCGAGATCGGCGCGCGCGTCAGCTATGATCTGATCGACCGTGCCGTTTCTCCATATGTCGGCGTCAATTACGAGAAGTCGTTCGGTGACACGTCCGATTTGATGCGCGCTGCGGGTGAGGACACGGATGCGTTTTCCGTCGTCGTTGGCGCACGGATCATGTTCTGAGACGTTCTGAAACGATGGCATCCCACAGATACAGACTCTGCTGGGGTGCCGTTGCCGCGCCTAGGGTTTGCTGACCTGCGGGATTGCGTCGCTTGCGATGGGAAGAATGACCGTTGCAAGCAGCCCTCTTGCCGCGCGGTTGCTCAGCGATACGTCACCACCATGCGCCCGGACAATCGTTCTTGCGATCGACAGGCCCAGACCTGTGCCGCCAGTGTTGCGCGATCTCGATTGTTCTAATCGGAAGAACGGCTCGAAGACGCGGCCGAGATCGGCCTCCGGGATACCCGGCCCGTCATCGGTGATCCTGATGAAAAGATCATCTTCAACGCGCTCAAAAGACAGACTGGCGCTGTCGCCGTATCGCAGCGCATTCTCGATCAGGTTTCGCAGGGCGCGTCGCATCGCGTTGGGGCGTAACCTCAGGAATATCTCATTTCCGTCTTCGATCTGGAAGGTGCCCAGCATGTCTTGCTGAAGTTTCCCGAGAAAAAAACGAATATCGACGATCTGCGGCTCCTCGGACGTCGCCATGCCGTGTGCGAAGGCCAGGGTCGTTTCGACCATCTCCTGCATTTCCTCGATGGACGAAACTAGACTGTCGCGAATTTCGTCTTGATCGACCAGCTCTGCATGAACGCGCAATGCGGTCAGGGGAGAGCGCAGGTCATGCCCGAGAGCGGCCAGCACACGCGTCCGGTCCGCCATATGGCGGGTCAGTCTGTTCTGCATGGCATTGAATGTCGCGATCAGGTCTCGCACCTCTTTGGGACCGGTCAAGGGCAGGGGCTCACCTGCGTCACCCCGCCCAAACCTTTCGGCTGCGCCCGCGACCCTTCTTAACGGTCCTGTCAAGCGGCTCAACAGAAACCAGAATACCGCGATCAGAACTATCGCTGCGGTGATTCCGAAGCTCAAGGTCGAAATGATGGGCCATTGTAACGGTGGACGATGGAACCGAGTGTCGACGTTCAGCCACCGGCCGTCTCCCAATGCCACCGAAAGCGTCATCTCAATGGTCGACAGGCCATCCTTCATCATCCTGAGATGCGTGGTTCCCCCACCGTCCGACATGTGAGCCAACGGCATGAGGTCCCCTTCTGCCTCATGCAATTCGATCCTGATCTCACGGTCGTCATCCGGCCCCAGCAGCGCCCGGATACGCGCTTCGACGCTGCCACCGCCCATGTGGTTCGTGTGATCCACGGACGGTTGGTCGGTGATGTCAAATCGGACCAGGGGCGAATCCGCCGCCCGCAGGATGGAATCCTGTAATTCGACCGGCGCTTCTTCTATGAGGCGGGCTACATTCGCCGCCCGGCCTGCCGCCTCGGATCCGAGCGCGGCACGGACTGCCAACCCGCGTTCATCTACGAAAAGCCAAAGGCTGATTGCCTGTGCTACAGCCAATGCGCAGATGATCAGCAGAAACAACTGACCGCGGAGGCTGTCGAGCAAGCGTACCATCACTCCAGTTCCTGGACGTTGGTAGCCAGACAATAGCCGCCTCCTCGTACCGTTGTGATGAGTTTCGGGCGCATGGGGTCGGTTTCGACCTTGCGGCGCAAGCGGCTGATCTGGTTGTCGATCGTTCTGTCGAAGAGATTGGGCGTTCTTCCCGACGTCAAGTCCAGCAGTTGATCGCGGCTCAGCACCAGACGCGGTCTCTCCAAAAGCACAGTGAGGAGTTTGAATTCAGAGGTCGTGAGTGTTTCCTCGTGACCGCTTTCGTCGACCAGGCTGGACCTGTCCGTGTCGAGTGTCTGGTGGCCGAATTTGACCCGGCGGCCGGTCAACTTGCCCCCGTGCGTCACGGTGCGGGAGGCGCGCCGCAATATGGCCTTCACGCGCGCGAGCAACTCGCGTGGATTGAACGGTTTGGCCAGGTAATCGTCCGCTCCAATTTCCAGGCCAACGATACGATCCATCTCTTCTCCCAGCGCCGTGAGCATCAGTACCGGGATCGTTCCGTTCGATGTCAAACGTCGGCAAACAGAAAGACCGTCTTCGCCGGGCATCATCACGTCCAGTACGATAAGGTCAAAGCGCCCCTTGGCCAAGTGCGCATCCATTTCGATGGCATCCTCGGCCTTGCTCACCCGCATCCCGTTCTTCTCGAGATAGCGCGAAACGGCGTTGCGGATTTCCAGGCTGTCGTCAACGACGAGGATATGGGGCATCTCGGTCATCCGGCGACAATAGCCATCTTCTGTATCAGCTTGTATCCGTTAATTGCCTGAAAAATGTAACGAAAGGTATCATGTAGCTCTTGTGTGACAGACCGATACAATCCGGCTTGGCAGGGCGATTGTGGTCTTGGGCCGACTTGCCATATTGGCATCACGACAACAAAAAAGGAACCTTCAAAATGAAGCGCAATATCATGCAGGCCCTCGCACTTGTCAGTGCCATTTCCGCCGGGGCGGTCGCCCAAGCAAATACCGGCTTCGTGACCGGTCACCACGAGTTGCCGGAAACGAACAATGCTGCCAACGCAACCTCGTCGACAAATGACGGTGTGCAACACATCGACCGATACAGCGACGGTACGCTCATTCCGAAAAAGGGCACCGATGTTCACCGGGGCACGTCGTACAATTCCGGCCTCAACACCTCCGGCAACCAAATGAGCGGGCCGCTTCCGTCTGAGGCCGGCAACGATCGCTGAGCACTGTGAGCACGGGTTCGCCTGGCGCGGATTCATTGCGCTGACAGTCTCGGCCGGGGGCAGCTCAGGTCCATGTCCTGTGGCTGCCCCTACAGGAAATACATCAAGGGATCGCTCGGGCCTGTTCTGTGGGCGGCGCTATCCTGCTACAACAATCCCCCAATTCGGAAATAAAGGAACGCTCCAATGTCACAACGTTTCACTCTCGTTCTCTCGTTGATCGCCGCAACCGGTCTCAGCGACGCGGCATACGCGCAAAACGATCACGGCCACGGTGCAAAATCGAAATCTGACGGTGGCGGCATGATGATGCAGGGCGGCGGTTCCGGCATGATGGGCGATATGTCCGGCATGATGGAGAAGATGCATCGGATGCACGGCAACGAGATGGGCGGCATGGGCCGCGGCATGATGGACGGCACCATGATGCAGATGCTCGATGCCGACGGTGACGGCAATGTGACGCCGCAGGAGATGCGCACGCAGATGCAGGCCAAGCTGACTGAGTACGATAGCGACGGCGACGGCACGCTGTCGATTTCTGAGTTCGAGACGCTGCACAGCGCGATGATCCGCGAGAAGATGGTTGACCGCTTCCAGCATCTCGATGCGGACGGCGACGGCGCCATCACGAGCGATGAAATGGCCGCGCCCGCCAAGAAGATGGAGCGCATGAAGAAGATGCACTCTGGCATGGGGCAGATGCAGGGTCAGCCAGGCAGCGGTCAAGGCATGGATTCTGAAATGAACAAAGCTGACGACACCACCAAAAATTGAGGACTGCGACGCCAGCCTCTGGTCGGCGTCGTCTCCACATTGGTGGAACAGTAGGTCGGCGTTATGGGTTTCGGAATGGGCGGCCTCTGGATGCTGTTGCTGGATACGGTTGACACCGCGTGAAGGATGGCACCTCGACAATGGCTTGACATTCCATCTACTGGAACCATTAGAGATGGAGGGAATCGAACATGAAACCGGCTGGGCACGGAAGGCACGCAGCATGTCGAACGCTGGATCACAGACCAAGCGGCTCGTTACTACGAAGTTAGGACCAAGCGCCGTTGTTGCGGGTCTGTTCATTATCTTTGCGCTGATCCACCTGTGGGTGACCGAAGAGGCCTTGGTGACGATTGCCGCATTGACGCTTGCATTGATCGGCGGGGCCTATATCGGCTTTGGCGCCTCGACCAGATCAATGGCGACCTTCTGTTTGGAACTCGGGGGTGCCGTATTCTATGCGGTTGTAGCACTTGCCGGGTTACTCTGGATCCCGCTTGCCTTGACGTTGGGGCTTGCCGCACATGCAGTCTGGGATCTTCTGCACCATAATAGCGCATTCGGCGCGCCGGTTCCGGACTGGTATGTCCCGCTCTGTGTCAGTTGCGATCTGCTCGCAGCTGAATTTCTCTTCGGTCTCTATCTGCCATGAGATGGGCCACATGACGCACAGGAATCTGATTGGAACGGTGCCGAAACTGGTCCTCGCTGGCGCGCTTGGAGTCGTTGCTGTGGCGTTGTTCATCGGTCCCTTGTCCGACCAAATCGAAAACCTGAACGGCGCGCGCATATCCGGCTGGGTGAATGGGGCAGGCGCATGGGGCCCGATCCTCGTCATTGCCCTGATGGCCCTCGCGATTGTCGCCTCCCCCATTCCAAGCGCGCCAATCGCTCTGGCGGCTGGCGCGGCATACGGACATACGATCGGGACCATCTACATTGCGGTCGGCGCCGAAATCGGGGCGATGGTGGCCTTCACCCTGGCAAGGTATTTGGGGCGTGATGTCTTGACCAGATGGTTCGGCGACAAAGTGGACAAGGGATGGCTCGGATCACAGAATGCGCTGACGGTCACGGTCTTCGCCAGCCGGTTGATGCCCTTCATTTCATTCGACATCGTCAGCTATGCGGCCGGGCTCAGTTGTCTGCATTTCTGGCGCTTCGCGGTGGCGACCCTCGCCGGGATCATTCCGGCCAGTTTCGTTCTCGCCCATTTCGGCAACGAGGCCGTCAGCGGAGAGACAGGGCGCGCCGCGTGGGCCGCAATCGGGCTTGGTGCGCTCACGCTGACCCCTCTCGTCATCGTGGCGATCCGGGAGCGTCTTGGAAAGCGGGCAGCGCATGACTGAACGCCGCATTTCCACCGTGCGCCCGTCCCCGGGTTGGCGAGCGGTGCGCCGACTTCTGCGGCGCGAGGTCCGCCGGACTTGCCGTCGGCATCTCGGCAATCGGGCGCTGCGCCTTGAGAATGGCGACACGCTACGCTGGCTGCCGGAAGAGATCGACAGCTTCCTTGCCACGTTGGAGCAGACAGTAGCGGACATGCGGGATGTCGCCGAAGTGCAGACCCTTCCCAACGCAGGAAGCCGCCTGATGGTGGAGCTTGCCATCTACACCATCGCCGCCGATGCGGCGCTGCGTCGGCACGAGGTCAGGGTGGAGTGCGCACATTCCGTCGTGGCCGATGTCGGCTGGGATCTCTACCGTCGACTGCTCCGGCTGTCATCCCTGCCATCCCGTATCGTCAGCCGCGATCCGGGGCGAAGGCTGCGCTGGACGATCCGGGCGTTGCTGATCTTCCCTTTCCGCCCCGTCGGTGCCCCGGGCTATGAAACGCGTGTCTTTCGCGATGGCGACGATCTGAACACCCATTTTACCCATTGCCCGCCGCAAACCTTCGCTCGGAAAGCCTTCGCACGCTACGAAGATCCCGAACTGCTGGAGGCATTTCGGCAGAGCTGGTGCCGGTACGATTGGCCCGGCGCGGACTTCATCGCCAGCGATGGCAAACGTGGGCATTACCAAAGGCCTCATACGCTCTCGGCCGGGGACCGGGTTTGCGATATGTGCTGGAAGGCGCAGGCCTATGGACAGATGAGCCGACCCAACGGCACAAGCCGATTCGACGAAAGGAACGTCTAGATGAATTCGGAATACAAGGCGAACAGCATCACGCTTGCCGGCGCAATCGCAATGGGCACGGGTGTGATGATCGGCGCGGGGATATTCGCCCTGACCGGGCAGATAGCACAGCTTGCCGGGCCGCTTTTCCCGCTGTCGTTCATCGCGGGCGCTATCGTCACCGCATTCAGCGCCTATACCTACATCAAGATGTCGAACGCCTATCCTTCGGCTGGCGGTATCGCGATGATCCTGCAAAAGGCCTACGGACCGACAACCGTTGCTGCAGGAGCAGCCCTGCTCATGGCGCTGTCGATGGTCATCAACGAAAGCCTTGTTGCACGGACCTTTGCCACCTATTTGTTGCGAGGCCTTGGCATGGAGCAATCCGGCTGGAAAGTGCCAGCCCTCGCCGTCGGCCTGATCGTCTTTGCCTATCTGGTCAATGCTGCGGGTAACCGATCCGTCGGGCTGTTCTCGATCGTGATGGCGATCATCAAGGTCGGCGGTATCGCACTTTTCGGGGCGGCCGCGCTCTGGGCGGGCGGCATCTCTTTCGAGGCGGCCACCGACCAGCAATCGACGCAGATCACCGGCTTTGTCGCGTCCGTGGCGCTTTCAATCCTCGCGTTCAAGGGCTTCACGACAATCACCAACAGCGGAGCCGAAGTCACCGAGCCGCACCGCAATGTCGGACGGGCGATCATCGTATCCATCGGTCTCTGCGTCATCGTCTATCTGCTGGTCGCCTTTGCCGTAGGGTCCAGTCTGACTCTGGAGCAGATCATCGCAGCCAAGGACTATGCCTTGGCAGAGGCCGCTGCCCCGACCCTTGGTCGAACCGGCTTTTACCTGACTGTCCTGCTGGCCATCGTCGCCACATCTTCAGGCCTGATCGCGAGCATCTTCGCGGTGTCCCGTATGCTTGCCATGTTGACCGACATGAAGCTGATCCCCCATAGCCATTTTGGTATGCCGGGGGCGATCCGCGACCATACGCTGGTCTACACCGTGGTGATTGCCAGCTTTCTGGCGATTTTCTTCGACCTCAGCCGGATCGCCTCGCTTGGCGCTTTCTTCTATCTGGTGATGGACATCATCATCCACTGGGGGGTGTTCCGTCACTTGAAGGAGGACGTCAAGGCGAGCGGATGGGTATTGCTCAGCGCGATCGCTCTGGATGCCGTTGTGCTGTCGACCTTCGCCGCTCTGAAATGGCAAAGCGACCCACTCATCGTGATTGTCTCGTTCGGTTTGATGGCAACTGTCTTTGCCTTTGTATGGCTGTTCCTGCGTCTTCGTCCGGATAATGAAGACCAGTCTCAATCACATTCTCACATGTAGGAGGGTCCGCAATGCTGGCCGCCGCGATTCCTTTCCCAGATATCGGCACGGAGCTCTTTGCCATCGATATCGGCACCTTTCACTTCGCGCTGCGCTGGTATGCGCTCGCCTATATCGTGGGCATTGTCATCGGCATGTGGATTTGTGTCCTATCCGCCAATCGGGCTGCGTTCTGGCCGATATCGGGTCCACCTCTGACGTCCAAGCAGGTCGAGGATCTGGCCACTTGGATCATCCTCGGGGTGATCATCGGCGGGCGGCTGGGTTTCGTGATATTGTATCAGCCCGAATATTACCTGCAAAACCCGCTGGAGATCTTTATGGTCTGGCAAGGCGGCATGTCATTTCACGGTGGTTTCATCGGTGTGATAATTGCGGGCACGGTGTTTAGCACCCGCCAGCGTGCTCCACTTCTTGGTACCGCGGACCTCCTGGCCCTGGCTACACCACCGGGACTTTTGCTCGGGCGTCTTGCCAACTTCACGAACAACGAACTCTGGGGTCGTCCAACTGACGTTTGGTGGGGCGTCATTTTCCCGGGACAGGCTGCACAAGCTTGCCCAGGCGTCACGGGACTGTGCGCGAGGCATCCGTCCCAACTCTATCAAGCGCTGCTTGAAGGGCTCCTCCTGGGAGGTCTGCTACTGATCCTAGCCTGGCGGCGCGGTTGGCTGAAATGGCCCGGTGCCGTCACGGGGACTTTCTTGGCGGGTTATGGTCTGTCGAGAGCATTTGTAGAGTTTTTCCGGCAGCCGGACATGCAATTCGTGTCCGAAGGGAACCCCATCGGACACGCGCTGCATTTCGGGACTGGCGGGCTGACGATGGGACAGACATTGTCGCTGCCGATGATCTTTGCCGGGCTGATGCTGATCTGGTGGGTTTTTCGAAAGAAAAATCGGGATCGCGGCCAAAAGGAACCCGAAACCGCGTAAACTTCGATCCGCCGACCTTGGCCGACCTTACGCGAGGAGTCCCAAACGCCACCTTATCCCAAAATGAGAATTAACTCATCCGACAGCGAAAGTTTCGGAATATGAAGATTTTCTGGTGCGGGCCCCTTCCTGATCCGCCCAGCCGTGTCATAATGCGAACCGTGGCAAGGACAGAACCAACCTCCGAAATCGCCGGAGCTGTTTCCAAGCGGAACACATCCCAGGTGGGTGCACACGCCGATCATGACCAGATACTCTTCGCGGCCCGGAACTGCCCGGTGCGCATCGGTGGCCGCGACGTCCCCATCGAAATTGGGGTTTCTCGCGATGGTGTCGGGAAGGTCGGCAACATTTTCGGAACGTGCCGCAGCAATTTCCTCTGTGGTTCGGTAGCGGATGAACACTGGCTTTCCCCGCCATTTTACAGTGAGTTGGGTGCCAGGTGTCATCCCGGAGATATCCACGCGGATACTTAGCAGAGCCCTGACATCAGCAGCAGGGTTCATCTGGTTGATCAGCGGCCAAATCGCCGCGCCCGTGGCCACCGCCCCTGCACCGGCAGTTGCATAATAAAGGAAATCGCGCCGCGCTGAATGGTCGGTAAGCTCTGTCATGATTTCTTATAGAGGACTCCAGTACCGAAAGCTCAAGAAGCTTTTTGTAATAGACTGTATCGCTATAAACTCGGCAGTGATCAGCCCCGCGTGAGTGGTCCAGGTTGAATGTTAATGCATGATTGACCTGGATTCCATCGGCATGATGGTTTCCGGGGCCGGTGGTCGATATTCCAAAGCACTATCGGATTGTTTGTGTTGCAGTGTTTCCTCCATTGTTCGATCAGGATTTGTGCTTCGCATAGCGAGTAGAAGACCTCGCCGTTCAGCAGCTCATACCTGAACCTTGCGTTGAAGCATTCACAGTAGCCTTCCTCCTAGGGCGATCCGGACTCGATACAGGCGGTCTTGACACCGACGGCTGCAGTAATGCCATTTCTTGTCATGATATCTTGAGCCTGCATTTCTTTCTCCCGCTTCACATCTGAAGAATCTGATGGTCTGTCAGGTTTATTGCCAACCAGCCTCAGTCGTGGGGCACCCCAAGCATTTCGGCATCTGCATGTTCCATCATCAATTGCGTAAGCTCGGGAATGTCCGTGTTAGACAATTTGGCCTGCTCTTCCGGGTCGTGCACAAAGGCAATAATATCGGCCAATTCCTGACCCGATAGATGAATCACATCGCCCAGCTCATAGCGCTGCATCATCACCATGCTTTCAGCGCCGCGCCACATACGCGCGGCAAAGTCGAAGGGATTCATAGGCCGGTCCATGAATCTGGCGTCCAGAGGTTGCGCATTCCTGCCCCCAACACCATTCACCGAATGGCAAACAACACATGCTTTCGAGACGAACAACAGGCGGCCTTTGGCAGCATCCATAGGAGGAAAGGTCAGACCCGTGGCCAATGTCGTGTCTGACGCCGCTGTTGCATGAGACGTGGCCTTGTCCGGAGTACCTGCAGAAGCGAGTGCACCAGCAATGGCGACTGCGGTGAAGGCCCCGATACGCAACCGAAGGGCATTCATCTCTCTTTACCTTCGCTCTTATCTGAAACCTGTGTGCCTGCAGCCCCGATTATGATCTGTGTGGCATCCTCAAGCCGCCCGATAGCTGCCAATCCACCCTCAACGGCGAATGCCGCTGCAGCGGCCAGTTTCGGGGCCATTGACCCTGCGGGTGCATTAAATTGCAGTGCGTCCTGCGGCGATAGCCACGTTTCCTTCGTTGCTTTGTCGGTTCCAAAATCCCGGTACACCGCGTCCACATCGGTCAGCAGAAGCAGCGCGTCCGCGCCCAGCCGTCGCGCGAGCAGCGCGCTGGCGGCATCCTTGTCGATCACCGCCTCGATACCGGTCATGCTCCCGTCGGGCAGGCGCAGCACCGGAATACCGCCACCCCCGGTGCAGATCACGATCACGCCCTGATCCAGCAACAGGCGCAGAACGCGCAGATCCGGGATGTCCTGCGGCGCGGGCGAAGGCACCACGCGCCGCCATTTGTCTCCGTCCTGCGCGATGCTCCAGCCGGCGGCTTTGGCGCGGGACTCGGCCTCGTCGCGGGAATAGACCGGACCGATGAACTTGGTGGGATTGCGAAACGAGGGGTCCTGACCGTCGACCACGACCTGCGTCAGCAGCGTGGCCACGGGATGCGCATGATCCAGGGCATTCTCGAGCTCCTGCTCGATCATGTAGCCGATCATGCCGCCGGTTTCGGCCCCCAGCACGTCGAGCGGATATGCCTCGTCGGGCTTGTAGGCCGCGCCCTGAAGTGCCAGCAGCCCGACCTGCGGCCCGTTGCCGTGGGTCACGACCAACCGATGCCCGGCGCGCACGACGTCTGCCAGCGCCGCGGACGCCGCGCGGACGTTGGCGCGCTGGTTCTCTGCGGTCAGGGGTTGCCCGCGTTGCAACAGGGCATTGCCGCCAAGGGCTGCGACCACCAGCACGACTAGTTCCCCAACGTGGCGACAAGGACCGCCTTGATCGTGTGCAACCGGTTTTCCGCCTGATCGAACACGATGGAGGCCGGACTCTCGAACACGTCCTCGGTCACCTCCATCGCCGTGATGTCGAAGTTTCTGGCGATGTCGGCGCCCACCTCGGTCTCGGCGTTGTGAAAGGCTGGCAGGCAGTGCATGAATTTTGTCTGCGGATTGCCGGTTTTCGCCATCACATCGGCGTTGACCTGATAGGGCATCAAGAGATTGATCCGTTCCTCCCATTTCTCCTTGGCCTCGCCCATCGACACCCAGACGTCGGTATAGACGAATTCGACGCCGGCCACGGCGGCATCCACGTCTTCGGTCAGGGTGATCCGTGCGCCGGTCTCGGCGGCGATGGCCTCGGCCTCTTCGCGGATGGCCTGGTCGGGCCACAGGCTTTCGGGCGCACAGAGCCGCACATCCATGCCCATCTTGGCCGCGCCGATCAGCAGGCTGTCGCCCATGTTGTTGCCCGCATCGCCCAGAAAGGCAAAAGCGATCTGGCTGATCGGTTTGTCGGAATGTTCCGTCATGGTCAGGAAATCGGCGAGGATCTGCGTGGGGTGAAATTCGTCCGTCAGCCCGTTATAGACGGGCACCCCGGCATGTTCCGCCAGGGTTTCCACGATGGGCTGGCCAAAGCCGCGATATTCGATCGCGTCATAGACCCGGCCCAACACGCGGGCGGTGTCCTTGACGGTCTCCTTATTGCCCAGATGCGACCCCGAAGGCCCCAGATAGGTGACATGCGCGCCCTGATCGTGGGCCGCCACCTCAAAGCCGACGCGGGTGCGGGTGCTGTCCTTTTCGAAGATCAGCGCGATTTCCTTGCCGGACAGGCGCGGCACCTCGTAGCCGCCGTATTTCGCCGCCTTGAGGTCGGCCGAGAGCTTCAGCAGGAAGCCAATTTCCTGCGGGCTGAAATCGCGCAAAGTCAGAAAGTGGCGGTTTCTCAGATTGTAAGACATGTTATTTTCCTTTTGTCAGATCGCGCCGCGGATGGTGGGGCAGCTCATGCAATGGCTGCCGCCCCGGCCCCGGCCCAGTTCGGCACCGGGGATGGCCAGCACCTCGATGCCCGCGCCCTTGAGTGCCGCGTTGGTGTCGTCGTTGCGGTCGTAGCCGATCACCACGCCGGGCCGCAGCGCCAGCACGTTGTTGCCGTCGTTCCACTGCTCGCGCGATTGTTCGGCCAGATCACTGCCGCCTGTCGGGACCAGATGCAGCTTCTTGAACCCCAGTATTTCTGCGGTGATTTCGAACAGGTGCCGGGCGTCGCGCCGGATATCGAGCGGGGCGTTCCCCGGTCCGGGGCGCAGGTCGTAACAGGTGATCGCGTCGGCCACTTCCTTGAACGTGGTCACGACATCGTTGCCGCAATGGGTAAACACCGTATCAAGATGCATCGCCGCGCGTGAGCTCGGCATCTGGCAGGCGATGACTCGGTGCACATCGCCACCCGCGAACAGCGCTTCGGCCAATTGCCCGACCGCCTGCGGCGTGGACCGTTCGCCCATGCCGACCATGACCACACCATGCCCGATCGGCATGATGTCCCCGCCCTCCAGCGTGGCGGCACCGAAATCCTGTGTCGGGTTGCCGAACCTCACCTTTGCCTTGCCCACGAATATCGGATGGAACCGATAGACCGCCGCCATCAGCAGCGTTTCGGGACGCCTTGCCGCGAAATGCATCGGGTTCAGGGTCACGCCGCCATAGACCCAGGCCGAATTGTCCCGGGTGAAGATGAAATTCGGCAACGGCGGCAGTACGAAACCGTTCAGGCCCAGATAGCTGCCGAACATGCCCGACGGGGTAAACGGCAGATCGCCGACCCTGATCCCGCCGACGAGGAACCGGGCCAGATCGGCCCCCGACATCGCCTCCATCCACGCGCGCAGTTCGGCACGCATGCCCACGCCGACGTCGTTGCGGCTGATGCGGTGGTCGAGCACCCAGGCGCGGGCGTCCGCGATGTCCAGCGTGTCGGCCAGCAGGGTCATGGCATCCAGCACCTCGACGCCCTCATCGCGCATGATGTCGGCAAAGACGCCATGGTCCCGGATCGCCTGCTTGACCCAGAACACATCGTCGAACAGCAACTCTTCGCGGTTGTCGGGGGTGAGGCGACGATGGGCGAGGCCGGGCGGCGAGACGATCACCTGCCGCAGCTTGCCGGTTTCGGAATGGACGCCCAAAGCGGGATCAGTCATTGGAATTCTCCTTGCAGATCAGAGGATCACGGCCACGCTCAGCGCGGCCATGATGAACAGCGTCAGGATCAGCAGCAGCGGCCAGATGAACACCAGCCAGCGGTCGAACGAGACCCGCCCGATCGCGAGCCCGCCGATCACAACGGCCGAGGTCGGCGTGACCAGGTTCACCAGCCCGCTTGCCGATTGATAGGCCGTCACCACCAGATCGCGGCTGACATTGGCGAAATCGCCCAGCGGGGCGAGGATCGGCATCGACAGGACCGCAAGGCCAGACGAGGACGGCACCAGAAAGCTCATCCCGATCTCGATCCACAGCATCAGGTTGATGAAGGTCACCTCGGACAGGCCGCCCAGCGTGTCGGCGGCACTGTTCAGGATCGTGTCGGCGATCAGTCCCTGTTCCATGATCACCACGATGCCGCGCGCCAGCCCGATCACCAGCGCCACGCCCAGCAGGTCCTTGGCCCCGTCGACAAAGGCCGATGTCAGCCTCTTCTCGCCCATCCGTGCAACCAGCCCGACGACGATGGCCATGCCGAAGAACAGCGCGCCCATCCGCGCCATCCACCAGCCCTGGCTGGATACGCCCCAGATCATCACGGCAAAGGTGCCGAAGAACAGCAGCAGCACCAGTTTCTGCGTGCCCGTGAGTTTTGGCTCGGTGAATTCGGCGTCGTCATCGCTCAGGAAAATCCGCCGGTGCGCGTCGCGCTGTGCTGCCACCACCGACCGGGACGGATCGGCTTTAACCTTCGCTGCATAGCGCATGACATAGGCGATGCAGGTCGCGAGACCTCCGATCAGGATGACCAGCCGCAGCGTCATACCTTGGGTAAATGGGATCGTCGCCGCATTGGATGCGATGACGGTCGCAAAGGGGTTGATGGTGGACCCCAGCGTGCCGATGCCGGCACCGATCAGAATAATCGCGACGCCGGTGACCGCATCAAACCCCGCGGCGATGACCACCGGGATAAGCAGCGCGTAAAACGCCAGCGTTTCTTCGGCCATACCATAGGTCGTCCCGCCCAGTGCAAACAGCGACATCAGAATCGGGATCATCCAGATTTCCCGCCCCTTCATGCGCCCCATCGCCGTCTGGATGCCGGTGTCGATGGC
The DNA here is from genome assembly GCF_025639885.1 of Roseovarius pelagicus. Lineage (NCBI taxonomy): Bacteria > Pseudomonadati > Pseudomonadota > Alphaproteobacteria > Rhodobacterales > Roseobacteraceae > Roseovarius > Roseovarius pelagicus. The sequence goes on along the minus strand of NZ_CP106739.1, from coordinate 102,016 downwards.
CTTGGTGGCATTCACCACACCGAGGAAACCGCCCAGAAGAAGGACGAAAAGCGCCACGTCGATGGCATTGGCCGCATAGCTATCGGGATCGTAAAATCCGGCCACTGGTGCCAGCATCACCTCCACGAACCCCTGCGGATTGGGATCGACCGTCTGGTAGGTGCCCGGCACGGCAATCTCGCGCCCGACCTCTTCGTTCATCACCCGGTCGTATTGACCCGCCGGAATGATCCAGGTGAGCGCGGCAACAAGGACGATCAGTGCAAACAGGATCGTGTAGGCGGTCGGGAAACAGGATGCCATGCCGTTGTTTTCAGGTGTGGGATCGGTCTGTTGATTGCTCATTGTGTCGCCCCTTTCTACTTATTGTGTTGCGTTGCGGGCCTGCGAAAGATTGGGGATAAAGGCAGGTGTGCGTGCCGCGTAGGCGTCAAACTGCGTGCCAAAAGTGGCGCGGGTTTCGCGCTCTTCCGAACGGGCAAGCCGTACATACATCCAGATCAGCACCGGATACATCGCGAGCGTCAGCAAGGTGGGCCATTGAAATAAAAAGCCCGTTAGAACCAGCACGAAGCCCACATATTGCGGATGCCGGACGCGAGCATAGGGCCCGCTGGTCGCCAAGGTGCCGCTGCGTCGGGCCTGGTAGAGGACCCGCCATGCGGTGGAAATCATCCAGAAGCCAATCCCGATCAGAATAAAGCTGATCATGTGGAAGGGACCGAAATGCGGGTTGGCCTGCCAGCCGAACAGCATTTCCGGCAGGTGGCCCGCATCGTGTGAGAACCAGTCGACGCCCGGATAGGCCGTCTGCAACCAGCCCGACATCAGATAGATGGTCAGAGGAAAGCCATACATTTCGGCGAACAAGGCAACCAGAAAGGCGCTGAACGCGCTGAAGCTGCGCCAGTCCCTTGGCGACTGTGGTTTGAAGAAGCTGAAGGCGAACATGATAAAGATTGCCGCGTTCAAAAGAGCGAAGAACCACAGGCCATAACCGGGTGCATCCGTCATGATTTGTCACCGCCCCCATGGCCGCCATGACCGCCGTGCATAAACAGATGCATCACACCGCAGCCCAACAGCAGCAGGACCAGAAATCCATTGCCGGCAAAAATGTGAACGCGGTGCTCGAACCCCAGAAGCAGGGCTGCGATGATCAGCGCGATGATCAGACTGATCCCGAAGCGTGATTTCCAGAAGGGTTGCTGTGGTTCCGGCTGCTGCGCAGGATCAGAGTCTGCCGGTTGTTCGGAGGCGCTGTGTTTTTCATGTTCCACTTGGGGGATAATCCTCTCTATTTTGGTGGTCAGTGCACTATACCGCGATCAGAATTTCAGCCGCCGCAGCCGCAGGGCATTCAGAACGACTGACAAGGAAGATGCGCTCATCGCGAAGGCGGCGAAGATCGGGCCAATGAGGATGCCGAGGAACGGGTACAGAATGCCCGCCGCGATCGGCACACCTGATGCGTTGTAGATCAGCGCGAAGAACAGGTTCTGGCGGATGTTGCGCATGGTCGCATGGCTCAGCTTGCGCGCCCGCACAATGCCGTCGAGGTTGCCCTTGACCAGTGTGAACCCGGCGCTTTCGATGGCCACATCGGCGCCGGTGCCCATGGCGATGCCGACATCGGCCTGTGCCAGGGCAGGGGCGTCGTTGACCCCGTCGCCGGCCATGGCGACCTTCTTGCCCTGCTCCTGCAGCTCGCGAATGATGCGGGCCTTGTCTTCGGGCAGCACATCGGCGCGGATCTCGTCGATGCCCAGACGGTTGGCGACCGCCTGCGCGGTGCGCTCGTTATCGCCGGTCGCCATGATGATGCGAAAGCCAAGCTCGTGCAGTTCCTTGAGTGCCTGGGGCGTGGTTTCCTTCACCGGGTCGGCGACGCTGACCAGTCCGGCGATGGCACCATCGAGCACGATGAACATGACCGTCTCGCCCTCGTCGCGCCGCGCATTGGCGGTATCGACCAGCGCGCCGCTGTCCAGTCCCATGTCATGGATCAGTGCGGCATTGCCGAGTGCGACCGCCTTGCCATCGACGACGCCCTTGACACCCTTGCCGGTCACCGCCTCGAACTCCTCGGCCTTGGCAAATTCGACGCCGCGTTCCTCGGCACCGCGCACGATGGCTTCGGCCAGCGGGTGTTCCGACCCGCGTTCAAGAGACGCGGCGAGGCGCAGAACCTCAGCCTCGTCATGGCCGTCCTCGGGTAGCACCGCGACAAGTTTGGGCTTTCCTTCGGTCAACGTACCGGTCTTGTCCACGATCAGCGTGTCGATCTTCTCGAACCGCTCCAGCGCCTCGGCGTTCTTGATCAGCACACCCATTTGCGCCCCGGTGCCTGTCGCCGTCATGATCGACATCGGCGTCGCAAGGCCAAGCGCACAAGGGCAGGCGATGATCAGCACAGCAACCGCCGAGACAAGGCCATAGGCCATCGCAGGAGCAGGCCCCCAGATCGACCAGGCGATGAACGACACAATCGCGATGGCGATGACCGCCGGCACGAACATTCCCGCCACCTGATCGGCATATTTCTGGATCGGCGCGCGGCTGCGCTGTGCGTTAGCGACCATCTGCACGATTTGGCTCAACATGGTATCGGCCCCGATGCGGGTGGCCTCGATCACCAGACTGCCGGTGCCGTTGATCGTCGCCCCCGTCACCGGCTCCCCCGCGACCTTTTCGACCGGTACGGGTTCGCCGGAAATCATCGACTCGTCCACCGAAGAGCGACCCTCGACCACCACACCATCCACCGGCACCTTGTCGCCGGGGCGCACGCGGATGTGATCGCCCAGCTGCACCTGGTCCAGTTCGATTTCCTCTTCGGTGCCACCGGGGCGGATCACCAGTGCGGTTTTGGCGGCCATGTCAAGCAAAGCGCGGATCGCCTTGCCGGTGCCTTCGCGGGCGCGCAGCTCCATCACCTGACCCAGCAGGACCAGCGTAACGATCACCGCCGCAGCCTCGAAATAGACGCCCACGTTGCCGTTCTCGTCCCGAAATCCTTCGGGAAATATCTGCGGGGCAACAACCGCGATGATACTGAAAATATAAGCGGCACCGACCCCCATGGAAATCAGACTGAACATGTTCAAGTTCAATGTGCGGAACGACTGATAACCACGTTCGAAGAACGGCCAACCCGACCAAAGGATCACTGGCGTGGCCAGTACAAGCTCAAACCAGAGTGACGTGCGCTCTCCCAGCAATTCCATGAAAAACGTGAAGCCCACAAAGGGTCCCATTGCCAGCACCAGAAGCGGCACCGTCAGAACTGCGCCGACCCACATCCGCCTGTTGAAATCAACCAGTTCAGGGTTCGGGCCATCATCCTCAAGGCTGACGGTTTCAGGTTCCAACCCCATGCCGCAGATCGGGCACGACCCCGGGCCGGGGTGACGCACCTGCGCATGCATGGGGCAGGTAAAGATCGTGCCGTTGTAGCCTTCCGGCACTGTATCGTATTCGCCGTCCTTTACCCCGACGGTTGCCGCACCATGCGCATGGGCGTGACCGCTGTGATCAGTATGGCCGTCCTGCGCGGCTTCTTCACCTTCAGCGACCAGAAACATACCGCATTTCGGGCAGGACCCTTTTTCGGTGCGGCGCACCTCGGGGTGCATTGAACAGGTATAAACGGTGCCTGAAAAGCCCTCTGGCACCATATCAAGGCTTTCACCATCATCAGTTGTTTTGCCAAATTGACCTTTGGTGACACTCATCTTATGCTCCTACTATGACGCGGTTCTGCACGTTCGGTGCAGCACGGCGTTCAATGAAAAATCATGCCATCAATGTGAAACCCTGCATCGACATGCAGGACTTCTCCCGTGATGGCAGTTGTGTGGTCGCTGGCCAGCAGCAGCGCGGCGCGCCCCACCTCGTCGGCGGTAACGCTGCGGCGCAGGGGTGATTTGGTCTCGGTCTCGTGGATCAGCTCATCGAAGTGTTCGATCCCCGACGCCGCGCGGGTCTTGACCGCTCCGGCAGAAATCACGTTGACGCGAATGCCTTTTGGCCCCAACTCATGCGCCAGATAGCGCACCGAGGCTTCAAGGGCGGCCTTTACCGGACCCATCACGTTGTAATGATCGACCATCTTTTCCGCACCCAAAAAGCTGAGCGTCGTCAGGCTGCCGCCCCGATGCATCAGCGGTTCGGCCAGTTTCGCCATGCGGATAAAGGAATGGCACGACACTTGCATCGCCTGCACGAAACCTTCGGCAGAACAATCGGTCAACCGCCCGTGCAGATCAGCCGCCGGCGCCCAGGCGATGGCGTGCACCAGAAAATCGAGCCGTCCCCAAGTATCGGCGATGCTGCCAAAGACCGCCTCAAGCTGGCTGTCACGCGCCACATCGCAGGGCAAGAGGATAGCGGCGCCCACGGACCGGGCCAAAGGCTCAACGAAAGGCCTTGCCTTGTCGTTAAGATATGTCAGAGCGAGGTCAGCCCTGGCTGCGTGGCAGTTGCGCGCTGCCGCCCAGGCCAGGCTGTGTTCATTGGCGATGCCGACAATCAGCCCTTTCTTGCCAGTCATGTCCAGCAACCGGACGGGATCGGGAGCAAGTGTGGCGTGCGTCATTCCGCAGCCTCCGCGAAGGTTGCTGTAGCGGATGGCGCGCAGCAGTCCTGTTCAGATTGGGGTGTGGCGGCAAGGCTTGTCTCTGCCAAAAGGGATGGTGTGCCCCGCATATTGCTGCGGTCGAGCATCAGTGCGGCCAGCGCCAAAGAGGCCATCCGCGCTGATGCAGGATCGGCGCGCGATGTCAGAACAACCGGAGCTGATAACCCCAGCGCAATGCCTGCGGCCACCGCTCCGGCCAGATATTCAAGGGCCTTGGCAAGGATATTGCCCGACACCAGATCGGGCACCAGAAGGATATCCGCCGCACCGGCCACGTCTGACAGGATGCCCTTTTCATGCGTGGCCCTTGCCGAGATCGCATTGTCGAAAGCCAGCGGGCCGTCTACTCGCGCGCCAACGATCTGGCCGCGCCGCGCCATCAGGGTCAGGCAGGCGGCATCGAGTGTCGACGCGATCCCGCTTGTCACGGTCTCGACCGCCGAGAGAACGGCAACGTGCAGTTCGGGAACACCAATCGTGTGAAACAGATCAATCGCATTCTGGCAGATCTGGCTCTTGGCGGCCAGATCGGGGGCGATGTTGATCGCCGCGTCAGTAATCCCGATCAGCCGGTCATGGCCGGGGACATCGATCAAAAAGACGTGGCTGCACCTTCGACCGGCGACGCGCAGACCGAATTCTCGGTCCAGCACCGCCCGCATCAGAACATCTGTGTGAATGTTGCCTTTCATGACAATATCCGCATCACCCTGCCGAACCATGCGCACCGCCGTCGTTGCGGCTTCGCCATCAGATCCCGCTTCGACGATCCAGCCGGGTTGCGGCGTCCAGTTCAAGGCGCGGCACAATCGCCGCGTCTCGTTTGGATCGCCGATCAGTCGCGGTTCAACAAAACCCGCTGCGGCAGCATCCCGTAGAGTCTCCAGAACGACAGACTGCGCACCATCTACAACGGCAACACGAACCGGTGCCAGATCACGCGCCCTGTCGACAAGCCCCTGAAGTTTCGATGCTTCGTGCGCCATAGTTCAGCCCTCCATCCAGGCAGGTTGAGGCATCCGATCAGCAGTGAGGTGTGCGGCCACATGGCGCGCGATCATCTCCTCCTCGTCAGTTGCGCGGACTTCGACTGTCACGCGGGCACCTGGTGTTGAAATCACCCTGTCACCCGACTTGTTCGCGTGACTGACAAGGTTGATCCCAAGGTAGCCAAGGCCGGCACAGATCCTGCCGCGTATTTCGGCTGAGTTCTCACCAATTCCGCCAGTGAACACGACACGGTCAAGGCCACCAAGTGCGCCGGTCAGTCGTGCAAGATGCAGCCGCGCCTGATAGTAGAAATACGCGACCGCCTCGGTGGCGCTTTCCTCGCGGCTTTCCAGCAAATCCTGCATGTTCCGGCTGATCCCGGAGAGACCCAAAAGCCCGCTCTGGTTATAGAGCACATCAACCAGTTCACCCGGCTGCAAACCTTTTTCCTGCAATAGATAAAGCAGTATACCGGGGTCGAGATCGCCCGCTCGCGTCCCCATCGGCAAACCTGCGATGGTCGAAAAGCCCATGCTCGTTTCAACCGGTTTACCACCCTGGATTGCCGCCAAGGACGCGCCGTTGCCCAGATGTGCAATGATGATGCGTTCAGAATTAACGTTCACGCCATCCTTGCGCAGCGACTTCATGATGTATTCATAGGACAGGCCGTGAAAGCCATAGCGCCGAATTCCATCGGCGGCATAGGCGCGGGGCAAAGCCGTTATTCGCGCCAAGCGGGGCAGGTCGTGATGGAACGACGTGTCGAAACAGGCCAGCTGCGGCAGATCGGGCCGGGCAGCCTGCACCGCTTCGACCCCGGCAAGATTGGGCGGCATGTGCAGCGGTGCCAACGAACTTAGCCGCCGCAATCGTGCCAAAAGGGCGGGTGTGACGCGCTTGGGGCAATCACATTCCGGCCCGCCGTGTACAAAACGATGGCCAACCGCAACCAGATCGAGCGACCCCGGCAGGCTGGCAATCGCGCTGAGCAACCGGGTTAGCGCCGCTTCGTGACTGTCGAGCCTACCCGGCTCGTCAAGCACCACCGTCCTGCGCGCATCGCTCAACTGAAAATGCGCACCCGGAAGGCCGATCCGGTCGATGGCCCCAGACCATAACCGTCTGGGGCGCCCAGACGCGGTGAACAGCGCAAATTTCAGTGAGGACGCCCCGGCGTTGAGCGTCAGAATAACCTGATCAGGCATCGGTGTCCTCCCTTGATCCTAGACGGGCATACGCGTGTCGTTCTCCATGTCCGGTGTGCCGCCGCCATAGAGTGTTCTGAACGTGCGTTCGGAAGTGGCGTCGCGTGCAATGCGCGCCTGCTCTATTGCCTCTCCGACAGCTGCGATTGTCGCCCGTTCGCGCAGGATCATAGGATCCTGCGGCGCGAGAGGTTCGCGGGTCTCTGCCACGGCCTCTGCCGCCAGCCTGACCAGGCCCATCCACGGGTTGAACTTTTCCGAAAACATCAGACGGCTGGTGCGCATGGGATGCATCCATTTCAGCATCTCGGCGCTCGCCGTGGTGGTCATCAGCTGCACCCAGGGGCTGACGAAGGTGGAATAGAATGCCCTGTTGATTTCCGACACGCCCCGGACGGCGTCGAACGCCTGTTCGGGCACCTCATGGGCCAGGTCGCTGACGTCGCGGAGCTCGAACCGGACCTTGTATTGTGCGTCTCGTGCCTCTGTCTTGCCGGTGGGCGCCTCGATCTTCATCTCATAAAGGCCCGGTTTCAGCTTTTCGATCTTGCCCAGACTTTCCAGAATGGCGCGATGTTCCAGCTTGGCCACCGAGGCCGACACGAAGATGCCCAGATGACCAACATGGGCATTGGTCAGGTAGACGATCCGCTGGCCCGCCGCCTTGAGGTCCGCGGTGTCCTTGTAGACCGCCGGGATCCAGCCAAGCGCCTGTGCCGGTGGCGTGATGTTGTCGCCGTAGGACGCAAAGACGATCATCGGATTCTTGATCTTGCGCAGGTCGGCCACACAGTGATCGCCGATCCGCATTTCGCCATTTTCCAACTGGTTACCAATGAAAAGGTTCTGGGTGATTGACAGGATTTCCGGGCGACTGAGGGTGTAAAAGCCATTCCACCACCGCTCGAAATCGAGAAAGCGGTCGCGTTCGGTATCCACATTGGTGAACAGGTTGACGTATTTCGCCCAGATTGCTTTTTCCGGCTTGAGGCTCTCGAAGTTCTGCGCCAGCCATGCGCCGTCGAACCGCCCATCGCCCAGATCGGCCGTCAAATGGGCCAGCCATGCACCGCCCAGCAGGCCACCGGTGACACGCATCGGATTAACGCCTTCCTCGCCCGCCCAGTAGGACAGCGGCGAACCGTTCAGAACCACCGGTCCGGCAAGTCCTTCGCAGTGCGCGGCCAGCAGCGCAACTGCCCAACCTGCCTGACAATTGCCATAGAGGACTGGAGCGGCCCCATCGTGACGCGCCGCGACCTCTTCTACAAAGCGGCGCAAGGCGAACAGCACATCCTCAAGCGTCTGTTCCGGCGCGGGTTCGGGAAAGAAGATGACGAAATAGACCGGATGCCCCTCGGCCATCGCCATGCCGACCTCGCTGTCGCGCTTGAACCCGCCGATGCCGGGGCCGTGGCCCGCGCGGGGGTCCACCACGATGACGGGCGGCTTTGCGTCATCGACGCAATCATCCCAGCAATGCCCATCCACTTCGGTGATCCTGAGCAGGGCATAATTGGCCGGTCGGTCGAACTGGCGCGCATCCAGCAGGTTCTCGTATTTGAAGTCCAGCAGTGGCGGCATCCCGGCACGCTCATGCGCGATCATGTTGTCGGCGCGTTCGCGCAATGTGTCCAGAAACAAGACCGAGCGTTCCCAGAGATCACGACCATAGGCGGCCGGATCAGGTTGGGGTGAGGGTATGTCGGATGATGGATTGCAAACCTCCGCGTTTGCAGGAAGGAGAGACGCAATCGACGTTACGGTATTCATGCCGACGCCCTCCGCGCAAAGAAGTTCAAGGCAGGCACGAAGATCACGGCGATGTACCAGCCATAGGCAAAGCTTTCGACCAGCCCGAGCAGGGCGCTCGGCCAACTGATCCAGCTCACGCCGGGCAGCAGCGGCAACCAGGCCTGATACATCGTGGAGTCGGGAAAAATCAGGCCGAATATCACGCAAAGGGCAAAGCTGACTGCCAGCAATACGCCCAGGGCCATACCGACCGGGTAGATTCGAACAAGTTTGGAATCAGACATTTTGATGCCTCTTCTTTCAATCACGGCGCGAGCGAATTCACCTGACGCCACCAGCGCTCAAAGGGGTTGTCACAACGTTCAGGGGTGAGTGTCACGGAAGTCTTTGTATCTTTTCGTCGCAAGTGTCTCCGAACGGTGGAGCCGATCTTGGTCAGATACTCTCTGAACAGGGACGGCGACGACCTGCTTCGATCGTGACGGAATCGCAAAGACAAACAGCAGTGAGGCGATCACTGAAAAGGCGCTTAGCGCGAGCATGATTGAAGATCCTTTCATGGTTGTTTTCTGCGGCGCTGCACCCCAATGGGCCAGCGCCGCACAATCGCCGATCAGACCGCAGCCAAACGGCTCTATCCCTATGGGTGGCCAAGGTCATATCGTGCTGACACTCAGTTGTTGCTGCAGCAAGAGCCACCCGATTTAGCAACGGGGGGCTGAGGGCTGCGCAGGGCATCAGCAGCAGGCTTGGCTTTATGTACGCTGCAGCATCCTTTGGGCTTGGTGGGTTCGGCTTGGGGTTTCTCGGCGCGGTCCGTGTTTTGGTCCATTCTGGCCTCCTGGCATTAGGGGTTCGTCTTGTAGACGCTGATCGCAGCAATGCATTACAGAGAAATTACGGCTCGCTGCGACACCGGGAGCTTTCAGCCCTTAAATCCTTTGCTTGTTGGCACTGTCTCTTCCACCTAGTGCGCGCCAGCCGGCGGTACTTGCGGCAACCGATTCCGTCTTGGCGGCCATTTGGTATACCGCATGGTGGCACTCCGCATGGCCGGTTTCTTGCATCCTCTGATTTGCGCTGGGGGCAAAGCTTACCAACACTTGTTCTTGACCAGTTCCGATCAGCGACCTTCGTTCCAATCCCTGGTATTATGGCTTTGGCCTTCTAGAACGGGGTCCGGTATCTTGGCGGTCACAAGCACAGACACCAATTCGGCAGCTAGGTCGCGGCGAAATCCGCCAAGAAGGTAAGCGCAGTCCTTTGGGCCGAGGCCCAGAGCCTTTGCAGCCTCGGCCAAACTCTGGTTTTGGTCCTCGACCCGGCGGAACAGATCCCGCGACATCGGCGCATCGATATGGCGCGAATGCTTAGCGCAGGCGCAACTCATTCGGTGGACGAGACTGAACAATTCTGTCGGTGCCACTCGTCGGTCCGGTATTTCTGAATCTGATTTGGACGTGCTCTGGCCCATCATACCTACATCTCCATGATTGACGCCAGAATTAGAGCGTCATTATGGGAGTGGACGCTCCAAGGCTGCATCCATTACAGGCAATGGAACCAGTGCTTGGTTAGGTCGACGCGTCCTCCGGGGAGCAGTGCGTTTCGTCCTCCGGGCTTTCGCACCCGATCGGCGGGCAGTAGCAATCATCCCAGCCTGTTTTGCAGCATTTGCCGCAATGGCCCGTCAGCGCGTCGCGCAACGCCGCCCGTGCACGATGTAAGCGCACCCCAAGCGCCCCGCGAGACAGACCTAGATCAGCGGCAACTGCTGAACGCTCCTCTTCCCCAAAGTCGATTCGACGGATCAGATCGGCATCAGCGTCACTCAGTGCGGGTATCAGGCCATCCACACAGCGACAGAATTGCGCCATCTGCCCGGGGGCATCCTCCTCCCACTCCGCTGGTTCACGGCTATAGACATCGGCTAGTTGACCACGACGTGCCCACTGGCGGAAGTGATCGTTCATCGTCGACCGCAAGATGGCATAGAGCCAAGCATCCATCCGTTCCACATCCCGTAACTGATCCTTGCGCGTCAGCACCCGAATGCAGAACTCCTGCAGCACGTCTTCGGCATCTGCCTTATTGCCCAGCCGACGAACGAGGAACCCCAGAAACGCCTGTCGGCCCTCCGAAAGGGCAGTCTCGGCAGCCTCGGCCTTTTTCGTGGGTTCTTGCGATTCATTGTCTGGCTCGGTCATTGTTAACCTCCTTGCTATTGATTGAGGCATGATCGCACCTCCCCAAGGAAGTGACTGTACCTCAGCGTTTGGACTGAGCGCCTGTTCAATCTGAGATCCTATTCATTTAGGTATTCATGGCGTCTTTTGAAACATGAGGCGACCAAGCGTGTCATGTGGCCGCCATTGTCGGAACGCACCAGACAGGCTGCCGGTTGCCGTTTGGTGTCCTGAAACCAGCCCTCATAAAGCAATCCGTGACTCCTTTTTTTGGTAGTGAACCATCGCTATTCCCAAAAATATCATGCCAATTCCGATCGCCTGTAAAAGCGATAGGCGCTCACCGTAGATCAATACCCCTATGGTCAAGCCAAACACCGGAATCAAAAAGCTGAAAACACTGGCCCGGCTCAAAGGCACCGTTTCAAGAGCTGAAAACCATAGCCAGTAAACAAGGGCTGATCCTGCAAGGGCCAGAACGAGAAGCGATGATATGAATGTCGGCGTCCAGTTTATGGCGGTCGGCTCCTCCATGAGAAACGCGACGATGGCCAACGGGACACTGCCAATCAACATCTGCAATCCCATTGCCGAAAGGTTGTCCACTTTTCCGGCAATGGACTTGATCATGACATTGCTAAGCGTAACCCCGGCTGCAGCAAGAACAATGTAGGCTACACCAATCGCATAGCTCTTGTTTCCATCGACCATGAAATGAGGCAATGCGATCAAAACGATGCCCGCAAAGCCCGCGCATAATCCTATCTTGCCGAGAAGGGATAACTTCTCCCCCAGCCAAAGACTGGCCAGGACAGCCGCCAGCAAGGGTTGGGTATTGGCAATCACTGTCGCCAAGCCGGGCGAGACAAATTCTGCTGCGTGAAACATGCCTAGAAAACCCAGGCTTGTCGCGCCAAAGCCAATAACGGAAAGGGTGACCCAAACGCCCCATTCACGCGGAAATGGCCGACCAAAAGCAATCGCCAAGAGTGTTAGCGCAGCCCCTGCAATCGCCGCGCGCATGGCCGCAAATGTCATATGGGGAGAATATTCCAAGCCAGCAACGATGACTGGAAAGCACAAGGCCCAAAGCACCATGGCAAGGATGATCTTTATTGTCGAAGCAGTGGTCATGGCGCGCCTTTTGATTGCCAAATGCGTCTTGGTCATCAGCCAAACCTAAGGATCTGAACCGCCTCTGCCGGTAAAGAGTGTCACGGTTTGTAACCAGCGTCCGTTTTGCGAAATGCCGTTACACATTCACCCTGTCTGTCCGTTGCAACGTTGGTTTCATCTGCCATGTGTTTGGTATCGCAAGCTTAAAAGGAGTTAAGTCGATGAACCGCAATACCACATTCATTTTTGCAACTGCCGTAGCGACCGTCATGGGCGGAGCTGCGTTTGCCGATAACGGCTTTGTCACGGGTCATCACGAATTGCCCGACCGCGACAACAACGTTCATATGGGCGATACGATGCGCGGCCATTTCGAACACGCCGACCAGAATGGCGACGGCAAGGTCTCGCGCGCAGAAATGGAGGCTCACATGAACGCGGCGATGGAATTCCAGAGCATGTTTGAGGACAGAAACGGGCCTGGGAATCGTTAGCACCATCAATCATGCGTTCCGGGGGATGGCCACGCTATGTGCTCGTCCTCCTGAATGCTGCCAAACCCGTGAAGTATCTGGTTTGAATACTTGCTCGTCAGAAGACACTGCTGACTGGCGTTGATGGCGAATAGCAGCCGTCTTCCGGCAAAAGGCGCGCGGACTGAAGATCCTGACCCGTTGCGGCCATAGCGACGACTGCCTCCGGCAGTGGTCTGTTTTGTGCAGTGTCGGGCCCGCCAGGAATAGAAGCGGAACACGCTCCCAGCAAAAACGCTGCTGGGAGAAGTAAGCCAAGATGAATTCGCATATTTAAAATTTCCGCCTTTAGAACAACTTAACCTGAGTACCGACCTCGGCCAATCCAAACAACTCTTCGATATGTTCATTGTAGAGACCGATGCAGCCGTTCGACGATTGTCGACCGATCTTGCGCGTGTCACCGGTGCCGTGAACGCGGTAGTACTGCCATGACAGATAAAGGGCGTGTGTTCCAAGGGGATTGTCGGGGCCAGGGCCAACGAAATCCGGCCATTCGGGATTGCGCTCCTTCATCGACGGCGTAGGTCGCCAGCTCGGGCCATCTACCTTGCGAACCACCGTGGTATATCCGCGCCTAGTCAACTCCTCTGTCAAAGGAACGCTGGACGGGTAGAGCTTGTAGATGCTTTCGTCTTCCGACCAGAATTGGACCGCGCGGGAGTCGATGTCGCAGAGGATTGCGCCGTTTCTCAGATCGTCGAAATGGTCTTGCCAAGATGCAACCCTGAACCCGGAAATATTGCTCCGCACTGCCGGTGCCGCCAGACCCTCGCTTGTCTGTGCCATGGCCCTGCTGGTCGCGAGAACCAACCCACTTGCTGCTGCACCAAAGAGTGCAGTCCGGCGTGTGAACGGTCTGTCGTTAGCTCGTCTCATCAAGGAAACCTCTGGTCTTGTTATTTTTCCCGGTTCTAAGACCTACACCCGCTAGAGCTTCAATATGTTTCTGCTCACAAACCCGTGAGATTGAACTCGGTCATGGCATCAAAGAAATCTGCGGGTTTTTTGGAGGTAGGCTCGGTAAGCGTCCCCGTAGCGATCAATCAACCAGCGCTCTTCAGCGAAGGGCGCGAGTGCCAATGCAGTAACGCCGGTGATAATCACCGGCCACGCGAGGATTGAGGCGGAGAGCAATCCGATCCCGATGAGGATCGCCATGTCAGCCACATATTGAGGATTGCGGGAGAAGCGGTAAAGGCCACGGGTCCGCAGAACGCCTTCATCACCACTCGTCACCGCTATTCCAAGTTGCATCACACCGGACCAGACAACGGCATTGCCCAGAACGATCAGACAAAGCCCTAGACCCCAACGTATGATCCATGGGAAGTCGAGCTCACCCCATTCTAGCAGACCCAAAACGATGGCAGATCCGAAGCCGACGCACGTAAGTCCCCAGACGACAATCTTGTGGGCTCCTGTAGAGTGAATCGGCGGCCAGACACGTCGCTCCGGTTGGAACATGGACCAGAGTATACCCGCGACCAGCAACAGATTGGCCGCACAACCCAGCACGAGAACCACGGTTTTGAGGTCACCCATGACCATACCTGTCTGCGTCCCGATGTTTGGTTGCTGAGCGTTCAAACTCCAACGTTGAATGGTCGATCCCGAATTCCTCGTCGAGGCGGGTCTTGATTGCCGTCTTGATGTTTTCGAGGTCATCCCAGCGGTCCTCGGCGATTACGACGTGGGTATCGAGCGCCGCACGATGCTCCTGCATCTGCCAGAAATGCGCGTGATGAACTTCCTCGACACCGTCGAGATCCTCGACGGCCGCGATAACCTTGTCCGTGTCGATATCGGGTGGGCTTCCCAGCATCAGCGTGCGGATCGGGCCACCGATCTCGCTGAAGGCGAGCCAGAGGATGTAGGCAGCAATCCCGATGGTGATCGCAGGATCGACCCAGCGGATATCGTAGAGAAGGATGAGGACACCACCGACGATCACGGCCACGGACGCCAGTGCGTCGCTGAGGTTATGGAGGAAAAGCGCCCGGATGTTCACGCTGCCTTTCTGCATCGAATAGGTCAGCCACGCGGTGAGGGTATCGATGAACAGCGCCACACTGCCCAGGATGACCACGGTCCAACCCGCGACTTCTGGCGGATCAACAAACCGCATCGCGCCCTCATAGACCAGATAAAGGCCGATGATGATCAGCGAGGTATAATTGATCAGGGCGGCTACGATCTCGACCCTGCCATATCCGAAGGTCATTTTCGCATCGGCCGGGCGGCGCGCGATCTTACCCGCGCCGAATGCGATGACGAGCGACGCCATGTCGGAGAAGTTGTGGATGGCATCCGCGATCAGCGCGAGGCTGCCGGATAGTATCCCGCCGACAATCTGCGCGACCGTCAAGAGGCCGTTTGCCCAGATGGCAATGGCAACCCGCCGGTCGCCTTCTTTAGGCTCCATATGGGCATGATCATGCGGCACGAGAAGCCTCCTCATGGCCGTGGTTTGGCCGGCTGAGCCCTGGAACGCTTGGCAAACGACCAGCGCGGATCGCCCTGACGCGGGCATTCATCCAATGGCGAATGAGGTGCCGATAGATCCAGTCGCGCAGCGGGCCTAACGCCTGACGATGGTGCTCATAAAACATGTCAGGATTATCGAATGTTCCAAAATCGCGGGCGATGCCGGTCTTCTGGATATATGTACTCTCCCCCGTCCATCCGACTGGCGGTGCGCTCAAGCAGTCGGTCCCGACACCGTAGCCGCATAGGGACCGTGTTTCGGGAAACGACCGCTGCAAGGCCAACAGGAAGGATGTGTCGAGGATGAAGCCCTCAAGATCGACCCATCCTGCCTCGGTCTCGACCTCGATCCATGAGTGGAGGATTTCTGCGGGTGCGATCGGATAGATCAGTTCAGGCACGACGCCCCGTTGCAACGCTTTGTGGATTGTGAAGCCGTGCAAGCGGCATCTTACGCCAACAGCGCGTAGAAGCGCCATCAGCAGCGTTCCCTTCGTGTTGCATTGTCCATACCTGTCTTCGAGTACTTCGGAGGCAGGAATGTCGTCGGCGCGGTTATAGCCAAAGTCGATCTCGTTTCGCACGAAGTCGTAGATTGCACCAATTCGATCATGCAACGGCAAGGTTCCCCACCCCCGGTCGGCGATCAGAGCGGCAAGTGAAGGATGCCTGAAATCCAAGAGTGGCGTGGACGAAAGCAGCGGGTCAACAGGGGTCATGAGCGTTTCCTAGAATCAACTATACAGAGATGATATTTTCTACAGTCACTGTAGCTTCAACCTTTATCTTGTCGCGACGCGAGAGACTATTCTGGTTGGTGATTGTGAACTGCCTTGTGATGCTCGTCATGCGCGTCCCGCAGGATGCCTATGCCGCCCCACGCCGCGATGCCAGCCACCGCGACCCCGACAACGAGGTCGGGCCAGTTGCTGCCCAACCACCAAACGAGACCGCCCGCGATCAGGATGCCGCCGTTCGATGCGAAATCGTTGAGGCTGAAGGTGTTGGCGGCCCGGATGTTCACGTCCGGTTCCTTCAGTCGCCCGAGCAGCCAGATGCAGGCGAGGTTGACGACCGCAGCGATCAGCGACATTGCGATCATCAGAGTTCCGAGCGGTTCGGAACCGCCGACATAGCGCCCCCAAGCGTCAATCAGAATGCCAACCGCAAAGATCAGAAGCAATCCGCCGGATACGTTCGCGGCACCCCGCTTCCACTTCGACGACCGGGACAAGGCCAGAAGGCTGATGCCATAGACGAGGCTGTCGGATGTGTTGTCGAGACCATTGGCGATCAGGGCGCTGGAATCGCCGATAGCTCCCGTGGCGAAGAACCCCGCAGCGATTGCGAGATTGAGACCGAGAACAATCCAGAGCGTCTGGCGCTCTTTTTCATTCTTCCCGCTGAATTCGCTTTCGACCATCGAACTGGCAAACCCTCCGATTTCTAAGAAAGGGGGCAGAAACGCCCTCTTCGGATGCAGCTGTCAAAAATACATATAGAACCTCTAGCGACTGTAGATCCATAATAGCTTATTTACGTCCCTCTGGGCACCGAAAGAATAATCGCGGCACCGATCAAACAGATGGATGTCCCTATGAAGTCCCATCTGTCAGGTCGCTCGCCCTCGACGAACCACATCCAGAGCATGGAGGCCCCGATGTAGATGCCGCCATAGGCTGCGAAAGCGCGGCCCGCTGCGCTGGTTTCGACCTGCGCCAGCAACCAGCCGAAAAGCGCGAGCGCGATTATGCCGGGTGCGAGCCAGAGCGGTGATGCCCCAAGACGCCACCACGCCCAGATGGCGAAACACCCGCTGATCTCTGCGACAGCAGCCAGCGGATAGGCAATTGCGGCGTTCAAGCCCCAATCTCGTCGTGCTCGGTCAGACATTCCGCATGGTCTCGAAGGACCTCCAGAACCTTGCACTCCGCAACGCTGTCACCGTCGCACTCGGCGACCATGCGTTTCAATTCCTTCTTGAGCGCTTGCAGACGCTTGATCCGCTGTTCGACTTGGTGGAGTTGCCGACGCGCAATCGAATCCGCCTCCGCGCAGGATTGGGACGGATTGTCCGAGAGGTCCAGCAGCTCCCGGATGGAGTCGAGGGAAAATCCGAGCTGGCGTGAGTGCCGGATGAAAGCCAGCCGGTCGAGGTCCTTCTCAAAGTACCGGCGCTGGCCGCCTGCGGTCCTTCCGGCCTCGTTCATCAAACCGATTTCTTCGTAGTAGCGGATCGTCTGAACCTTGGTTCCGGTTCTCCGCGAGAGTGTTCCAATAGCCAGCATGTGCGATCCTTCAATCTACAAAGACTGTAGCTTACCGAAGAGCCAACTCCTTTGAAAAGACAAAGGTTTCACATCAGCGTGACTTCGGACAAAAAAAGTAACTTTTCGCTTGAACCTCTATCTGCTGTAGCTTGTATCCCGCGCACAGACAAACTGAACAGGTGGGTAGCGCAAGCAATGAAGAAGGTCCGGATAGTTCTCTGGTCGGCAGTGGTTGTCGCTGCGGCGGTGTCAGCCACGCTTTGGATGACTGAACGCAATCAGGGACCGGTCGCCGCGCGTGTTGATCCTGAGGCCGAGAGTTTCACTGCGGATTTTGAGCTGACGGACCATACCGGTATGGTGCAGACCGACGAGGATTTCCGAGGGCGCTGGATGCTCGTCTTTTTCGGATTTGCGAACTGCCCCGACGTGTGTCCCATGGGGCTCGCAACCATCACGCAGGTCATGGACGAGCTCGGCACACCAAGTTCCGCCGTCCAGCCACTGTTCATCACGGTCGACCCTGAAAGGGATACGCCAAGCGCTCTGGCCAACTACGTTCCCCAGTTCGGTCAGGGAATCCTTGGGTTGAGCGGACCGCCGGACCAAATCGAACGCACTGCCGAGACCTTCAGGATCTACTACCAGAAGATCGAGGAAGCCTCGGCGCCCGACGGCTATACGATGGGGCATACGTCGTCCTTCCTTCTCTTCGATCCGGAAGGCGAATTTGTCCGCATCTACGAATACGACGACGAACCCGGACTGATCGTTACTGATCTTCGCGAAAGGATCGGCGCGTGACAGCTAGCCCAGACGCAACGCCACGCGCCGCGAGCCCGGTGGCTTTCCTCTTCGCGGCATGGTTCGTCGCCTTGTCCGCGTCGCTTGCCGTGCTCTTCATCGGAGAGGTTCTGGGGCAGACCCCCTGCAATCTGTGCTGGTTCCAGCGTGCCTTCATGTTTCCGCTCGCGGTCATCCTCGGGGTGGCGGCGTGGCGCGCCGACCTCTCGATCTGGCGCTATGCCGCGCCGCTCGCGGTTCTGGGTGGTGCCGTCGCCCTTTACCATTCCCTGCTTTACGCAGGGATCGTGCCGTCGCCGATCGTCCCCTGCACGGCGTCCGGGCCATCCTGCACCGATGAGGCGATGCTGATCCTTGGCCTGCCAATCCCTCTGCTCTCCCTGCTGACGTTCGGGGCAATCCTTGTCCTTCTCATTCAACTTCGACGGATATCAATATGAACCGAAAGACACTTCTGCTCGCGATACTCACTCTGGTACTGGCCGTTTTCGTGGCTGGTGCCTGGTTCGTATCGCGCCCCGATCCGACCCCGGTGGCGACAGCCGCTCCGTTGGAACAACAGGATCGTCTTGTTCGGTCCTATTCTCCCATACTCGGGCGTGAGGATGCGCCAGTGACCATCGTGGAGTTCTTCGACCCTGCCTGCGAGGCCTGCCGCGCCTTCCATCCAATCGTGAAGCAGATACTGGCGCAATACCCCGACGATGTGCGCGTCGTCATGCGCTACACGCCGTTCCACGGCGAGGGGTCCGAGCTGGCAATCAAGGTGCTGGAAGCGGCTCGGTTGCAGGACGTTTTTGTTCCCGTGCTGGAAGCGCTGCTTGAAAATCAGCCTGCCTGGGCCTCCCATGGCGCGCCTGCGGCAGAGCGGATCATGGAGATCGCCGGAGCGGCGGGTCTGGATACTGCGGCGGCGGCGGACCAGATCAGGTCACCCAGCATCGTCGGCGTCCTCAATCAGGACCGGGCCGACGTCGAAGCTGTCGGAATCCAAGGCACACCGACGTTCTTCGTCAACGGTAAGCCTTTGCCAGAGTTCGGTGCGGAGCAGCTTTTGTCGCTCGTCCAAGCCGAAGTCGAGGCTGTGGCAACCAACTAGAACGAACAGGAGAACCAACGTGTTCGAAACCTTCGCAAAGGCAATCCAGAGCCTGTCTGTCGCTCTTATGATGGGCTTGCCAATCGCATCCTCAGCGCAACAGTTGTCAGACAACGCATCGATTGTGGTTGAGAGCCCCTGGGCGCGCGCGAGCCTTAGAACGTCGCGGCCCGGCGGGGCCTATCTGACCGTTCGGAACGAGGGCAGCGACCCGATCTCCCTCATCGGTCTTCGCGCGGAGATCTCCGGGATGGCCTCGATCCACGAAACCAGAACCAATTCTGACGGCGTCAGCAGCATGGCTCCGGCCAACGATATCATGATCCCGGCCGGGGGCATGATCGCCCTCGAACCTGGCGGATATCACGCCATGCTGATGCAACTGCAATCTCCGCTCGTCGAGGGGGAGACTTTTTCGCTGACCCTGCTCTTTTCTGACGGGACAGAGCTTGAAATCACTGTTCCGATCGTCGGCATCGGCGCACGCGGCCCCGAAGGCTGATCCGAATGATGTTAAGGGTGGCCAAAATCGCAGCGATCGGCGCGGCGGCAGTCTTTGCCGCCCTATTCGTCGGCTGGTGGCAGGTCGATGGGCCTGGAGCTGATCCTGCTCCGGGCAAGAGGCCCATGCCGCTATCCTTGATGGATTTCAGCCTGACGGATCAGGATGGTCGGGATGTCGGCCCGGAAACCCTCATCGGCGAGCCGAGTCTGGTCTTCTTCGGCTTCACCTATTGCCCCGACGTCTGCCCGACGACCCTCTCGGACATTTCCGGCTGGCTCGACGAGCTTGGGCCGGACGCCGGAAACCTGAACACAATTTTTATCACCGTGGACCCGGACCGCGACACGGTCGAGACCATGGCCGAGTATGTCTCGTATTTCCATCCGCAGATTCAGGGATGGACGGGTCCGCCCAACCAGATCGCCGCCATCGCCGACGGTTTCCATGCCACCTATGAGAAGGTTGAGGGCGAAAACGGCGAATATACGATGAACCACACGGCGGGTGTTTTCCTGTTCGATGCGACAGGCCGCTTCGTCACCACCATCGACTATCACGAACCACGTGAATTCGCCGTGCCGAAGATAAGGCGCGCGATGCAGGACAGAACCGAGGGGGCAGAATCTTGAAACTGAGACATATCGTTCTGGGAACGACAATGGCCGCGGCAGCGGTCAGCACAATAGCGAGCCGGGCTTTGATCCTGGAGGCGCCGCCCGAGAACATCTTTTCCGAGGCTCCGGTGGCCTTGGACAGTCCACCCGAACCTCTCGATGGACCAGGCGTCAACACATCCGGCGATACGATGCCGAATATTCTTCCTGCCGCTTTTCAGCCGCCTGAGTTTCCCGCACTCGAACGGGCCGAGCCAGATAATCTGATGGCGCTTGTTCAGGCCCTCGCCACGCCGCCTTGGGAGGCGACGGTCGAGGCGGGTGACACATTGGACGTGCTTCTCTCTCTCGCGGACATGGATGCGCAAACACGGACCGAAGTCGCACTGGCACTGACGGTTGAGTACGACCTGCGCCGCCTTCGACCGGGCCATCGTCTCAGCGTCGACTTTCGCCCGGACGGCACGCCATCCGTTGTGACGTTGGCTGTCGATGACGGTGTGCGGATCGAAGTCACCCTGGACGACACCATTGCGAGTCGGGCGGTAACGCCGAGCGCGTTGACAGTCGAGCGTGCGAGCCAGCTGCTGGTAAACGGGTCGATCTACGCTTCGCTGGATCGAGCAGGCGTCCCGGCCCGTTTTGCCGTCGATCTCGCACAAATCCTCGGGGAAACGGTCGACTTTCGCAGGGATATTCAAGGCGGAGAGACCCTGAATATCCTTTGGGGTCAGACCGTCCTTCGCGATGGTTCAGAGGTCGGTCAACCGTCAATCTCCTATGCGGCCCTCGATCTGGCCGACGACCGCTTCGAAATCCTCTGGTCAGCCGAAGACAGCGGGCGGGCAACGGTCTATTTGAATGGTGAAATCCTGCGGACGGTCGCGCCGCCGGTGGAAGGCGCACGACTGTCGTCGGTCTTCGGGCAGCGCAAGCATCCGATCTACGGCAATATGCGGATGCACACAGGTGTCGATTATGCCGCCGCTGCGGGGATACCGATTGCAGCGACCGCACCCGGACGGGTCTCCTTCATCGGATGGCGGAGCGGGTATGGCCGGGTGGTCGAGATCGCGCACGGGTCAGACACAATGACCCGCTATGCGCACCTCAGCGCTGTGCCGGAGGGTCTGGCCGTCGGAAACCGCGTGGTCGCGGGCGAAACGATTGGCCAGGTCGGTGAGACAGGCACGGCGACAGCTCCGAACCTTCACTACGAAGTGCGCGTGGACGGCCGACCTATCGATCCGCTCGGGGAGGAATTGCTCGCCTCTGCGGAAAATTTCGACACTGCGGATGCCACTGAAATCCTTGAAGAGACGCGCACACGGTTCGCGACCTTTCTTCGCGAAGACACATGACTGATTTGAAAGGAATTCCGATGAAAAACAGGTTTCAAACCTTGGCCGCTGCGACCCTCATGATTGCTGCCGCGACGGCAGTAACCGCCCAGACCGCTATCCACGTCGGAAAGACGCGCAGCTGCGGTTGTTGCCTTGCCTGGATGGAAAAGCTGTCCGATGCCGGGTTCGCTCCTGAAGGTGAGAATATGGGCGGGGCGTTGATCCGTCTGAAAATGGATCGCGGTATTCCCGTCGATATGTTCTCCTGTCACACGGCGACCGTCGAAGGCTACACCATCGAGGGTCACGTTCCGCCAGCCGATATTACTCGACTGCTTGAAGAACGTCCCGATGCCATAGGCCTGGCCGTGCCCGGCATGCCCATCGGCTCGCCCGGCATGGATTTCGGCGACGATGCCGAAGCCTACGATGTCTTTCTGGTGAAATCCGACGGCTCCACTGAGATTTTTTCGTCCTATCCGGCGAGTTAAAGTGGAGCAAATCACAACACTCTCACCAGTCGCACTGGGCTTTCTAGGCAGCCTGGCCGCCGGTCTCATGACCGCCGTCGGGGCGACGCCCGTGCTTCTCGGCAAGACCCCGTCACGCAAATGGCGCGATATTTCGCTCGGCTTTGCCGCCGGGGTCATGCTTGCCGCGTCTTTCTTTTCTCTCATCATACCGGCACTCGACGCAGCGGAGGGCCGATACGGGGATGGCGCGATACCGGCGCTGATCGTCTGTGCTGCGATCCTGATGGGCATGGGCGCGGTCGCCATGATGAACGAAATGATCCCGCATGAGCATTTCAGCAGCGGGCGCGAAGGCCCAGAGGCGGTCTCGCTGCGCCGTGTCTGGCTCTTCATCATCGCCATCACGATCCACAATGCGCCGGAGGGCTTGGCCGTCGGCGTTGCGTTCGGAGCTGATGGTTTTACAGGCGGATTTCCCGTCGCTCTCGGGATCGGATTGCAGAATGCGCCTGAAGGGCTGGCTGTTGCAGTCGCCCTACTGGGCGAGCGATACTCGGCAGGCCGCGCCTTTGGCATTGCGGCACTGACCGGTCTGGTCGAACCCGTCACAGGGTTTCTCGGTGCCGCGGTGATGGTCGTAGCGCAGCCTCTCCTGCCCTGGGGTCTGGCTTTTGCGGCGGGTGCGATGCTTTACGTCATCAGCCACGAGATCATCCCGGAAACCCATCGCAGCGGCCACCAGAAGCAGGCGACGACCGGGCTCGCGATCGGGCTCGTCGTCATGCTGTTCCTCGATGTCTGGTTGGGGTGATCCATGGCAACTCGTTCCATCGGCATTTGTACAGCTGTCGCGGCGCTCGCCGCCGATCAGGCATCGAAGGCGTTTGTGCTTGCGAACGCAGAAGCGCTCGCCACCGGCGTCGCTGTATTCCCCGGCTTCAACCTGATCTTCCACCGCAACTACGGCGTGACCTTTGGGTTCTTTCAAAATGTGCCGTGGTGGGTCCTTGCATTGGTCGCCACCGCCGTCGTTCTGTTCCTCGTCGTTTCACTGATCCGGGCAACGCAGGCAGCCGAGGCGGTTGCCTACGGCATGGTGATCGGCGGCGCTCTTGGGAATATCGTCGATCGTCTTCGCTTTGAAGGGGTGACCGATTTTCTGGATTTCTATCTCGGAACGGCGCATTGGCCAGCGTTCAACCTCGCGGATGTCTTCGTGGTCTGCGGCGTGGGGATTTTGCTGATCTTCTCGGGGCGCGAAAAGGTCGCTGCGTCCGAAACCTCAAGATAGATCTCGGTGATTTCAATCGGCATCACTGTTCTCCGCATTTCCGGAATGTCAGGTATCATCCTCACATTCTGTGCATTCGGCCTCGGCGCTTTGGCGGTTCTCGCTCTGCCACCATTCTCGATGCCGGTGCTTTTGCCCGTCGCGTTTGGCGCGCTGTATCTCCTCACGGTCGGAGAGAGCCGCATGCGGGCCGGACTTGCCGGATGGGCGTTCGGCGTTGGCTTCTTCCTGTTCGGATTGTCCTGGATCGCGGAGAGCTTTTTTGTCGACGCGGAGCGGTTCGGCTGGATGGCCGTTCCTGCGGTGGCTGGACTGGCCGCCGGCCTTGCGCTGTTTCCGGCGGCGGCAATGGCAGCGTTCGCATGGAGCAGGACGAAAGGTGTCTCCGGCGCATTGATCTTCGCGATCTGCTGGTCGGTTTCGGAATGG
Source organism: Roseovarius pelagicus (assembly GCF_025639885.1). Classification (NCBI taxonomy): domain Bacteria; kingdom Pseudomonadati; phylum Pseudomonadota; class Alphaproteobacteria; order Rhodobacterales; family Roseobacteraceae; genus Roseovarius; species Roseovarius pelagicus. The sequence continues at coordinate 78,274 of NZ_CP106739.1, read as the reverse complement.
CTGCGCGGCACCATGCTGACAGGCTTTCCCTGGAACCTGATTGCCTACACGTGGGCCGACTACGATATTCCACGCCAAATGGCCGCATGGGTTGGCAGCTACGGACTTGGCCTCCTCACAGTTCTGTTGTCGGTCCTGCCCGTAACGCTCCTCATGCGGAATCGTCGCCAAAATGCGTTCGCCGCATTTGTTTTCATGTCGGTGGTGGCGGGTGCCGGAACCCTGGGCACGGTTCGCCTTATGGCCACCACACCGCCAACAGACACAACCGTCAGGATCGTTCAGGGAAACATTCCTCAGACAGAGAAATGGAACCCCGCGTTCCGCGACCGGAACATATCCCGCTATCTGGATCTGTCCGCGCAGTCTGGCAGGTTCGACGTCCTTCTCTGGCCCGAAAGCGCATTTCCCGGCTATCTCGACGAGGATCCTGGAATGTTGGGTCGAATTGCCGAACGTCTGCCTGAGGGCCGCGTTCTTCTCATCGGGGCACAGACGCGCGAGTCGGATGGCACTGACATACGCTACAGAAATTCGATCCTCGCGGTCGATCAGACCGGACGGATCGTCACGAGATACGCCAAGCATCATCTCGTGCCGTTCGGGGAATACGTTCCCTTGCGGAGTTTTCTTCCGCTCCAGCGACTGACAGCAGGGCTTGGGGACTTCACTCCCGGTCCCGGCCCTCAAACCTCTGAACTTGCCGGTTTGCCTCCGGTCGGCCTTTCGATCTGCTACGAGGCCATTTTTCCAGGACGTGTCGTAGACGCCGCTTCGCGCCCGGACTGGATATTCAACGCCACCAATGACGCTTGGTTCGGTGCGTCTCTCGGTCCCCGGCAACATCTGGCCTCTGCCAGGATGCGCGCGGTCGAAGAGGGGCTGCCGATGGTTCGCGCGGCCAACACGGGCATTTCAGCAGTTATCGATGGGTACGGCCGGATCGTCGCCCGCCTCGGGCTGGATGAGACCGGCGTGCTGGACGCCCGTTTGCCAGCTGCGCTCCCGGCCACGCCATTCGCGAAATACGGGCAGATGATGTTCCTGCTCGTTTTGGCAGCGTGCATCGCGGGAGCCATTGGGTTGACTATTGGAAAGGAAAAGGCACCATGATCGTGATCTTCGGAGCATTGGTCGGCGCCGCATGGGGCGGATATCTCGCCAAGAAGCGTGGCGGCAACAGGCTGGACATCGCCCAGTACGCGGCAAGTTCCGCGATCGCATTCGGACTCCTGGCGTTGTTCGCCTCGATCGTTCTTGCACGGGTTCTATGAACCGCCGTCCAAGGCCGGATAGGCGCTAGGCGAATATGTCGATCGGCGTCCCGTCCCGCACCATCGCGTAGATATCCTCAATTTCGCGGTCCGACACCGCGATGCAACCCGCCGTCCAGTCTGGCTTGATCGCGTCGATCCCGGGTCGTGGCCCGCCATGGATGAAAATGTCGCCGCCTGGCTCACGGCCCTGTGCAGCGGCGAAGGCGATATCGGCCTCGTTCGGATAGGAGATTCCGATGGAGAGATGGAACAGACTGTCGGGATTGCGTCGGTCGACGGTATAAGCCCCTTCGGGCGTTTTCCCGTCACCCTCGAACTGCTTGGGCCCCTCGGGCGCGAAACCGAGGTCTATCCTGTAGGCTTTCAGGACCGAAGTATTGTTGAACAGGAACAGGTTCCGGTCACCTTTGAACATCTGCAACCGGGTGACCTCGGGCCCATCGTAGGTTCGGAATTTGCTGGCGCACCCTGCAAGGCCAAGTGCAAGTCCGCCCAAGAGTGCCGTTCGTCGTGTCGTTTTCATCATGTCGTCTGCTCGATCTTTTTACCTGTCCACTCATATCGGTATCGGTATGTCTGATCAATCAATGGCCGTGCGCCAGGGCTCCCTGCGCCATCTTCTCGCCCACTTGCTCACCCCCGGACCCGTCCGGCCGATCCTTCTTGGCCCGGAGCAGCCTTAGTGCGTTGGCGACTACGAGTAGCGAAACGCCGACATCCGCAGCGATGGCACCCCACATTGTTGCCATGCCGAACGCTGTCAACCCGACGAACAGCGCCTTCGTCGCAAGCGCAATTGCGATGTTCTGATGGATGACGTTCATGGTGCGGCGCGAATGCCCGATCAGCCACGGCACTTTGGCAATATCGTCTGTCATCAGCGCAATATCGGCCGTTTCGATGGCTGCATCCGATCCGACCGCGCCCATGGCGATGGCGAAATGCGCCCGCGCCATGGCTGGGGCGTCATTCACACCATCTCCGATCATTGCCACGACATCGTAACTGGCAACCAGTTCTTCGATTGCCGCCACCTTGTCTTCTGGCAGGAGTTCTGCGCGAACCTCATCGATGCCGACTTCCGCCGCCACGGCGCGCGCCGTGCGTTCATTGTCGCCGGTCAGCATGATGATCTTTTTCACGCCCTGGGCATGCAGGCGTGCCACGACCACCTTCGCATCCGGGCGGATGCGGTCGCGCAGTTCGATCAGGCCCAGCAGGCGGTCCGCGGAGCCTACGGCAACGAGTGTGCTGCCAGCCCCTTCGATCCGTTCCAGCAGGTCGCGGGGGATCGCTTCGCCAAGCCCCTTCTCGGTCGCAAATCGATCCGAGCCGAGCCAGACGGGCTGACCCTCCCAGGTTCCCTCGACACCGCGGCCCGGCACCGTTTTGGTGTCGGTAGCCGCCGACTGCTTCAACCCGTCGCGTTCGCCGCGCGCCAGGATGGCTCGCGCCAGAGGATGCGAAGAGCGGGCTTCCAACGCGACAGCGGCGCTCAGAAGGTCGCGTTCGACCGTGCCGCCTAAAGGATGCAGGCCCGCGACCTCCGGTTCTCCCATGGTGATCGTCCCGGTCTTGTCCATTGCCAGAGCTGTCAGGCGTGACGGAGCCTCCACATAGGCACCGCCCTTGATCAGCACGCCATTGCGTGCCGAGGCCGCGAGCGAAGCGACGATGGAGACCGGCGTAGAAATCACGAGCGCACAGGGGCAAGCGATTACCAGAAGAACCAGCGCATTGTAGAACCAGTAATTCCATGCCCCCGCGAACAGCAGCGGCGGAACGACGGCGATTAGAATCGCCAGCGCCATCACGATGGGCGTGTAGATGCGGGCGAATTTCGTGACCCATTGCTCGACCTCGGCGCGGCGCGAATGGGCGTCGCCTACCATACGGATGATTTTCGAGAGCACGGTATCGCCCGCGGCCTTCGTGGCCCTGACCGTCAACGTGCCGTCGCCATTAATTGTGCCAGCGTAGACCTCGTCTCCGGCTTCCTTGGCGACTAGTGCGCTTTCCCCGGTAATCGGAGCCTGATCAACATCGCCCCGACCCTCGGTCACCTCTCCGTCGAGCGGGATACGGTCTCCGCCGCGCACCACGAAGCGGTCACCGATCGCAACCTGAGCCGCAGGAACATCGGTCTCTGATCCGTCGGCGCGAATGACGCGCGCCGTGGGTGGTGCCAGGTCCAACAGGGCCGAGACCGCGTTGCGCGCACGCCCCACGCTCCAGGATTCGAGAGCGAGCGACAGAGCAAAGAAGAATGCGACCGTCGCCGCCTCGAAAAACTCGCCCAGCCCGATCGCACCGGCTACGGCAACGATCATCAGGAGGTTCATGTCAGGCGTCAATCTACGCGCGGCGGACCATGCTTTGGGGGCGACCAGCCAGGCTCCGAACACCACCGCCAGCATGAACAGCCCCATCTCGACCAGAGGCATAGACGTCTCGCCATGACCGGAGAAGAGCCGCAGCGCGCCGCCCGCCCCCGTCTCGACGATGTGGTAAAGGAACCCCGCGGCCCAGAAGCCGCCGCTGAGTCCGGTGAAGAGGCGTTGACGTGCGAAATGCGCCGCCTGATCCGCTTCGGCGCTTTCGGCATCCCACATCTTCGCGCTCATCCCAGTCGACCCGACGATCTTGATGATCTTATCGTCGCTGAGCGGTTTGGCGCTTTTGAGGATGGTCATGCGCCCGTTGATCACATCGAAGGCCAGATGCTCGCTGCCGCCGACTTCCGGCCCGACGACCTTGTTCAGGATCGCGACCTCTTCCGCACAATCCAGCCCGTTAACGCGAAAACTGCGTCCGGAGGATGGTGGAGGTGCTGCCACCTGCGCGGTGTCTTCGGCCGTCTGGCCGCAGCAAGCCTTTGTGTCTTTGCGATCATCCTGATGACCGTGCGGATGCGTGTCTGGACCGTCGTGGGACATGGGAAACCTCTGAGAATAAGCGTTGAGCCAAAGATAGGAGCTTCAGTTGCTAGAGGTTCAAGAAGTTTCTTGGGATGTTCTGTGCTTAAGGCCATCACAATCAGCACTGTACCTCCTCTGAACTGTTCGGGCGCGACAGCGAGGCGATTGGACTTGACCTTCCATCTACGGGAAGCACTATTTGCGGTCCCAGTGTAGTTTTTGAAAGGCTGGGCTATTCTTTGGGCTGGAGCGGTCAGTTCGAATACCATGAACGCGCGAAACAGCGGCTGGCCACTGTTGTGCCGCTGACGCTGGCGCTGATCTTTCTGCTGCTTTACCTAAACTTCCGCCGCCTGACGGAAACCTTGATCGTGATGCTGTCGCTGCCTTTCGCTCTGGTCGGTGGCATTTGGCTCATGTGGTTCATGGGCTTCAACATGTCGGTTGCGGTGGCCGTCGGGTTTATCGCGCTGGCCGGGGTGGCGGCTGAAACCGGAGTGATCATGTTGATCTATCTCGATCAGGCGTTGAATGAAGCGCGTGCCCGCGCGGGCGACAGGGACCTGACCCGCGACGAGCTCCACGCCGCGATCATGGTGGGTGCAGTAGACCGCGTGCGCCCCAAGATGATGACAGTTGTCGCAATCATGGCCGGCCTGATGCCGATCCTTTGGGCGCATGGCACCGGGTCCGAGATCATGCAGCGCATCGCAGTGCCCATGATCGGGGGAATGGTGTCGTCAACCTTGCTGACCCTGATCGTCATTCCGGCGGTTTATGCCATCATCAAAGGGTGGAGCCTGAAGCAAGCCGGTACAGTGCCTGATTTGGCCCTCGGGCGGGCCGCAGAATAAGGGCAACGGCGTCAAGCAAGCAATAGGATATTGAGATGTATGCTCGAAACCTATGGAGTTACCGCGACTTCGACCATGCGGATTGTAGTGTCCCCATCCGCGCCGCCGGTCGGCTGCGTCCAGGCCACAAACGCACCGGCGTCTCCGCGCGCCATTCGGGGAAAACCGATCGATCCGCCGCCCCGATTGATATGGAGCGCCTGAGGCGCTGCGCATCCGGTACTTCGCGATATGTGGCACATGACGATCGCTTCACCGCCGCCCACATATTCAACCCAGAGCGCCAATGCGCTTCCATCCGGCATTTGCAGGACGTCCACCCGTCCTGCGGCTGTGCCGAGGTCAATGCGGAGCGGTTCGTCAAACTGCGCACCGCCATCGTCTGAAAACGCGATATAAACCTCCGGTTTATTCTCAGCTGCAGTGAACCAGATAACGGACACCTTGTCGTCCATCGTATCAACGGCTGGGCCATTTACGGGGCAGCCGGCAATTTCCCATCCGTCGTCGTGAACAGTGAGGGGTTGCGTCCAGTCCCCTCCGGTAGATCGAACAATCGAAATATCGCGGATTTCATCGGCGGTTCGGTCACGATAAACCGCAACTATGTCGCCTGAGCCGGTCCGCGCGGCAGACGTCTGGCAACAAGTGCAAGCGCGCGCGTCCAGCAGGCTTTCTGGCTTCATCGTTCCGTCAGAATTGATCTCTCGCGCGCGCAGATGCATCGCATTCTCAAAGCTTTCTCCTTCTGTCTGACTGTCATACTCTCGGCCATCCAGCCAAAGCGCCGTCAACCCGCCAAACTGATCGGGAATCAACGAAACAAAACCGTGCTCGCGTTGTGATCTGTCATCATGGGGAACTAGCGGTTCCGTCCAGCTTCTGCCTTCATCTTTAGAAAAAGCGATATTGACGTCATATTGATAATCACCTTCCCCATTCAGTTTAAGCCATTGTGCCGCCAAGCCACCATCAGCCAGCACCGCTACCGATGGGAAATCGGCCCAGTTGATGTAAGTCTTTGACGATTTATGAATTGTACGAGCGTCCGACCACTCACTACCATCGAGGATGGCCATGCGAACTTCCGATTCGGCTCCTTTTTCTTCTGTCCAGCTCAATATGATCCGGCCATCCGGCAAGGTTGCAAGTGATGGTTCACGGGCGCCGATGCCGACCGGTGCTGCGCGGTCGGTCAATCTAAAGAGGCCGGTTTCCTCGGCATGAGTTGCGGTGGAAGATCCGAAAAATGCAACAAGGATCAGGATCGATGCAGCGAGACACTTACTCATCTAGAGAATTTTCCCCAACAGTTGTCGCCATGTCGCAGCGAACAGAATGGTAGTTACCCGCGAACCAATTCCACCCTTTTGACCGTCGAAACGGCTCAATATATCCCGTTGGCACGCTGCAATGCACGAATGTAAGACACGATATCGAGAATATCTGATCGCGTCACGCCTTCAACCGCTGGCATGTTACCAAATTTCCAATGATGCGCCCGAACTCCATTTTGAGCCGCGAGGACAAACGCCATGTCGCCGTGGTGGCTCGGTTCATAGATCTTGTGAACAAGCGGTGGAGCGACGCCATCCTGACCCTGACCATTCAGGCCGTGGCAGGCGGCACAGACCGCATCATAAGCACTTGCGCCAATTTGCTCCTGCTCGGTCAAGCTGCTTGGCAGCTTGACAGTTGCAAACGCACCTGCAGGGAGCACCCTGCCCTCCTCCGTCCGGGTGCCCGTTTGGGAGTCTGTTTGCTGCTTGAAATACCATCCCGCCGCAGCAATGGCGACCAGAGCAAAAAATATCGCTGCCCATCTCATTCTATCGGACTCCTTCATGATGTTGCGATCGCCCCCTGTCTCTTCACAGACAAAGCCGGGTATCTCAGTGTAGCTTCCTCGAATTCGCTGACCTCTTCCGGCTTGTGGTTGTCTGCCTGAGCTTTCCCCGATCGCTGAATCGATCCAGTGAAAAAGGTCGTGATTTCCTGGTACCGGATCCGCGTGTCTTCCAGCGTCTGATAGTAACTGAAGAGCTCTTTCAGCGGTGCCGAGAAGTCCTTGTGTGCTGCCAGGACGGCCACCAGCGCGCCGAGTGTAATGCGACCTTCGATGACGAAGTATCCGCCTAGAGAATAGAACAAGAACGGTGTTAGCGCGGTCAGAAAATTGTTGAGGGCCTTGATGAAGAACTTCAGACGGAAAATCTTCCTGCGCACGTGCTCAAGCTCTCTAAAACTTGCACTCACTGGCAGCAGCCCGGCCGAATTGACCTGCCGTTGGCGCAATTGATCGCTGAGCTGCCTGCCAAGCTGTCGGACTTCCTTGATCCTGGTGCGCGAAAGCGCGTTGACCCGGCGTTGCAGCTTGGGCAGCAGCACAAGCTGAATCGGCAGTACGGTCAGTGCTGCGGCACCCAAGACAGGGTCCTGAACGAACATGAAAAACAGGATCGTCAAAAGCGTACCGCCTTGCAGGATTGGCAGCGTAAGGACGTCCGCCGCGAAGCCACCTATGGGCTCAACTTCCTGTGCGAGAATAGGGACGATCTCGCTCTGGTTTCGGGAGTCTGGATCGCTGCGCCATTGCCGATAGACCAGCAGGCGGAAGCGCCGAAGAAAACGCTCCGCGACATACCCTTTGAAGACGTTTAGGTCATATTTGTTTAACCCATTCAGGATGATCGCCAGAAGATAGAGACCGCAAAGAAGTATGAGGAAAACGACCTGATCGAGGTCTCGTCCCAGAACGACAATCGGGAAACGGTCGGAATCCAGAGCGTTGTTCACGATCTGTTTTGGCAGTTCCAGGGTCAGATAGAGAAAAGGCATCGCGATGAGGCTAACCACGATCATCAACGCCTGCTGCCTTCTTGAATAGCGCAAGACGGTGCTGAAAAGACTTCCTTCGAGCCCTCGTATGGGCTCTGGGTGGATCGCAGGCGTGCTGCGGTACTTCCAAAGCTTCAGAATGCCGCGAATAGCAAGATATGAGCCAACGGTGATCAGCAGCGCGGGGGCCAAGACCAGTATGAGATGAATGAACGGGTGCACCCAGTCTGGCGTGACATCGTTGTAGTCGTACCCAAAGGCGGCAGCTACGTCGTGTACAAGCAGGTGATACCTGTCCAAGAGTGACATTGAAAATGTCTAACCTTCGGATTTCGGCGCAAGGTGATCGTGCACGATGATGACGCCCCACATGCCCGCTTCCCGGTGGCCGGGGATCAAGCATACGAACTCCAAGTTGGTCATATCGGAGAACTCCCAGATTAACTCGGCATTTTGTCCACTTGGGATCGAAACCGAGTTGGCGCTGTCATGCTGCATATCGGGATGTTCGCGCATCCACTGCTGGTGTTCTGCAACCTCGTCAAAGGAGCCGAGAAAAAACTCGTGATCCAGTCCGCCCAGATTGCTGATCAAAAAGCGGACAACTGAACTACTCTCGATGTGGAGTGCGTCCGGCTCGAAAAGCATGTAGCCGCTTTCTGTCTCCCTGATGGACAATTCAATCGTCGTGTCGATTGAGGAGCCATCACCGGGTTTCCCGATCGGATCATGGCCAGGCACTTCGAATGCACGCGCGTGAGGCTGCTGGCCCTTGCCACTGGAAGCGCCCACTGAAAAAGCCGGAAAGACGAGCGCAAGCGCGATGGTGCAGGTTCTCAGGAAATTCGTCATGCTCGGCTACCTCCGTAGCGCTTGATTTTTTGGGATCTTCTTGCTTGCTCGGGCCAAGCCTCAAAGCGATGGGGCCAAGGCGTTTGCCCTGGCCCCATGGATTTTCATCACTTGATCTGTGTGACGGTCAGTTTACCCTTGACCCGGTCGGCAACGAACTCGATGTCCTGACCTTCCGCCATCTTGGTCATCATTGCTTCGTCGGCGCGGAACACCATAGTCATCGCGGGCATATCGAGGTTGACCAGAGGGCCGTGGATGATTGTGACCTTGCCAGCCTTGGCGTCGATTTTCTTGATGGTGCCGCTCGTGTATTCCACGTCAGCTTGTGCCATCTGGTCACCGACTGCGACCTCACGGTGCATGCCGGATTCGTAGTGGCCCGGGATCAGGCACGCCGCTTCGAACCTACCAGAATTCGCGAAAGTCCAGACAACCTCACCCGACGCGCCCGCATCGAGACGGATACGGTTCGGGTCGTCGTGTTCCATGTCCATCTTTGCCATTTCGATCTTGTGCTCGGCATTACGCTCTACCGTGTCGAGGACGAATTCATGCTCCAGCTCACCCTTGTTGGTGATGTTGAAGCGGATGGTTTCGCCCTCCTTGATATCCATTGGCTCACTCTCGATCAGCATCTGGCCCTCATCGTTTTCGAGCAAAGTGACGTCGATTGTGCGGTCCACCTTGGCGGCGTCACCCGGCATGCCGACCATCATTGCGGCTGGCTTGGTCTCCCCATGCCCGCCGTCGTGTGTACCTGCAGCAAAGGCCGGTGCTGATAGCGCGATCGCGAAGCTTGTCGTCAAAAGAAGATTTCTCATTTTTGTTGTCCTGTAGGTTGGTTTGGTTGGAGATGACGAAGGGCCGCTCAGCCCTTCGAGGTTGGTTTCGGTGTGAGAATGGTCTTGGGGCTGTTGTTGGAGGCAAATTCGGGTAATTCGCCAGTCCATTCGTAGGCCATCTCGCCCGGAGGATTCTCGTACCAGCCGGGATCGGAGTAATCGTCCGCGTCGATGCCGTCCCGCACCTTCACGACCGAAAACATGCCGCCCATCTCGATGGGTCCGTACGGGCCCCAACCCGTCATCATCGGGATGGTATTGTCGGGTAGCGGCATTTCCATTTTTGCCATGTCCCCCATGCCGGACATGCCCATGGGCATATATTCCGGCTGGAATTGGCGGATCTTTTGCGTGAGTGACTTCTTGTCTACGCCAATGAAGGTTGGCACATCATGGCCCATCGCATTCATGGTGTGGTGCGACTTGTGGCAATGGATCGCCCAGTCGCCCAAGTGTTCGGCATCGAATTCGTAGGCGCGCATGGCGCCTACCGGAATATCGATGCTGACCTCGGGCCATTGCGCAGACTCCGGCACCCAGCCGCCATCGGTGCAGGTGACCTTGAAGTCGTACCCATGCATGTGGATCGGATGGTTGGTCATCGTAAGGTTTCCCACGCGCACACGCACGCGATCGTCCTTGTTCACGACCAGCGGATCGATGTCTGGGAAGATCCGGCTGTTCCAGGTCCAAAGGTTGAAATCCGTCATCGTCATGATGCGCGGCACATATGTCCCCGGATCGATGTCGAAAGCGTTCAGCATGATCAGGAAATCGCGATCCACCGGCATGAATGTAGGATCCTTGGGATGGACCACGAACATGCCCATCATCCCCATCGCCATCTGGGTCATTTCATCGCCGTGGGGGTGGTACATGAACGTACCGGACTTCACCAAGTCGAATTCGTATATGAACGTTTTCCCTGGTGGAATGCTGGGATGGCTCAACCCGGAAACCCCATCCATGCCCGAAGGGAGAATGAGCCCATGCCAGTGCACCGTGGTGCCTTCCGGCAATTTGTTGGTGACGTAGATACGCACCCGGTCGCCTTCGACCGCCTCGATCGTCGGCCCGGTGGATTGGCCGTTATAGCCCCACAGATGCGCGATCATTCCATCGGCAAGCTCGCGCTCGACCGGTTCCGCAACAAGGTGGAATTCCTTGATACCGTTGTTCATCCGGTGCGGCAGGGTCCAGCCGTTCAGCGTCACAACCGGGTTGTAGTCCGGCCCGGAGTTGGGGCGCGGCGTGATCGTGGTAGCAGCACTGTCCATCTGGGCCGCTTCAGGCAAGCCCATATTCGTCGTTTTGCCCCACGCCTGGGAGGAGACGAGCGCCGCTCCTGCGGCGCCGGCCCCGAGTAATTGACGTCTGTTGATCATGTCATTTCCTTTCAGTGTCCTGCGCCGCCGCCGGCGGCAAGTGATACGCCCTCGCCACCACCCGCTCCACCTGCACCACCGCCGTAAATGGCGGCTGTCAGGTTCGCTTGGGCAAGGTAGAATTCGCGTTTGGCATCCGCCGCTTCAAGCGACGCACCAAGTTTTTCGCGCACGTCCGTGAGCAATTCAAAGGTGTTGGTAATCATGCCGTTATAGGACAGCAGGCCTTCTTCCTCGACGGTTTGGCGCAATGGCACCAGAACATCGCGATAGTGGCGTGCGATCTTGTAGGACGCGTGATATGTGGTCTCGGCAGCACGTGCCTCTGACCGCACGTTGATCGCGCGTTCGGCTAGAACGTTGGCGGCCTGAAGATACATAAGCTCGGCCTTGCGCATCCGGGCCTTGCCGGTGTCATATATCGGAATGGCAAATTCCAACTCGATCTGCGGGGTCGTTTCGGTTTCAATATTGCCCGCGTCGTTTTCACGCTCGGACTCGAAGCCTGCGATAATCTCCAGATCGGTTACCAGCCGCGTCTGATCTGTTAGCCCAAACGCAGCCGCCTGTGCCTCCAGCCCCAGTTTCGCAACCCGAAGATCAAACCTGTTGCTAAGGGCCTTTGCCTCCAGGTTTGTGATTGGCCCAACCGAGCGTGGCAGAGACGGCAGGGCATCGGGAACGTAGTAGTTTACGTTGCTTCCCCAAAGCCCCATCAACTGCGTCAGCTCTTCCTTGGCGCGTGCCGCGTTCAAACGGGCCTGCGCCAGCTGCCCGGCCAGTTCGGCGTTGAACGCCTGTTCCCGGGCCTGTCCGGCCTTGTTAAGGGCACCAGTCTCGCCAAGCTTGAGGGCAAGCTCGGATCCTGCGTCCGATGTGCCCTTGGCGCGCTTGAGATAGGTGACAGTCTCAAACGCGGCGACGGAGTTGATCCACGCGGTCCGGGTCTGGTTGGCAAGTGCCAGCGTGTCGTTCACCGCATTCATCTGCGCTGTCCGAAAATTGACGTCGGCCAGCGCGACGCGCTGCTTGCGGGTGGTCGCGTCCAGTATGTTGGCGCGAATCAGTCCCTCGATCGCCCTGTAGGCACCCAGTTCGGGCGCACCGATGCCCAGTGTACCAATCGACACGATCGGGTTTTCCGGCGTCGATTGCTGCCAGGCCTCTGCGGCCGATAGGCCAACGTTCGCATAGGACGCCTGCAACCCCTTGTTGTTCAGAAGCGCGACCTGAACGGCGGTGTCCGCCGAAATGGTCTTGCGGTGCACCATTGCGTGCACCTGCTTCTTCAAGGCCTCGTTTTCGGCCTGGGTTTCGGCGAAGGCTGTCCGTTTGCCGATGGCTGGTGTGACCTGGCTGGAAATGTTGGCGAAGCCAGCTTTTGGTTCCGTGTAGATGCCCGGTACAGCTGCAGCACAGGCACCCAAGATTAGCGGAAAGCCGAAAACCAGCGGAAACTTCGATACCCGCATCAGTTGCCCTCCGTCTGTTCTTGATTGACGGAACGCCAGTCGCGGGGACCTGTAGGGCCGCGATAGGTGTAGCCCGCCAAGGGGTCCTGATAGCTGATCGGCGATGAAACTGCCGTGTTGACGACGGCCTGTTGGGTCGCGACGGACGGCAACGGGGTGGGCTCATAGGCGCATGCGCCAAGCCCGAGGGCCGAAGCCCCCATAAGTAGATGAATTTTCATGAAAGTAACCTGATTGGTGAACGTTGTCTCACGCAGACTCTGCGCAAGGCTCACACCCGATTTGGGCGCCGGTTCAGATCAGGAATCGAGGGGGCCGCAGAAACCCGGTAGTTTCTGCGGAATGCGTCTGACCGTCCAGAATGGCATATTCATTTGTGCCGACCGGCTCTTTTCCGACCTTGGTATCTTCGAGGACGACGACAGAAATACAGATACCGTCACAACACTCTTGGGATTGTTGCTCTTTGCCATCCTTGTCGGACGCTGCAATATCGATGTCGTTTACGCCCATAGGCTTCGAATGCGCGTGATGCGCATCGCTTCCGGTGTCATGGGCCTCGGCAGCACCAACGACACCAACAGACTTGGCTTGATGTCCGTCATGCATGCCGGACGACGCGTGAGCGGCAGAAGGTGGTGACAATACCAATGCGAGCGCAAACGCAATGCACGTAAACGCCCTTGACCAGCTTGATATGAAAACTCGAAAGCTCATGCTGCAAGCATCGGATACCGAAGCAATTCTGTCAATCCGTCCTGCGCAGGAAGGTTTGCAGCTCTTTTGTGAAACAGGCGAGATACGGCCGCTGCCGCCAGAAAATGTTGCATATCAGAAACATATGAACAGCCAATACCTCGCTACCGCTTAGCGGAGCGATGCTGACGCGTCTTGTGCTACTGAACCTCAGACAGTTTCTCGGCGCCATAGCCCGCGCCGCTGATCGTTGCGGCCAATTCACTTTCATCCAGGGTGCTGTCGACGTCGACGATACGTTCAGTCAGATCGCACGATACTTTTGCATCTGGGTCGGCAGCCATGATGGCCTTTTGGATGGAAGCGGTACAATGGCCGCAACTCATGTTCGGTACACTGAATCGGATCATCGCAATCTCCTTTAACGCCTTGCATGTAGGGCGTTCCGGCGCGGGAAGGTCAATGGCCACAATTTTATTCAACATGCCTGTTGACCTTCCAGTAACTGGAGGCCCTATCTGTAGCAGGATCAGATCAAGGAGATTCTCATGTCGGATCCGCGCACCCTTCGGCTTTCCCTGCAAAACATGTCCTGCGCTTCCTGCGTCGGGCGCGTGGAACGTGGCCTCACGGCTCTGCCGGGGGTCAGCGATGTCAGTGTCAATCTCGCCAACGAGACCGCCCAGGCGAAGATCGACGCACCGGAGCGCACCGCCGAAATCGCGACAACTCTTCAGGAGATCGGCTATCCGGCCCGGACCCGGAGCGTACGTCTGAACATCGCATCCATGTCCTGTGCCTCGTGCGTCGGTCGGGTGGACAAGGCACTGGCAGTGCTGCCGGGCGTGCTGGACGTGAACGTCAACCTGGCATCGGAAACCGCTACGGTCACCTATCTGGAAGGCGCGGTCGCGGTTGTCGACCTCATCAAGGCGGCCAGCGACGCAGGTTACCCTGCCACGCAGGCCGAAGACAGTTCATCGGAAGACGCAGGAGCCCGCAAGAACGAAGAGGCGCGGGATCTGGCACGACGGACTGTCGTGGCAGCGACCCTCGCCCTGCCGGTGTTTCTACTTGAGATGGGCGCACATCTGATCCCCGGCACGCACGGTCTGATCGGTGACACCATCGGCCACTGGACCAGCTGGATGATCCAGTTCGTGTTGACCACGGCAGTCCTGCTCTGGCCAGGACGTACTTTTTACACACGCGGTTTCCCGGCACTGTTGAAAGGCGCGCCGGACATGAACAGCCTTGTCGCGGTTGGCACATCGGCGGCCTACATCTATTCACTTGTGGCGCTTTTCGCACCGACGCTGCTGCCCGCGGGATCGCGCGCGGTCTATTTCGAGGCGGCGGCGGTCATCGTGGTGTTGATCCTTCTGGGCCGCTGGCTGGAGGCCCGCGCGAAGGGCCGAACCGGGGCTGCGATCCAGAAGCTGATGGGCCTTCAGGCAAAGACGGCCCGTGTGCTGGTGGACGGGGAGCCGCTGGATGTGGCCATCGACCGCATCATCGCGGGCGACATTCTGATCGTGCGCCCTGGCGAGCGGATCGCAGTGGATGGTGAGCTGACCGAAGGCAGTGCCCGTGTGGATGAGAGTATGATCACCGGCGAACCGGTGCCGGTCGCCAAATCCGTGGGCGATCCCGTCACCGGCGGCACGGTCAACGGCAGCGGTGCCTTCCGGTTCCGCGCGACGCGTGTTGGCGCCGACACGACGCTGGCCCAGATCATCCGGATGGTCGAAGAGGCGCAGGGCGCCAAGCTGCCGATCCAGGGACTGGTGGACCGGATCACGCTCTGGTTCGTGCCCGCAGTCATGGCATTGGCCCTGTTGACGGTGATTGTCTGGCTGTTGGTCGGTCCTTCGCCCGCGCTGTCCTTTGCTTTGGTGGCCGGCGTCTCCGTGCTGATCATCGCCTGCCCCTGCGCGATGGGGCTCGCCACGCCCACGTCGATCATGGTTGGCACGGGACGTGCCGCCGATATGGGCGTGCTCTTCCGCAAGGGCGACGCGTTGCAACAGCTATCCAGCGTTGATGTTGTGGCGCTGGACAAGACCGGAACGGTGACCCAGGGCCGCCCGGAACTGACCGACCTCGTGCTTGTGGACAGCTTTGACCGCACCGAGGTGCTGGCGCTTGTCGCCGCTGTGGAGGCGCAATCGGAACACCCGATCGCAGAGGCAATCGTGCGCGCGGCAAAGGTCGAGGGCGTCGCGCGGCATGACGCCAAGGATTTTGAATCCATCACCGGCCACGGCGTGCGGGCAAAAGTGGCGGGCCGCGAGGTGCTTGTCGGGGCCGACCGCCTGATGACCCGCGAGGGGCTGACAATCGGCGATCTGGCCGACGAGGAGCGTCGGCTGGCCGAACAGGGCCGCACCGCACTTTTCGCGGCGATCGACGGTCGTGTCGCCGCCGTCATCGCGGTGTCCGATCCGGTGAAGCCGTCCAGCGCCGCTGCAATCCGCGCCTTGCACGCACAGGGACTGAAGGTCACCATGATCACCGGTGACAAGCGCGAAACGGCAGAAGCTATCGCCCGCGAAACCGGCATCGACCATGTGATCGCTGGCGTTCTCCCCGACGGCAAGGTGGCGGCGCTGGAAGATTTGCGCGGCGCGGGCAAGCGCATCGCGTTCGTTGGCGACGGGATCAACGACGCACCCGCGCTTGCCCATTCGGACGTGGGTATCGCCATCGGCACCGGTACAGACGTGGCCATCGAATCCGCAGATGTGGTGCTGATGTCCGGCGATCTGCGCGGCGTCGTGAACGCCCTCGAGGTGTCGCGGAGCACCATGCGCAACATCCGCCAGAACCTTTTCTGGGCATTTGGATACAACGTCGCCCTGATCCCGGTTGCGGCGGGCGTGCTTTATCCGGTGTCAGGACTTCTGCTCTCACCCGTTCTGGCAGCAGGTGCGATGGCGCTCAGCTCCGTCTTCGTGCTGACGAATGCGCTGCGGCTGCGCCGCGTGCGCCCGGCGATGGACGAAACGGCGCGCCCCGTCTCCGAAGCCTCGGCATCCCCAATTCCAGCTGAATGAACTCAAGGAGGAAACGATCATGAACATCGGAGATGTGGCCGACCTTTCCGGCCTTCCCGCCAAAACGATCCGCTACTACGAAGACATCGGTCTTGTCGAACCGCTGCGCAGTTCAAATGGCTATCGCAGCTTCCGGCAGAGCGACGTGCACAAGCTGGCCTTTCTCGGCCGGGCACGGGCCCTTGGATTCACCATCGAGGATTGCCGGAGCCTGCTGAAGCTTTATGCCGATACTGACCGCGCCAGTGCCGAGGTAAAGCAGATTGCCGAAGAGCATCTTGATCGGATTGACAGCAAGATCGCCGAACTGACCGAAATGCGCGCGACGCTGTCGCATCTTGTGGATGCACGCGCGGGTGATCACCGCCCCGATTGCCCCATCTTGGCCGATCTGGCGATGGAACAAAAGGCGGCGGGCAACATTGGCAAGGCTTCCCGGTAGCTCCGACGTTCGCAAAAACCGTACCTTCCCGGAAAGCGGTGGAACATTCCAGCGCAGCAATGTTGTTCCTTCTATAGGACATCAATTTTTCGAGACTGGAGGTCGCCAATGACATACCTACGCTTTTTCGCGATGATCGCCACATCCACGGTGGTGATGTTCATCCTGATGTATCTCAACACCTATCTGCTGAGCCATATCTTCTGGTCCGAAACACGCGCCTATATGGCCGTGCTGATGGGGGCCACAATGGCGATCATCATGCTGGGCTTCATGCTGTCGATGTACTCCAGTAAGGCGATCAACGCTGCCATCTTTATTGGCGGCGCCGTGGTGTTTGCCGGATCCCTCTGGCTGGTCCGGAGCCAGGTGACCGTGGGCGATACCAGCTACATGAAGGCAATGATCCCGCACCATTCGATCGCGATCATGACATCGAGCCGCGCCAACATTTCTGACCCTCGGGTGCGCAAACTGGCTGACGAGATCATCTTTGCCCAAGACAAAGAAATCGCCGAAATGCGGTATCTGGTGAATGACATCGACACGAATGGTGACGCGGCTGATGAGGGCCCTGATGGTCCAGCCCGGATCGTCGATCTGAACGAGGCACTCTCATCCGCCGAAATCGCCATCCTCGATCTGGAATTCCTGACCGGCGATGAAATCGCGCAGCTTTTCCCGGATGGGGCTATCTGCACCTTCAAGTATACCACGAGCAGCAAACCTGTGCTTGCCGCAGGACAAATCGACGGCGCCCCGGCGGCGCTGGCCAAGATCAGCGGCGACCTGGTGCGTCTTGGTTCAACCGACGGAACCGGCACCCTGAGCGCCGAAGGGATGTCCGTGGCCCTCAGTGCGCCGGACGGGACTGCGGCGCTGGAAAACAGTAGTGAAATGCAGGACGCCAACCTCGTTCTCGAGCTCGATGCCGGCCTGCGGGCAGGCTATCGCGGCTTCTATGGCTGCGACGCTTGAACCCTGAAACGGAGGATATGACATGCCAAAAGACACAACCCAGACAGCCAGGCTTTACCGGATGGTGATGCCCGATCACCTCTGTCCCTATGGGCTCAAATCCATGGACCTGTTGGAGCGCAAGGGCTTCGAGGTCGAGGATCACCCTTTGACCACGCGTGAGGAAACCGACGCGTTCATGGAAGAGCACGGCGTCGAAACCACACCGCAAACCTGGATCGGGGACGAGCGGATCGGCGGATATGACGACCTTCGGGTCCATTTCGGCATCGATGCGCCCGAAGACGAACGGTCGGACACATCCTACCAGCCGGTGATCGCGATCTTTGCCGTCGCGTTCCTGATGGCGCTCGGTTTGTCGTGGTACAGCTTCGAGACCATTTTCACCCTGCGCGGGCTGGAATGGTTTATTTCGATCTCGATGTGCTTTCTGGCGGTACAAAAACTTCAGGATGTCGAGAGCTTCTCGACCATGTTCCTGAACTACGACCTGCTGGCGCGTCGGTGGGTGCGTTATGGCAAGATCTATCCGTTCGGAGAGGCGTTCGCAGGTATTCTCATGGTCGCCGGGGCGCTGACCTGGCTTTCGGCACCGGTGGCCTTGTTCATCGGCACTGTTGGCGCGGTATCGGTTTTCAAAGCGGTCTATATCGACAAGCGTGAATTGAAGTGCGCCTGCGTCGGCGGCGACAGCAACGTACCGCTCGGCTTTGTCTCGCTCACAGAGAACCTGATGATGATGGTCATGGGGATTTGGATGCCGATCAGGGTCTATCTGATCGGCTGAAAGGCGGGCGCCCTTTTTACATCCCTCAGACCCGTTCTCCCGACAGGTGCGCAGGTCAAGCATCACTGCGAAAAAGGTTAGGCTGAATGGACCAGATAATCGAAGCATTCACGACCGGGGCGGGCATGCTCTGGAAGGCGCTCTGGGCGCTGATCTTCGTCTATATCATCTCCGCAGGCATCCAGATCTTCGTGACACGGGATCAGATGGCGCGTGTTCTGGGTGATCGTGGTGCCAGGAAGGCAGGCATTGCCGGGTTCTTTGGTTTCGTGTCGTCGTCCTGTTCCTTCGCGGCGCTTGCCGCGTCGCGTTCGATCCTCGTGAAAGGAGCGCATCCGGTCAATTCCATCGCCTTCCTGATTTCATCGACAAATCTGGTGATCGAGCTTGGAATCGTCCTTCTGGTCCTGCTGGGCTGGAAATTCATGTTGGCGAATTTCATGCTTGGCATCCTGATGACGATCTACGCCTATGCCCTCACCCTGATATGGTTTCCAAGGTCGCTTGTCCAAAGCGCAAAAGAGCATGCGGAGAAGGCCCAGTCCGACGAAGGTATGGACACGGACCGGACCATGAAGGGATCGTTCCGCGACAAAGTTCTGTCCCGCGAAGGATGGAATCGGATCGCCCGCGCTTTCTTCATGGAATGGAAGATGGTCTGGAAGGAGATCCTCTTCGGCTTCACGGTCGCGGGTTTCATTTCCGTCTTTGTGCCGCAAAGCTTCTGGAACGCGATCTTCCTGGTTGGAGATGGCGGTGCGCAGGACGCGCCGGGCTTCCTGATCGTTCTTGAAAACGCGCTGGTGGCTCCCGCCGTGGCCTTCTTCACCTTCATCGGTTCGATGGGCAATGTCCCTCTGGCCGCGATGCTCTGGTCGCGTGATGCGTCGTTCGGAGGCGTGATCGCCTTTCTCGGAGCCGATCTTGTTGCTGCCACGGTGATCTGGGTGCACGCAAAGTATTATGGTTGGCAGTATGCGCTCTATCTTTCAGGCTTGCTGTACCTGTGCATGGTCGCTGCGGGAATTACGGTGCATTACCTGTTCGCTCTCGTAGGGATGATCCCGACCGAGCGGCCCTCGCTTCAGGAAATGGTCCGGTTCAGCATCGACTACACATTCTTTCTCAACCTGATCTTTCTCGTCATCGGGGCAATACTGATCTGGCTTCACCTCAAAAATGCAAAGGAAAATTAACCGATTGAGGCCAGGAATGGAAACGTTCCCAGGAGCCAGTAAGCAAACCGGGACAATTGGCCGGTCATGATGGCAACGCCCATGATGATCATGGCGACGCCTGCGCCCTTGTAGAGCCAGCGACCGGCCTTGCCGATCTGTCTGACCCGCGCGGCGATGGCATCGGTGAACAGCGCGGCCAACAGGAACGGCACGCCCAGCCCCGCGGAATAGATCGACAGCAGCCAGATGCCGTCCGACATACCGCCGGAAGTCGAACTGAGTGTCAGGATCGCGCCAAGGATCGGTCCGATGCAGGGGGTCCAACCAAAGGCGAAGGCCAAGCCCAGTACGTAGGCTCCAAGCGGGCGACCCCCCGGAATGTCGAGTGTGAAGCGGGTGTCGCGCGAGAAGGCATCCAGACGAAAGACGCCCAACATGACCAGTCCGAACAGGATGATGATCGCGCCGCCCAGATAGTTCAGCTCGATGCGCCATGTCAGCAGCAATGATCCGATCGCGCTGGCCCCGGCCCCGAGGGCGACGAAAACCGTCGAAAACCCCAGAACGAAGCAGGTGCTTAGGCCCAGTGCCCCGGCGCGCGCCCGCAGACCGACCGACCGTGTCGTGCGCAAACCCGGCTGGCCTGCGATGTAGGAAACATAGCCCGGAACCAGTGGCAGGACGCAGGGTGACAGGAACGAAATGGCCCCCGCCAGAAAGGCCGCGAAGATGCCGATGCCGGAAATATCCATCATGCGTTTCCATGTCCGCTAAAGGGCCGTGATGCCCACCAGAAGGCAATCAGCGGGATTACGATCCATTGCAGTACCGGCGACAACCCTGCATCGAGAATCGGAATGATCGGCATCAGGTCTGAATAGGCCCAGGCGGCGCGGATCACGCTGTTGAGCCATTCGCTGAACAGCGTATATCCCAACCCGAACACCACCGTCAGGACGGTAACCGAGCGTCGCGTCGAAGCGACAATGGGCCAGCCTCGGCCCGACATCATCAAGGCGAGCACCAGCGCGCTCATGGCAATCAGGATGTCGCCTCCCGTGCAATGAACCGCGGCGAAGACGATCTCACCCCAGGTGCCCTCGTTCCAGATCGTGTAGAGCGGCATGTGGGCGAACTCCCAGATCAGATTAGCCGGGATGATCACCGAAAAATATCGACGGAGTGCTGTCAGGGAAATTCTATCCGGCACGGACTGCATGACGCCAATCGCGGCATTACTCATTGATACGCCCCCGTCAGCCGGTCCCACCAACCGCGTTCTCGGCGTCGATGCTGGGCATTGTTGATCAACTCGCTGACATACAGGATCAGGTTCACATTCTTGAAGTCCATGCCATGGAACTTTGCGGCAAACCGCCCGCCGATATCCACGACATGGGTGACCGCGCCGTGCATCATCATGTCGCTGTCAGCGGTCATCGTGAACTCGAGCCCATAGTCCCGTGCCAAAAGGCGCGTTGCGTCGTCAGCCTGATCGGGCCGTTTGGTCAGAATGACCCAGTTCGTCGGATCAAACCCATGCCGTTCCGCGTATTCGCGCAGAACGTCAGGCGTGTCATTCACCGGATCGGTGGTGATCGAGATGAACTGCACCAGATCCTTCATCGGTCCGTCGTTGATCGAAGCCTGAACCGCCGCGATCTTTTCGGCATGGAGCGGGCAGATATCCGGGCAATTGGCGTAAATGAAATGCAGGATGACGGCCTTGTCGCTGAAGTCCGACAAGTGCACGGGTTTGCCTTCCGCATCCTGCAATTCGAAACTAGGGGCTTGCGCTGTATCGATGGCCTGGAAGTATGGCTCCATTTCGAACATGCGCGCGTCAAGATTTTCCCCAGGGTGGTCTGCGAAGGCCGGAGAGGAAATCGTGGCTACAAGTGTCGCCAAGACGGCGCGCCGTGTCAGAGACCTGCTCAATTTTCTCGCCCTTCGGTTTGATCGGGATTGGCGCTTCCCACATCGCTGCATTTCCCGCCGGACCCGCCCTTCATGCACAGACCGAGGCCGCACATCACGGCACAGGGTGCCAGCGAGACCAGAATGGGCGCGAGTCCGATCGCGGTGAGCCATCCCCAGTTCAGTGCCATGCCGCCGCCCATCACGGTTGCCGCACCGGCAAACAGCAAACGTCTGCGCGTCAACCACCGGGGCCAGTGGCCTGCCCTTGCAATCTCGGCGACACTCGCATCGTTGGAAGGTGATAAGTCGGTCATCCGGAAAATCCTTTAGAGGTTTGAAAAACAGCCATTCCAGTAACCGGAAGGTCAAGGGCGGGCGCTATTCTTTTGGCAGCACTCATTCGATAAAACTCCGCAAGAATGATACCATCTCGGGATCATCCCATTCGGCCGGGCCGACCAACCGTCCCAGCTCCTGCCCCTGCGAGTCGATCAGGATCGTCGTCGGCAGACCGACGGTGCGCAGCGCGGTCATCGACAGCATTGTCTTGTCGACATACATCTTGAGATTGGTGACACCGATCTCGTCGTAGAAACGCCGCACGACGGGCGATCCGGCCCTGTCGATGGACAGGGCGACAACCTCGAAGTCATCGCTGCCAAGTTCCG
Source organism: Roseovarius pelagicus (assembly GCF_025639885.1). Lineage (NCBI taxonomy): Bacteria > Pseudomonadati > Pseudomonadota > Alphaproteobacteria > Rhodobacterales > Roseobacteraceae > Roseovarius > Roseovarius pelagicus. Next base: position 56,108 of record NZ_CP106739.1, on the reverse strand, counting down.
CCTGAAGCGCATCCAGCGTCGGCATTTCCTCACGGCAGGGCACGCACCACGTTGCCCAGACGTTCACGAGGATCACCTTGCCGCGAAAATCCTCCATATCGCCACGGCTGCCGTCTTCTTTCTCGTAGCGCACATTGATCACTGGCTGCGGCGCGTCGTGCAGCGCAAACCCTTGCGGCCCGGCAAAAGTTGCGCTGACGGAAAGTGCCCAGGCGACCAGCGACGGTTTGAGATATTTCATAGCTTTGGCTCCTTGGTAGTTCGGGTTTTCAGGTCACGGACCATCGGCAACAGAGTTTTCTGCAAAATCGCCCGCGTGATCGGCCCGACATGGCGGAAGGCGATTGTACCGTCAGCAGCGATCACGTAGGTTTCGGGCACGCCGTACACTCCCCATTCGATACCTGCGCGTCCGTCGACGTCGGCCCCAACACGGGCGTAGGGATCGCCCAATTCGTCGAGCCAGGAGCGTGCCTGTTCCGGCGGATCCTTGTAGTTGATCCCGTAGAGCGGCACTTCGCCTGCGGCGCTCAATTCCATGAACAGCGGGTGTTCGGCACGACAGGGCACACACCACGAGGCGAAGACGTTCACCAAAGAGACATGGCCAATCAGATCCTGCGTCGAAAGACCGTCCTCGCGTCCGAGCACCGGGGGAAGCGCGAAGTCGGGCACAGGTTTGCCGAGCAGAGCCGAAGGCAGACTATCATCCCCTGTAAAGAGCCTCCAACCAAAGAGAGCCATAAGCGCAAACGCAATCAGCGGCACCAGCACAGAAATTGATATCCTGCGCTGCGCTTTCGGTTTGCCTTTTGCCTCACCCATTTGCGTCATGGCTGTGCCTGTTCATCCTCACGGCTCCGGTCAGACTGAAAGCTACGCTCCCGTTCGGGCCATGTACTCTTGATGTAGTCGAGGATTGCGGCGATCTCCCCGTCTGCCAGCACGCCGCCATATCCGGGCATATCGCTTTCGTAACCGTTCCCGACAACCGCCGCCGGTCCGCGCGTGATGATGTCTACAAGCACGCGGTCCGTATGGTGCCATGTATGCCCCGAGGCGTCATGGGGCGGCGCAGGCATCCTGCCGTTCGACAATCTTGATTTCCAATCGGCTTGCCCCTCCAGCTTTATGCCATGGCAACTGGCACAATTCTCCTGATAGAGGCGCTCGCCCATGAGCAAGTCGCTCTGTGCTGCAACGGGTAAGACCGTTGCAGCGAGCAGAATCGTGGCGAGCCTAATGGTGTTTTTCACTGCGCTTCCGCCTTCTTTTTGCGAGCCACATACAGAGCGTAAAAAATGCCACAAGCAACGACAGGATAAGCAGGACGCAAAGCGCCCAGACCAATCCCATTGACAACAGGCTGTCGCCGCTGTTGGCACCTTCATTCCGCATCCCGGCACATTTCTATTTTCCACTGTCCGAGCGGATGTATTTGACCAAGGCGATCGCCGCGAGCAACAGCACTCCCACGATCAGCAACCAAACGAGACCCATCGCGATCATCATGCCGCCACCCATCATTCCACCGTCCATCATCATGCAATTTATCCTTTGATTTTCCTTGAAACTGGTTTGATGCGGGATCGCGCCAGACCGCGCACTTGATCATTCGACCGCATAGACGGTCGGATTCACACCTTCTTCGACGGTGTAAATCTTGAACGGCTCCTGCTTCGCGCCCCCCATACCCGGCGACCCCAACGGCATGCCGGGAAGCGTCACACCGGCAATTTCCGGGCGCTCCTCAAGCATCCTGTTGACGACATCGACCGGCACATGGCCGCTGACGACGTAGTCGCCCAGAAAGGCGGTATGGCAGCCCTGAAAGTCATCCGGGATACCTGCCTCGCGGCTGATTTGGGCCAGATCGTGGGTCGGCTTCACCTCCACCGTGAAACCGTTCTCGCGGAGGTAGTCCGCATAGCTCTCGCAGCATCCGCATTGCGGGTTCTTGTAGAGCGTGGCCTCTTGCGCTGCGGCAGGCGCGGCATTCAGGCTCATTGCAAGGACAGCGGCAGCACCTGCGGTGCCAAGACTGGCAAGTCCAATTAGTTTCTTCATCGGTTCTTTCCTTTCGTGGTGATCGTTACGTGAGATTGTTTCAGGTTTTGGTCGTGCCAGGATCGACACGTATGATGCCCATCATGCCAGCCGCCTGGTGTTCCAGGATGTGACAATGGAACATCCAGTCTCCCGGATTGTCCGCCACGAAGGCGATCTCGACCCGTTCCTCCGGTGCCATCAGGACGGTGTCCTGCCATTCGCGATGCCGTGTCGGTTGGCCGTTCCGTGTGATCACACGGAACGAATGTCCATGAAGATGCATCGGGTGATGCCACGCGGTGCGATTGTCCATCTGCAGCACATGCGACGTGCCCTGCGGCAGGACCAGCAATGGATCCATCATGTGCCCCGTTGCTGCTTTGCCGTTGATGAACCACATATTGCCTTCGCGCATCTGCTCCATCATGGACCCCATGCCGCCGCCCATCATCATCTGCCCCATCATGCCGCCGTTGAAGACGATTTGATGTCGCGCAGCCGACGCCATATCCGGTTCGGCCAGCGGGTTGGGCGGCAGGTCCATCGACCAATCCGGCACACTGTCCCGCAGCCTGTCAGGCCCGTAAGCGAGATCGACCAGACGGTATTCGAGGCCTTCGTAAAAGGCATCGGTGACGGTGAGGGCGTCGCCAGGCTTGCCGGTCATGTCGATCACCAGATCGACACGCATGGCCGGGCCGACCACCACGATGTCATCGTCTGGTACATGAGGTGACACGGGTTGACCGTCCAGAGCGACCACGACCGGCGCAAGCCCCCCGAAATCCAGCCCGAAGATCCGGGCATTCGCCGCGTTGATCAACCGCAGGCGGATGCGTTCTCCGGATCGCACGGAGATGCGTTCCGGCATCTGACCGTTGATGGTCACGGAATTGCCGATGCGGCCGCCGTGCATGGCGTCGTGACGGCTTCCGAAGTCCCCGGCAATCTGTCCTTCTCGGGTCATGCGCCAGTCATCGAGCATCCAAGTCAGGTCGCGATCCACACGGATCGGGTCCGCCTCCTCGACGATCAGCGGCCCGTAAAGGCCGCGGCCGACCTGTTCCGAACTGCGCTGGTGCGGGTGATACCAGAACGTACCTGCGTCCAGCGCATCGAATTCGTAGAGAAACTCGCCACCGACCGGGATCGGGTCCTGTGTCAGGAACGGCACGCCGTCCATCGCATTGGGTGTGCGAATGCCATGCCAGTGGACCGTCGTCCCTTCATTTAGCCCGTTCTGGGCCAGAACCCGAATTCGGTCTCCCTGCCGCACCCGGATCTCGGGGCCGGGGAGGGATCCGTTGTAGCTCCAGACGTCGGTAGAGCCGTAGGGTGCCGGTCGCAGGGCGGCTTGTCCGGCCGCAGCGCGTAGCAAGAATGGGTCCTCTGTCGGACCTGCCATCGCTACTCGTGCCGGTGACAGAGCGGATATGGCCGTGAAAGCGGCACCGGTGCACAGCACGTGCCGCCGTGAAATCAGTCTGTTGAGGGTCATTACTTCTGCCTTGATCTGAAAGGGTCGCACTCAGCCAGCTTCGGCCAAGGCAACGGTCAGGCCCCGCAACAAGCGAGGCCGTTATCAGGTTCAGACAGGCAGCTTGGGAGGAAATGGATCAAGGGAGGGAACCGCGCCAATCGGGATCACAGGTCCCGCGACCGGGATGACAACACCGAAGGCCATCTCAAGCGTCATCGCTGACGTACGAGCTACGATACCGGCCGTAGTTCCCGCGCCACAAGGGACTGTACACCCACCCTCGCAGGTTATCCCGTCAGCAAATCCGATCGGATCGCATCCGCCGCAATGGTCGTCCCCGCTTTCAGCGCCCACCATCTGAGCCATTGCTGCCTCAGCCGCATTCGCTGCCGATACATCCGGCGCAACCACGGCACCGAAGCTCAATGCAAGAATCAAAATGAGGCGGAAAACGCAGATCATGCGATCCTTATGCAAGCTTCCAGTAGGGGGAGGTCAAGAAGTATCCCGTAACATAGGCGTGACATTGCCACGCGGGTACTCACTGATTGGCCAAAAGATGCCCGAGGTTGGTTTCGGGGGAAAATCTGAGGCGAGACTGCGGACTCATCCAATGTCTGTTTCGGAGCCAGGCAACCACCCGCATCTTTTCATGCGGGTGGCTGCCCTTGTGTCAACTTGCGTCTTTGAATTCGGTGTATTCGCCGCGCACCTGGACAGTCACGGTTGCGGGCTGGCTGTCCCGATTCCGCCAGAACCATCCGTGTTCGCCGTCGAATGCCGCGATGATCTCGCCCTCGTCGCCCGTCGAACCGCGGCCCTTTTCATAGGTCACCGAATTGCCGCCGCCGTGGCCGTGCATGTCAAAATTCACCCGACCGCCATCGACCAGCATTCGGTATTCCACCGTCTGGCCCTCTTCCATGACCAGCTTCCACTCGGCACTGTCGCCGGGTGCAAGCGTAAAGGTGGTTTCGTCACGCCAGATTTCGGCCTCCTGTGCATGTGCCGCGCCGACAAAAAGTCCGAAGAAATCGTTCATCAGGCTCGACTGCTCGTCTGCCTCAAGCTCCATCAACCTGTCGGCTTCGGCCTCCTCCGCAAGCTGGGCTTTGATCTCGCCCATCTCGCTCAGCCCGAGAACGCCGCCAATCCCGGTCGGGTCGATGTTGTATTCGGCGGGAAGCACGACGGTCACGAGGATCGCGACGGCGCTGGCCGCCGCAATGGCGGTGGAACGGATCAGCTGCGCGGAGCTTGGCAGCTCATCGAGGCTTGGTTTTTCTGCGTTGAACATTTGGGTCTCCAATTTCTCAGGTGGCTACGAAATAGCCGGTGATTTGAAGGCCCATGAGGATGAACCCCATGGACATCATGACGACGTTGGCGGTGTAAGCCTGGCGGAAGAAGTTCGGGGATTTCCGCCAGAACCCCATGACGATGAGGATCACGGCAAGCGCCATGATCTGGCCAAGCTCGACGCCCACGTTGAACGCCAGAAGATTGGCCAGCAGCCCCTCTGACGCGATCTCGTAGTCTAGGATCTTCGTGGCCAGGCCCGTGCCGTGGAAGAAGCCGAAGATCAGCGTCGCGGCCTTGGTGTTGGGCTGGAAGCCGAACCAGCGTTGATAGGCCCCCAGATTGTCGAGCGCCTTGTAGACGACTGAAAGGCCGATGATGGCGTCGATGATGTAGGCGTTGATGCCCCATCCGAACCAGACGCCCGCCAGCATCGTGGTCGAATGGCCGATGGCGAAGAGGCTGACATAGATGCCGACGTCCTTCATCCGGTAGAGGAAGAAGACGACGCCGAGCAGGAACAGGATGTGGTCATATCCCGTGACCATGTGCTTGGCGCCGAGATACATGAAGGGGATGATGTTCACCCCCCAGATTTCCTGGATGTAGCCTGCGTCACCTTCTGTGACGGCATGGGCAAGAGCGTTGCCCGCACTCAGGACGAGCGCCGAAAGGGCAATGAAGGACAGGATCACGATCCGGCGTATGCCGGGATCGGTCCAGCCCCGGTGGACTGTATTCATGGATTTGACTCCGCATATGTGTTGATGATCGAATGCAGCGCGCTGTTGGCGCGCAGTCGATCAGACGCGCGGAGGTCGTTCGATTTGGTATGTCTGTAAGGTGTTCGACGTGGCCGAACTCAACGGCCATGCGGCTCTGTAAATATCGAGCGGGTGCGGCGATCGGTCTGGGCCAGGCACGACCGCCTGACTGTGATCGTGATCGATGCTGTCATGGCTATGTCCATGCATGGCCCAGGCGAGGTCTTCTTCCAGTCCATGCGAATGACCGTGCTCAGCAACCATTTCTGCGTGCTCTTGAAGGACGCCGAAGACTGAGGGCGCGTGCGAGGTTGCGGGCACCACAGACCAGAGGAGTACGGCCAAACATAAGGGTGTCGCAAACGCGGCGTTTACAACTGTCCTCAAGGTATCCATAGGTTCTGCCCGTCTGCCCGTCTCTAGCGTGGTGCGTCGTGGCACCATCTTGTTCTATCCTCCCGGGGGGGGATAGAACAACTTTATGACAAAACATCCAGTCCATGCAACCCATCCCGCCCTTGTCGCCCGGCTGAAACGCGCTGACGGCCATTTGCGCGCCGTGATCGAAATGATCGAGGCGGGCAAACCCTGTCTGGAGATTGCTCAGCAGATGCAAGCGGTCGAAAAGGCCGTGACGAACGCCAAGCGTGCGCTGATCCATGATCACATGGACCATTGTATCGACGTTGAAAGTTCTGAAACTGATCGCGCCGAGTTGCGGGCGATCGCCCGATATCTCTGAGGCTGACCATGCTCGATATTCTCTCCGACCGCACTTATCGGCACCTGTTTCTGGCACAGGTCGTAGCCCTTCTGGGTACCGGACTCGCCACAGTCGCACTCGGCCTGCTCGCCTTTGATCTTTCGGGCGACGGGGCGGCGCTGGTCCTCGGCACAGTCTTCACCATCAAGATGGTTGCTTATGTGGGCATCGCGCCCATTGCAGGGGCTTTCGCAGACCGCGTGCCGCGCCGCGCGCTTCTGGTGACGCTCGATCTAATGCGTGCCGGTGTCGCGCTCGCACTGCCCTTCGTGACCGAGGTCTGGCAGGTCTACGTCCTAATCTTCCTTCTTCAATCGGCTTCCGCCGCCTTCACGCCGACCTTTCAGGCGACGATCCCGGACGTTTTGCCCGAAGAGGCGCGCTATACCCGCGCGCTGTCGCTGTCGCGGCTGGCCTACGATCTGGAAAACATCGTCAGCCCGACGCTGGCGGCCCTTCTGCTCGCGGTGATGTCCTACAATTCGCTTTTCCTCGGCACGGTCCTCGGTTTCGCCGCATCGGCCCTTCTGGTTGTTTCGGTCGTGCTGCCCAGTCCCCGCCCATCCGAGCCGCGCGGTGTCTATGACCGCACTACGCGCGGCATCCGCATCTATCTGGCCACGCCCCGCTTGCGCGGGCTCTTGGCATTGAACCTCGCGGCGGCGGCGGCAGGTGCGATGGTGCTGGTCAACACCGTCGTTCTTGTGCGCGGCTCGCTCGGCCTTTCGGAAAGTGCTCTGGCCTGGACGATGTTCGCCTTCGGCGCAGGGTCGATGATCGCAGCGCTGGTCCTGCCGCGTGTTCTCGATGCGTTGCCGGACCGGCCCGTGATATTCGGCGGAGCCGCGCTGATGGTGGCTACTCTGGTCGGTCTGGCGTTGACGGTCCTTGGAGCAGGCCTTGGCTGGTCCATCCTTCTAACAGCCTGGTTGCTGGTGGGGCTCGGATATTCCGCTGTCCTCACCCCTTCTGGTCGACTGCTGCGCCGTTCCGCACACGCCGGGGACCGCCCGGCACTCTTCGCGGCGCAATTCGCGCTGTCCCACGCCTGCTGGCTTGTGACCTATCCGCTGTCGGGCTGGCTGCTGACGGTCTATGGTGTCGTTCCCGCACTGATCGGACTGGCCCTAATCGCCGCCTTCGGAATGCTCGCAGCGCTGAAACTCTGGCCGTCCGGCGATCCCATTGAGCTTGAGCACACCCACGATAATTTGCCACTCGACCATCCCCACCTAAGGGGACATCGCAGGCACAGCCATGCCTTGATCATTGACGAGAGCCATCCTCGCTGGACTACGCATTTATAAGCCGCGGCAAGAGACGAAGACTGGACACGGGCGGTTCGTTTTCATCCATGCGGACATTCGTGCTTCGAGCAAAATTCATCAAAGTGGGCTCGATGCGCGAATTCTCTGCAAGTTTGGCCGACAGAGGCGTTGACTCTGGCCTAAACTGTCGGCCCCCCGACAAAGAGCACGGCTTAAGTTGCGACCCTCCACATCCGATACCGCCCCTGCCCGGTCATCTCGTGGATCAGACCACGCGCTTCCATCCAAGCAAGGTTGCGCTGGACGGCAGCCCGGCTGGCGCCGATCAGGGCCTCGGCCATCGGAGCGGACACGAGCGGCCATTCGGTAAGTACCGCGCACAAGGCCGGGGGCGTGCGGCCGGAAAGCGGGCTCATCTCGGCTTCCGCCCTCGCCGACCATGCCTCGATATCATCGAGGTGACGCATTGCGGTCAGGCATGCGGTCTCCATCCCGTCAAGCCAACGAGACAGACGGTCAGCGGGTGGGCCACCGAGGCGCAATCCTCCTGGCCCGCCCATGGCCAAAGGCGCGAAGAGCGCCCCCTTGCCCTCACTGGCCACGATCCGTGCGGCTGTGACCGCCGCTTCCATCCGGTCGCCGTGCTGCCCGAGGCCCGCGAGACTCCAGAGATGGAAGCCCATGCAAGCGCGCGTGATTGGGTGAAGATCGGCGGCTTGCGCCATGAGATCGAGCCAACCGCCCGCGCGATCCGCGAAGGGTTCGGCTTCGACGCCGAGGTTCTCGGGGTCGCGGCGGTCGAGGAAGGCGGACAGGTCCACTTCCGGTCCAGGGCCGCCTGTAAGACGCCGCACTGCCCATCCGACACGCGCGAGCGCCGCGGTGTCGTCCTGCACGCCGGACAAGCGCATGGATTTCCAGAGCGCCAGCCGATCCGGGCCAATTCGGTCGCCTACAAACCAGCTGAGGTCTGCCGCCTCCATCAGCGCGAGCCTGTGCCGCCAACCTTTCGGGCCACGGCGCAGCCGGTCGTCCAGCGCGCCGATCCGGCCAGCCACGCGGGCAAGACGGGCGGCACTGCCCGCCTCAGCGCATCGCCAATCGTCGAGGACTGCAGTTTCACGCAACTCTGCCCTTGGTCTGGGCGGCAGAAAATCCGGCTCCTCTTCTATCGGACCGGGCAGGAACCACAGGTCGTCCTCAGACGTCTCTTCAAGCCCCATCGCATCCACTAGAGGATCGTAAAAACTATCATACTGCATAGATACTTGAGTCTTCATGTGTGCAAAATACGGCACTTTTGCATTTTACCCAAGTGTTTTGTCAGGGTGCGCCTGCACACCCTATATAGCACGGGCGCGCGATGGTCTGCGAGAGCTCGCTGATCGCGCTCAGCGTATGGAAACCAAGGGTTCTCTGCTGAGCAGCGCCACAGTGCACGCCCTTGCATTCGTTTACAAACAGTCGTTTAGTGGCGATATATGAAACTGCAAAAGGCCTGTTTTGATGCCATTGATAGGCTACGCGCGCGTTTCAACCGAGGATCAAACCCCCCTGCCCCAGTCGCAGGCCCTGAAATCCGCGGGTTGCGCCGAGATCCATGAAGAACAGGCCTCGGGCGGAAATCGTGCGCGGCCGGTCCTTGCGCGCGTGTTGGAGCGCGTGGCCAAGGGCGACACGCTGGTTGTCGTTCGCATTGATCGTCTGGCGCGATCGCTGTCGCATCTCTTGGAGGTGATCGAGCGGCTTGAGGCGAAGGGCGCGTTCTTTCGCTCCATTCAAGACCCGATCGACACTGCCTCGCCGCAGGGCAAGTTCACGCTGCAGGTTCTGGGAGCCGCGGCCGAGTTTGAACGCGCCCTGATCCGGGAACGCACGAAGGCCGGCTTGGCGAGCGCGAAGACCAAAGGACGCGTGGGCGGCAATCCGGGCCTGCGCGCGCGAGACCCTGCCGCACAGCGCAAGGTGCGGCTGGCGCGGCAGGACGGATATATGGAACGACTAAACGAGACCGCGCAAGACTGGGTACCGCATGTACGCCGGCTGCGCCCTGATATGGCTTGGGAGGATGTGCTGCGCATCATCAACGGCCCCTTGCCCGAGGCGCGGCGTTGGACGCAAAGCCGCCTGTTGCGCGCCGTGAACGCCTATGTCCGCGACGGTTTTCTGCCGACGACGGTCGTCGGTCGGGCAAATCGCCGCGACACGGACGATCGCCTGCCCGCCATTGTCGCAGGCATCAAGGGCGCCAAACCCGACATGACCCTACAGGCCATCTGTGATCGGCTGGAGATTATGCGTGAGCGGACACCGCGCGGAAGGTCCAAGTGGCAGCCGTCATCGGTGAAAATGCTTCTTGAACGCGCTGAGAAACTTGGGTTGCTTGACTGAATTGAGTAGTGCCTGCGCTTGTGTCTGTGTAATTGAACCACACCATATCTAGAAAGAGCTTGCACGAATCTGATAGCTCGGGCAATAGTCTCGATAAATAACGCGCGGTCACATAAAAAACGCGCCCACGAATCGAGGCAGAGATGAGCGAAGCTGAGCAGGACCTGGACATTGCCATCGGGCACTACGCAGAGCTTCTCGCGTCAAACCTTCATGCGCAACGTGCGGCCCACTTCCCTCCCGACGCCAAGAAAGTCATGCGCAGCCTGACTAGCGGCGAGGCGGCAGAGTTGCTTGGCGTCGATCATACCTACCTTCGCAAGCTTCATCGAGAAGGAAAGATCGCTGACGTCGAAACCACCGCGGGCAGCCACCGTCGGTATACACTCGATGATATCTGGGAGATCCGCCACGCCCTAGAGGCAAACGCGAAGAAGCCTGGGACCTACGTGCCGGGGCGTCGTGCCGGTGACGAGCTTCAGGTTGTCTCCGTTGTGAACTTCAAAGGCGGCTCGGGGAAAACGACAACATCAGCTCACCTTGCGCAGCGCTTGGCTCTCAAGGGATATCGTGTCCTTGCGATCGATCTGGACCCCCAAGCATCCTTTTCCGCGCTGCATGGCATCCAGCCTGAGCTGGACCTGATGGAGGGTGGAACGCTGTATGACGCAGTTCGCTATGATGAACCGGTCCCGATCTCGGAAGTAATCCGTAAAACCTACATCCGAGGCCTTGACCTTATCCCCGGGAACCTAGAGCTCATGGAATTCGAACATGAGACGCCGGCTGCCATCCAGCGAGGCGGCGCCCGCGCGTTCTTTGCCCGTGTGCGTGATGCGCTCGATAGTGTTGAAGCAGACTATGACGTCGTCGTCATCGACTGTCCGCCGCAGCTTGGCTTCCTGACCATGTCTGCCTTGTCGGCGTCCTCTGGGGTGCTTGTCACCGTTCACCCACAGATGCTCGATCTCATGTCTATGTCGCAGTTTTTGCGCATGACCGCTGATCTGCTTGGCGTCATCCGGGACGCCGGCGCAAACCTTCGCTTTGACTGGCTGCGTTTCCTGCCAACCCGCTACAAGGTGGGTGATGCACCGCAAACTGAGGTCATTGCCTTCATCCGGGGTCTTTTTGGCAGGTCCGTTCTGACCAATCACATGGTCGAATCGACTGCGATTTCGGATGCGGGGCTCACAAAGCAGACGCTCTATGAGGCCGACAAGAAGGAATTCACGCGCCAGACTTTCGATCGCGCGATCGATTCCATGAACGGCGTCAACGACGAGATCGCTGCGATCATTCAGAACACGTGGGGACGCAATGGCAAGAAAGCCTAAACTTGGTCTGCCCTTGCAGACCCTGCGCAACGCGCCCGACGCTCTTGAGGGGCGCAGGCTCCGAGGTGGTGTTTTCGAAATCGACCCCGGTCATATCGAGACTGCAGGTCGGTTAGATGACCGACTTCAGATCGAGATCGAGGGTCTGAGGGCATCGATTTTCAAGAACGGCCAACGTGTTCCGATCCTAGTGCGCCCACTTGAGAGTAATCGCTACAGCCTGATCTATGGCCGCCGTCGCCTTGAGGCTTGCAGAGAACTTGGGATCAAGGTCCGCGCAATTGTCACGGAAATGGAGGGCGATCAGGCGCTTCGCGATCAGTTGCTGGAAAACCAGGAGCGGCGAGATCTGAGCTTTATCGAACGCGCGCTCGTAGCCGCTGCCTTGCTTGATGGAGACCACCTGGGAGAGTCAGAGCGCACCAACAAGGGCGTTGCCGAGGTTCTCAATCTGACCGAGGCTGGGGTTTCGCAGTTGTTAAGCGTTGTCCGCACCGTAGGAGAAGATCTTGTCCTTGCCATCGGTGCGGCACCTGGGATCGGCCGACCCCGATGGGAGGAACTCAAGAAGTGTATTGGGGCTGCAGATGTGGACCACGAGCGACTCGCAGCCTTGGCCAATGAAACCAAATCAATCCATTCGGGTGGAATAGATGAGAAGTCCGACCGGGCATTTTTGGCAGTCCTTTCTGCGGCAGGGAAGACCGAGCACTCCACTTCCTCGATTCGCTCGCGCAGCCAGCCTGAAATGGTCATTCCGGGGGTCGGTGCTGCAACCGTCACGACCGGACGCCGTGGCAAGCAACTCAAGCTCGAGTTGAAGTCCGAGGATACTGAATTTGTCAGCTGGCTTGAGGGCAACGCCCCGCAGCTGCTTACCGAGCTTCATGAGCGCTGGAAGCGCTCAGAAGACTGAGGAAGAGCAACCAACAAAAAGGAGGCACGATACAGGCAAGAATGAAAAAGGCCCCGAGAAGCTAGCTTCACGAGACCTTAATTAGGTTTCGAACGGGACCAGCCCGCTACAAAACTTCAGTTTTCGCACCTCTGAATGTAGCGATCTGGCCCCTCTCCCGCAAGCGCAAAGCGATTCGCGGGCCACTCAAATTTTGCCTTCGTGAATATTTTCATGGAGTACACACCAATTTCGCCGTTTATGCGGCCGATATCGCACGCCCATCTGCGCGTGATCGAGCGGCCCGAGTCATCTGTTCCAGGCAAGCCCGTCAACAAGTGGGAGCTCCTCCGCGAGTTGTCCAAGGCGCAGGCAGCCTTTGGGGTTTCCGAGCGCGATCTGACCGTTCTTCAGGGACTTCTCAGCTTCTTTCCGGACGATGCGCTTGGCGGGAACACCGAAATGGTCGTCTTCCCATCCAACAAGGCGATCTGCGAGCGGCTGAACGGCATGCCTTGCTCGACGATGCGCCGTCACCTCGCCCGGTTGGTAGACGCAGGCTTGCTCATGCGGCGCGATAGCCCCAACGGGAAGCGGTATGTGCGCAAGCGTGGCGAAGATCGCGTGGCCTTCGGCTTTGACCTCTCCCCGCTCTATTGCCGGGCAGAGGAGATTGCACGGGCCGCAGAGGCTGTGCGTGAGGCTGAGGACCGTGTGCGGCGACTGAGGGAGGTGGTGAGCCTCATGCGTCGCGACCTAGCCGCTCTGGCGGAGTTCGGCGAGGAGATCCAGCCCGGGCTTGGCCTATGGGACCAGCTCAGCGATACGGCCGCCCTCACAGCCCGCGCCCTTCGCCGCAAGCTTTCGCTTGAGGAACTGTCGGCATTTAGGACTGAACTGGAGAGCCTTCTCGATCAGGCACGTAACGTGATTGATGGTCCTGATACGGAAGAAATGAACACCAATGATGCCCAATTTGAGCGCCACCATCATAATTCAAATAAAGAATCTATAGATCTTGAACCTGCCTTAGAGAAAGGCGGGGCAGCGGCCGGCGCGCCAGATGCTGATCCATGTGAGCCTGAGGCCGAGGTTAAAGAACCGGACATGAGGCGGGTGCCGAAGATCCCACTCCATTTAGTGCTCACAAGCTGTCCGTCGCTCAAGACCTTCTATCAGGGTGATATCCGACACTGGCACCAACTCTTCGACGCGGCCTGCCACGTACGGCCAGCCATGGGGATCAGTGTTTCCGCTTGGGAAGAAGCGCAGCGCTGTATGGGCCCAGAGCAGGCCTCGATCGTCGTCGTGGCCATGTTGGAACGCTTTGCCGACATTAGATCACCGGGTGGGTACTTGCGGGCGCTGACGTCGAAGGCTGCGGCGGGTGAATTCTCTTGCGGACCGATGGTTATGGCTCTGATCGGTCGGCGAAGTGCGGCTTAACAGCTGTTAAGTTCAGACGGGGTCGGGGCTGAGTTGGCATGACTTAACAGCTGTTAAGTCGACTCTTGGCAACCACACCGTCAACGAGAGGGAAAGGAGTGTTGGTTTGAGGGTGACGGGAAGTGAGATCGGGAGAGTGGCTTCCGGCGCCCGTCGTGGAGAAGAACTGATGACGAAAGCCGTCCAGAAAATCACCCTGTCCCCCTCGCGGGATATCCCCTTTGACAAGCTGGTGCTGAGCCAGTCGAATGTGCGGCGCATCAAGGCTGGCGTGTCCGTCGAGGAACTGACCGAAGATATTGCCCGCCGCGGTCTGTTGCAGAGCCTGAGCGTGCGGCCCGTCTTGGCTGACGATGGGACCGAGACCGGCAAGTTCGAGATCCCGGCCGGTGGATGGTGGTTCCAGGCATTGTCCCTTCTGGTGAAGCAGAAGCGTTTGGCGAAGACCACGCCCATTCCCTGCATCGTGCGCGATGCGGGGTCCGACATCCTGGCCGAGGACGATTCCCTTGCAGAAAACATGCAGCGCGTCGCCCTACACCCGCTCGACCAGTTCCGCGCGTTTGTGTCCCTGCGCGACAAGGGTCAGAGCGATGCTGAGATTGCTACCGCCTTCTTCGTGACGCCGCAGATCGTGAAGCAGCGCCTCAAACTTGCCTCCGTCGCCCCTGCCCTGCTTGAGATCTATGCCGAGGATGACATGACGCTGGAGCAGGTCATGGCCTTCACAGTGAACCCCGATCACGCGCGTCAGGTTCAGGTCTGGGGTGTGATCCATTCATCCTGGAACAAGGAGCCATTCCAGATCCGGCGCATGCTGACAGAGACCTCGGTCCGGGTGTCGGACCGGCGCGCGGTCTTTGTGGGTGTTGACGCCTATGAAACGGCGGGCGGCACGATGCTGCATGACCTCTTCCAGGGCGATGACGGTGGTTGGCTCGAAGACCCTGCCCTGCTCGATCGGCTAGTTACGGAAAAACTCCAGGCCGAGGCTGAGACGTTTGCGGCTGAGGGCTGGAAGTGGATCGAGGTCGCGCTTGACCTGCCCTACGGCTACAGCCAAGGCCTGCGGTCCCTGTCCGGTGATCCGGCGCCGATGACGGATGACGAAGGTGCGGCTCATGCCAAGCTGCTCGACGAGTACCGGGCGCTCGAGGAGGAATACGCGGGTCAGGATGAAATCCCCGACGAGGTCGACACGCGGCTTGGCGTGTTGGAAACGGAGATGGAAAAGATCGAGACCCGGCCGTTGATCTTCGATCAGACAGAGATCGGGCGGGCAGGGGCGTTCGTCACGCTCGACCGCTACGGCGCGCTGGCCGTCTATCGCGGCTATGTGCGTCCAGAGGATGAGCCCGTTGAGGAGACCGCGGTCCAGGATGGTACGGATCCTGCGGTGGCGGGGCGGGGGGATGATCGTGATCTCACCTATGGCGATGGCAGTGCCGCTCATGGCGGAACCGTCATCATGTCGGGTGGCCAGCCGATCGGAGCTGACTTGCCGGAGGATGAGGATGACGGAGCGCTGAAGCCGCTGCCCGAGCGGTTGGTCATGGAGTTGACCGCCCACCGGACGCTGGCGCTGCGTGAAGCGATCGGGCGCTCTCCCGACGTGGCGTTGACGCTGCTGCTGCTGAAGCTTGTGACGGACACCTTCCGCACCTCCTCCGCTTCGAGCAGCTGTCTCGAAGCCTCAGTGCGTCACGTCTATATGTCAGCGCAGGCGAGCGATCTGAAGGACAGCGTGGTGGCCAAGCGGGTCGACGAGCGTCACGCGGAATGGGAAGCCGATCTGCCGCTTGGCGATGATGCGGCACTCTGGGACTATCTGACGGTCCTCGACCAGGGCAGTCGGCTGGCCTTGCTGGCGCATTGCCTCAGCTTCGGCGTCAGCGCGCTGCACGAGAAGGTGAACCCTTACGGGGCAGGCATCTCTGCAGGTGGTCTGACCCGGCGCATGGCGCAGGCGGATATCGTGGGGCAAGCCGTTGATCTCGACATGGTCGAGGCGGGCTGGGAGCCGACGGTGGATACCTATCTCAACCGCGTGCCCAAGGCCCGCATTCTTGAGGCCGTACGTGAGGCCAAGGGGGAGGGGACTGCCCAACTCCTCGATCATCTGAAGAAAGGCGAGATGGCCAGCGAGGCCGAGCGCTTGCTGAAGGGCAGCGGCTGGTTGCCCGAGGTCCTGCGCCGGAACGATCTCGTGGCGCTGGAAGTTGAGGACCGTGCTGAAGGGCAGGGGGTGGATGCCCAAGCGGCTGACAGCGTCAGTGAAGCTGACCTTCCTGCATTCCTGACGGATGACCTGCCTGCTGAAGGCGCGTCGATGCTGGCCGCGGAATAACGTAATCTGGCAGGGGGCGGGTATACCGCCCCCAATCACCCTATAACGTAACAATATCAATAAGATGAGTGCGACTGCTCGCATTCGGAATGAGGAATCATGTCTGCAACAATCATCATCGACACAGCCCCCCTCGGGGCGCTCATTCGCTACACCGACGGTAGTTCCAAGCCGCCCGCACGCTTCACCAAGAAGCTGGCGGCCTGGGAGCGCTCGAACGGTGTCGGGCGCCTCGTGAAAAAGGAACCACCAGGGCCTTACGCGACCTGGACAGCACTCGCGTCGTTCACGCTGCATGAGGGCAACTTCTCCTCGGACGGCGTGATTCTCGTCACCATCATGCGCAGCCATTCCGCTGACAGCGCCCTCGTCTTCGAGGTGGCCGAGGAACCGAAGCCCGGGCAGGTACGCGTGCTTCTCGACTTCGGCGGCAACACCGAGCTGTTGCATTTGGCGGAATCCATCACTGCGGCCGAGCTCTGGATTGCCAAGGAAGGATACCGCAATGCGCGACTTGAAATCGTCGGCGACGAAGACGGCGAAAGGGCAGGGGGCGCGGACCTGGCCGCCTGAGCCCAACTGAAACCCAGGAGCCCGCCCAAGGGCGGGCCTCTCAACCATCACAACCTTGTCCTTTGAGTTCGCGGGGTACCAAAGGAACCATCCCCAAAGAAGGAGTCTTCAACCAAGAGCATGGCCGGGAGGCTCGCGGCGTTCCAAGCATCAGCGGGACAATCGGCTCCAGTCGTAAGGGGACCATCCCCGGCTCGCCATTTCCTTCCTTGGCCCGAATCCCGTCTTCGAGATCACCCCGCGAGGGGTCGGACTACGGGCGAGCCCGTGCCGCCGGATGGATTCGGACGAGCCGAACGCACCCGGTGATGTCAGCCAGTCTTCGGGCCTGCGGGGTCCTGTCGCGCGAGGGATGGTCCCCCGCCTCCAAGACGGGAGCCAAACAGATGTCCCGCAAAGATGCACACGCCTTCGCCGCCTCCCTCGCCGCCACGCTCATGGTTTCGATCGTCGTCTTCCAAGTTGGGGATGGAACCTTCGGCGCCGTCCCTGCCGATGAAATCGACGGCGACGAAGTTCAGGTACTGGTTGAGGTTGACCCGTGGGCTTAGGCCCACGGTTTCCGCCAAGGTTCAGGTTCGGCGCAAGGGCGCCGACCTGAGTTCTACGCCTGCCAGTCGCCGCAGCTGAACGAGACAGAGTGCCGATGCAGGCCGGCAGATCGTCACCTTCCTCGAATTGTCAGGCTAGTCAGAGTCCTACGGGCCGCCCGAGACGTCTAGGAAGAGTTTCACCAAGGCGACGTTGATGAAGTAGTTATTCTTCCCAGACCGGTGCTTTTCCACAAAGCCCCGGTCCGCCAAGGTGTCGAGATACTTCGCAGCGGTTTGTCTGCTGACATCCAGATCCTTCTGCAGGTATTCGATCCGCGTGTAAGGGTGGCGGAAGAGATTGTTCAGCAGTTCCTGGCTGTAGATCTTGGGCAACTCATACCGCAGCCGATGCTTGACGTCCGCCATTTGCTGCCGGATACCGGTAACAATCTCGAAGGTCGTCGCAGAGGTCTCTGCAACGGCCTCGAGCATGTAGATGACCCAGTTCTCCCAGTTTCCGGTATCTCGCACGTCTTGCAGGTGCTGATAGTAGTCCGCCTTGTTGCGAGTAATGAAACGCGACAGGTACAGCACGGGGATGTCGAGCAACCCGGTGCGGGTAAGGTAGAGGACATTCAGAATGCGGCCGATTCGCCCGTTTCCGTCTGGAAAGGGGTGGATGCTTTCGAATTGGTGGTGGATGAGCGCCATCTTGATCAGCGGATCAAGGTCGCTGAGACCGTCATCGTTGATAAACCGTTCCAACGCGGTCATGTGGGTGACGATCTCGCGCGCATCCTGAGGCGGCACAAAGACGATCTCTTCGGTCTTCTCGTTCTTTAGGGCGGTTCCCGGTGTTACTCGAAACCCATCACTACGCCCTTTCAGCAGACGAAACATGTCGATGATCGCTGAGTTGGGGATCAAACCGCCGGTTTCACCCAACCGTGCATAGCCAAGCCGGAGAGCATCGCGATAAAGGGCGACCTCTTTGGCCGCAGGGGATTGCGGATCGTCGGGGAAGATGTCCGCCTGAAACAGCTCATCTTGCGTCGTGACGATGTTTTCGACTTCGGAGGAGGCCTTGGCTTCCTGGAGTGCGAGGGTATCGATCAAAATGCCCTGATTTGGGATGGTCTTTGCCTGCCCCTTCAGGTCCGCAAGCGCACGGCTAGCGCGAGCGAGCGCTTTGAGCACAGGAATAGTTTCGATTTCCGCCGTCGGGGGCAGGGTGGGGATGATATAGGTCGGCTTTAACATGTTCCCTGCCTCGTGTTAAGAAAGTGTCGCTTTGCTAACATGATCTTCGTGTCATGTCAGTAAAAAGCTGTTTTCTTAACTTGGGTCTGTGCCCGCCTTGAATGCGTCAACGAACCACTTCGGGTCACGCCCACGGATAGACCGGATGAGCTGTAGGGTTCTTAGGTGGTGAGGATTTCGCAGCGGATTGCACAAGGGTGGTTTTCACCTTGGAGCCGACAAGTTCGGCAAGAGAGTAGCCCAGTTCCGGCGCAGGCTACCGCCTTTTGTCGATCTTGATAGGTGGAAGCCGCCTTCGACATCCTTCTGCATTTTCTTCAGCTCGCTGAGCGACAGGGCCTCGAGATCGAAATCAGCCATTGGTGCGGTCCGTGTCCTGAATGTTCCGATATTGATAGCCCGTTGCAGCATAGGCCCGAAACTTCCGGCAGGCAGGGGCAGAAGGGCGCGAGTCGATGATCGTCACTTTCGTCACCGCCAGAGAGGTGCAGGGATTAGGTTCAGATAAGTTCGACTGGCAAGGTGACAGGGTCTGGCATGGGCTCCCCGTGCCTCTCTGTCCTCTGGGTCCTTCGTTCGACTGACAATCCCCTAATCCCGTTCGGTCTCCTGCGCCCAACCCCGCGTCAGTCCGGGCCGTGTTGGCCGCCTGTGGCGTCCTGCCCGCTCCACCCCGGTCCTTTGGAGGGATTCCGGCGTCCGTGCCGTCCGCCGTGCACGCCTCACCCGACGGGCTTTTTCGGGTCTTGTCGAAGGGACGGTCCCGAAGACAGGAAACACAGGAGCTTACCCATGCAGAGCATCGTCATCCTCGCCGGCAACATCGGTCAGAACCCCGAAGCCCGCACCACGAAAGGCGCGAGCACCCAGATCACCAACTTCAGCCTTGCCACCTCGCGCTCCCGCCTCTCGGAAGGTCGCGTGATGCGCGACGACAACGGCTACCGGGTCATGGACACGGAATGGCACCGCATCACCTGCTTCAACGGTCTCAGCAAGACGGTCACGGAGCATTGCGAAAAGGGCATGAAGGTCCTCGCCCACGGCCGTATCCACTACAGCAAGTGGATCGATAGCATGGGCATTGACCGCTACGGCTGCGAGATCATCGCCGAAACTTCCTTAGCCGTCCGAAATCAGCCGAGGGCCAAGACCCCGAGCTGGTCGACCGCGACGACGAGATCCCGTTCTGAGGGTGGGTTCACCCGCCGGGTCTCCCCCTCGGGCCCGACGGGACAACCCGCCGGGTTCGGGGAGCGCCGTAGCCGGTTAGGTCCAGTCTGGCGCTGGCGCACTTATTGACAAACTTTGGCAATCTATGCCATCTTCATGACAAAGGAGATCAAGACCATGGCCACGATGAATGTCTCATTGCCCGATCCGATGAAGATCTGGGTCGAGGCGCAAACCAAGGATGGGCGCTACAGCAACGCCAGTGACTACGTGCGCGATCTGATCCGACGAGATCAGGACCGCCACCGCGCCATTGCGGAGCTGCAACAGCTCGTCGATGAGGGCATCGCCAGTGGTCCCGCAAGGCATTTGGATGTCGAAGCATTTCTTGCCGGCAAGCGAGAACATAATGCCGACACCACCGGTCACTGAATACAGGCTGTCCCCCGCAGCTTTGAGCGATCTGGACGCGATCTGGGATTATACCGTGCGCATCTGGTCTGTTGGCCAGGCCGAAACCTACATCCTCGCGATTGCCAGCGATATGTCCCTGCTGGTCCGACACCCGGAAATCGCGCGCGAACGGCTCGAAATTCGCCCACCGGTGCGGGTGTACCGCTCAGGGTCCCATCTCATCATCTATCGGATCGAAGCCAGCTGGGTAAGCGTGCTGCGTATTGTGCATGCGCGGCAAAATTGGACGGCTTATCTCAACGAATGATCCTGTCCTTGTGTCACACAAGCCGACAGTCGATATTTATCTACCACATGAGGATTTGACCATGAAACCCGCTGACGAAGACCGCATCGCGGCCAATCTTGCGAAGATCATGGCCATGATCTGCATCCGCAATTCGCGCCTCGAAGACCTGCACGCAGGCACGGTGCCAACAACCAAGACGGGGGATTATTCCGATGTCCTCGTGATCGATGCGGAGGGCCGCGAAATACCATGGCTTGAGGCCGCCCATATCGACGACGCCCAGATGGCAAGCCTGATGCGGGACATCGTCAACCGCCTGTTCACGTTTCACATCAAGAGCGATGATCCGGGTTTCCGGGAGGACCTTGATCGCTGGATGGCCGTCGCTGGCAGATGGGACGATCCGGTGCTGGATCAGGCCTTCCTTGATGCGATGGCCAGCTTGAAGTCTCGCCCGAACAGTTAGGTCAGCACCCGGTGTCACTGTGCCTGCGCCGGGCTGCTTGCCAACAGGCGGTACTTCGACCTCGGCCTGCGTTTGAGAGTCAGAGAGGTGTTGGTTGATTTAGCGACCGGTGTGCTTCCTGTTCGGAGTGAGAGGCATTATCATTGGCAAATTCAATAGGTTGAATAGTTCATTGCCGACCTGTAATTCAAATGCCTTTATATCGGAGCAAAAATGCATTCTGCGCTCAAACTTGCTTTTGGAAGTCTTGTCGTTGGGAGCATTGTTCTAGCGTTAAAGACACTGGCATGGCTGATGACAGGCTCCGTGGCGTTGCTCTCGGACGCGCTCGAAAGCACTGTGAACCTCGCAACTGCGTTCGCCGCGCTCGTTGCGATACGGATCGCGGCGCGACCGCCGGACGCAAATCATCCCTTTGGTCACCACAAGGCTGAGTTCTTCAGCGCCGTCCTAGAGGGGGTGATGATCATCGTAGCGGCGATATTCATCCTGCGGGAGGCGTACGAAGGCTTCCTAAGCCCTCGCGCGCTTGGCGCTCCGATAGAGGGCCTTCTGGTGAACGGAACGGCCACGATGCTCAATGCGATGTGGGCCTTCGTGCTGGTTCGAAGAGGGCGTCTACTGAAATCTCCAGCGTTGGTCGCCGATGGGAGGCATCTATGGACCGATGTCTTTACGTCCGCAGGCGTCGCGATGGGAGTTCTTCTTGCACTTGCTACCGGATGGTGGGTCCTTGACCCGCTTATGGCTGCATTGGTTGCGATCAATATCATATGGTCTGGTTCTCGCGTCGTGAAAGAGTCGCTGAGCGGCCTGATGGATGAGGCGGTTCCAGAAGAGATTCTGGCCAGCATACGTGAAGCCATCTCAATCGAAGCGGCCGGAGCGGTCGAAGCGCACGATCTCAGGACCCGTCATGCGGGCAGTGCGACCTTTGTAGAATTTCATCTTGTGGTCCCAAGCGAAATGACGGTTTTCGACGCCCACGAGATCTGTGACAGAGTTGAGGTTGGTATCGCCAAAGCGGTTCCAGATGCGCGCATCACCATCCACGTTGAACCTGAGCATAAGTCAAAGCGCACTGGAATTGTCGTGTTAGAATAGAGCGCGTTGAATGACCATCACATCATCTCAACTGAAAGAATGCTTGGCATGGTGAGCGTTCGGCAAGCCACGTTTCGTCGCAAAAATTTTCCATCAAGCTGCGGAGTTAACAGTCAAAGAGGTGTTGGTTGCTTTCGCGACGGGTTAAAGGCTGGGAGAGTGGCTTCCAGCGCCTATCACGGAGGAATGCCGATGGGTGTTGTGGAATTCTTGGACGCTGTACTACCAACAAGGGCAGGTGGCTATAAGGTAGATGTCAGCCGGGGCGAGCGGAACGGGCGGATGTCGCCCGAATGATTCAGCCGACCCGATGACGAGCAGTATCTTTCACTGGACGATCTCGCAGCCAACGTGCAAGGTCGCTACGCGCGCAGCCGCAGCCGGGTGTTGCAGACCGGCGATATCCGGGTCGAGGCGGTGCGCGACGGCCCCGCCGGTTGCAGTTGATCCTGCCGAAGGGTAAAAAACTGCTGAACTTATTTGTGCAAAACGACATTAACGACTTCGCAACAGCAGTCTTCTTGTCCCACGAACTGATATTTTTGCTGCGT
The DNA here is from genome assembly GCF_025639885.1 of Roseovarius pelagicus. Lineage (NCBI taxonomy): Bacteria > Pseudomonadati > Pseudomonadota > Alphaproteobacteria > Rhodobacterales > Roseobacteraceae > Roseovarius > Roseovarius pelagicus. The sequence goes on along the minus strand of NZ_CP106739.1, from coordinate 33,706 downwards.
ATGACCGGTTTCGCGGGCGGTGGGGCGCGCTGGTTTGCGCCGCGATATCGCCCGCGATCTGCCGTCTCGATCAGCCGGTGATCTTTCCGGTCATCTCGACCAGGCGCCTGGCCTGATGGGTCACTGCCGCCTTCCCAGCATCGTCAAAGCCATTGGCGTTGGTCGAGAAGCCGTAGGGGTTGCCGCCAGCGTCAAAAATCGACTGATCGGTAAAACCCGGCGCGACAATGATGGCGCCCCAATGCATTGCAGTGGTGTACAGGCTAAGAATGGTCGCTTCCTGACCGCCATGCGGATTCTGGGCGCTCGTCGTGGCCGTGAAGGTCTTGTTGGCCAGCTTGCCGGCACCCCAGAGCCCGCCCAGCGTATCAATGAAGGCCCGAAGCTGGCTGGCGGCCACGCCGAAACGGGTCGGTGTCGAGAAGAAATAACCGTCGGCCCATGCCATGTCGTCGGCCGTCGCTTCGGGGATATCGCCCATCTTGTCCAGTTGCGCTTTCCAGACGTCCTGGGTTTCGACAACCTCTTTCGGGGCCGTCTCGGGAACGCGGCGAAGGCGGACATCCGCGCCTGCGTCGCGGGCTGCCTCTGCCGCCGCCAAGGCGACGGCATGGTTGGTTCCGTAGGTCGAGTAGAAGATAATTGCGATCTTGGGCTGTGCCATTGTCTTTTCCTTTTCAGTTGGTTGGTTTTTCGTATCGGGCGGCATCCTCACGCGTGCTTTATGAAGGTGCCGTTGTTCAGTTCGAGGAGTGCCTGGCGCAATTCCTTCTGGGTGTTCATCACGATGGGGCCATGCCAGGCGACAGGTTCCTGAATCGGTCTGCCGGTCATCAGCAGGAAACGGATGCCTTCGTCGCCAGCCTGAACCGTGATCTCGTCGCCGGATCCGAAACGGACCAGCGTGCGGTTTCCGGTCATGTCGCGGATGTTCAGCTCGGTCCCGCGATATTCCTTTTCAACCTTGATGCCTACAGGGTCGCTGGCATCGCGGAAAGTGCCGGAACCAGCAAAGACATAGGCCAGTGCATTGGCCCGCGTGTCCACCGGAAGCACCTTGCGCCGCCCGGCAGGAACCGAGACACCGAGCAGCATCGGGTTGGCTGCGATTCCGTCCACTGGGCCGGTCTTGCCCCAGAACGAGCCGGTGATGACCTTGACCACCGTGCCGTCATCGTCGCCCTCGACAGGTATGTCTCCGGCGGTAATGTCTTGGTAGCGCGGCGCCGTCATCTTGAGCGAAGAGGGCAGGTTGGCCCAGAGCTGGAAGCCGTGCATCTGACCCTTGGAGTTGCCTGAAGGCATTTCTTGATGCACGATACCCGATCCGGCGGTCATCCACTGAACGCTGCCCGGGCCGAGCAGGCCGCGGTTCCCAAGCGAATCGGCATGCTCGACCTGACCGTCCAGAACATAGGTGATCGTTTCGATCCCGCGATGCGGATGCCAAGGGAACCCCTTGGAATAAAGCCGAGGATCATCGTTGCGAAAATCGTCCATCATCAGAAACGGATCGGTTAACGAAGGATCGTCGAATCCGAAAACACGCTGCAGATGCACGCCCGCACCTTCCAGTGCGGGTTGCGCCTTGCTGGTCGCTGCGACTGGTCTGAACGTCATGGAGGCTCCTTTATTCTTATACATCCAAGATGGCCCTTGGAGGCGAAATCGCTGTTGGCGAAGAAGTGGCATCGGCTGTGCGATTGCGCGCAGATCCCAATGCCGCGCAAGCGGGTTCCGTCAGTCGGCCGCGACTACGTCAAGCAAACGCCGGACATGCGCCGGGCCGGCCGGCCGGATGCCCGTCGGATTCAACGCCTTGATCGAATAATAGCCTCGCGTGATGTGATCCATGTTCACCGTTTCCGCGACGCCCGGCAGCCGCAGCACGCGTTCCATATGCGCTGAAAGATGCGGGTAATCCGCGATTTGCCGACGGTTGGTCTTGAACAATCCGTGATAGGCCGCGTCGAACCGGATGAGCGTCACGAAGGCACGAATATCGGTTTCGGTCAACTCGTCGCCGAACAGATACGGGCGGTCGTCACCGAGGCGCGTCTCCAATTGGTCCAGCATCGCGAACACCCCATCGACGGCCTCGTCATAGGCCTCTTGGCTGGAGGCGAACCCGGCCTTGTAGACCCCGTTATTGAGGCTTTCGTAAATCTGCCTGTTCAGCACGTCGATCTCGTCGGCCAAAGCGGCGGGATAGAGACGCAGATCGGATGGGGCGATCGCTTCGAAGGCGGTATCAAACATGCGCACGATGTCGGCGCTTTCGTTGTTCACCATGACGCCGCGCTTCATGTCCCACAATACCGGCACGGTGGCGCGGCCCGAAACATGCGGATCGGCACGGGTATAGAGTTCATGCATGTAACTCGATCCGTAAAGCGGGTCCTCATCCGCGCCCGGATAGCCGCCGAACCGCCAGCCCTGATCGGTCAGCGTCGGGTTGACCACCGTGACGGGGATCAGATCCGCTAGCCCCTTGAGCCGCCGTGCGATCAGGGTTCGCGAGGCCCACGGGCAGATCAGCGCGACATAGAGCCGATACCGCCCGGCCTCGGCCTCGAAACCACCCTCGCCCGTGGGGCCGGGACGCCCATCGGGGGTGATCCAGTTCCGGAACTCCGAAACCTGGCGCACGAAACGCCCCTGTTCATCGGCCTTCTGCACAGGCTGCCAGTTCTCGACCCATTTTCCATTCACAAGCATGTCTTGTCTCCTTTTTACTATCAGGTTCGCAAAGTGCGTCACTGCGCCAGCGCGAAGGCGGTGCCCCAAGGATCGGCAAAGCGGTCGCCGCCAAGGCGCTGCGTGATCGCCTGACGCGCCGTCGGATCGACGCCGAGGGTTATTTCGCTCAGCCCCGCCTCGGACGGGTCCCGCGTCCCGGCATTGCGGCTGTTCCAGATGTTGCCGGCCAACTGGTGGTGATAACCGCCGCTGCCGTAGAAGCTCGCGCCCGGATAGGTCGCCGCGATGGCGAAGCCGAGGGCGTCGCGGTAGAAGCGATCCGCCTCTTTCGTGTCGCCGATCTGTAAATGAACGTGGCCGATGATGCCGCCCTTCGGAAATCCGGCCCATGTCCGGCCTTGCGCCGCGCGCATCAGGCCCTCAAGGTCCAGAGGGTCAGTCGCCATACGGATATCACCCGCGCGATCGCGCCACTGGCTTGGCGGACGGTCGACATAGACCTCGATGCCATTGCCTTCGGGATCGGCTAGATAGATCGCTTCGCTGACGATGTGATCCGATGCGCCCTGCAGCCGCACGCCCGTTTCGGTCACATGGCCAAGCCAGCGGGCAAGTTCGCCGCGCGATGGCAACAGAAAGGCGGTGTGAAACAGCCCCGCTTGCCTGGGATCGCGCGGGCGTAACGACGGGTCGCCGTCAAGATGCAGCAGCGGCGTCTCTTCGGTGCCCAGTGTCACGCTGCTTCCGGCCTCTGCCAGCGGCACCAGCCCCAGAACGTCACGGTAGAAGGACGAAACGGCATCGAGATCCCGCACCCTGAGCCGAACGGTATTGATGCGGATCGGCGCGGTATTCATGTCGAAATTTTCGGTTGGATTGGTCATCGTGAAACTCCTGTGCGGAAGCGTGCGGGGCTGATTGCCCCGCACCATGAGGACGGATCGGATCAGGTCCGGCTGCGCTTGAGCGCATAGGCGCCGTCGCCCAGCAGGGCCTGCACGACCAGTGTGATCGCCCAAAGCGCCGGATACTCCCAGCCGCCGCCTTCATTCGAGAAGAAGAAGCCGGCCGCGCCATGCGGCGCGTAGATCGAGCCGAGCAGAACCGGCACCAACGCGAGCGACACCCAGCGGGTCCAGACGCCGAGGATCAGCGCCACGCCGCCAGCGAGCTCGGCGGCCATCACGAGATAGGCAAGCGCCCCTGGAAAGCCGAGGCTTTCGAAGAAGGCGGCCGTTCCAGCCGGCGTGAAGATCGCCAGTTTCAGCCAGCCATGGGCGATGAACAGTATTCCCAGAGAGACGCGCAGGATTGTGGCTGCCAGATCGGCATTTGCCACACCGGGAATCACCGGTGATTGAGGCGGGCTATGATGGTTTGCGTTGGACATTGTCTTTTTCCTTTGTTCGGGAGGTTGGGTCAGGCGGAAAACTGCCAGCGCGGCGCGATCTCTGTGCCTTTTCCGAGCACATAGCCGAACTGGATATTCAGGAAGCCGAGCGGCTCTAACTGACGGGCAGTGAACAGGGGGCCGGCATCGATCGGCTCGAACCCGGCCTCTGCGGCCAGCGTTTTCACGGTGTCGCGCGCCGTCTCGTCGTCGGCGGCGATAAAGGTCTGCAACGGCTGACCGTCCAGCTTGAGATCCCCCGCATAGTGCTGGGCGAAGATCGTGTTGAAGGCCTTCACGACGAACGCTCCCGGAACGAGCGCAGCGATCGCCTCGGCGGCCGACGTGGTGGTACCGAGTTGCAGGGCCGAGAAATCCTCGGTGACGGGGTTGGACACATCGATGACGATCTTGCCGTTGAAGTCTGCCTGGTCGGCGATTTCGGCAACTGCCCCATAGGGTGTCGCGAGAATAACGATATCGGCCTCAGTCACGGCGTTTGCCATATCGTCGGCGCGACCAAAGGTCCCGACCTCATGTTGTGTTTTGCTCAGGACATTTGCCAGACCGGATCCGACATTGCCGTTACCAATGATTGCGATTTTCATGACTTCTTTCCTTTCAGTGCGCGCCTTCAGGCGCTGTTTGATCTGTCAGGAAGATACGCCTTGCCTTTAGTCAATGAAATGGCGACTATGGAGAATGACTATCTACAAAGCGTACTAAGTAACTGCCATGGATATCGTCGATGAACTCCGGGCCTTCGTGGCCACCGCGCAGACGGGCTCGTTCACCGCGGCCGCCCATCAGCTGGGGGTGTCGAACCGGCTGACTTCCAAATATGTGGCTGCGCTCGAGCAACGCCTCGGTGCCCGCTTGCTTCAGCGGACCACCCGCAAGGTGGGGCTGACGCCGGCGGGCGAGGACCTGATTGCGCGGGCGCCCGCGCTGCTCGATGATCTCGATGACCTGCTCGGCAGCGTCGCGGAGGGATCGCGCGGGCTGACCGGCATCATTCGCATCTCGGCTCCCGTGACGTTCGGCGAAGTTTACGTCACGGGGATGCTGGCACGGTTTGCCCGGCAGAACCCGGATCTTACGCTCGATCTGCGGCTCAACGATCGCTACGTCGACTTGGCAAGCGAGGGCATCGATCTGGCGTTTCGCATCGGCCGGTCCGACATGCTGTCGCTCAAGACGCTCAGGCTTGGCACCTTCAGCAGCCTCCTGGTGGCGAGCCCGGACTATATCCGAGCACACGGGAAACCCGACTCGCCCGAAGAACTCACCAACCATACCTGTGTTGTGGACACCAACCGGCGGGTTCCGCACAAATGGGTCTTCGAAAGAAATGGGACCGAGACAGTTGTTCAGATCCGGGGGCGTTTTCAGGTCAACTCGGCGCGCGCGGCCATGGATCTGGCCGTCGGCGGCATGGGGATCGCCAACATTCCGCAGTTCGCCTTGCGCGACACCATCGAGACCGGGGCGCTGCTCCCCTTGCTGGAGGAATTCAGAGGCGACAGCGGTCCAGTCAGCGCGGTCTATCTGGAGGGTCGGGCCCTGCCACGCAAGATCCGCGCATTGATCGACTTCGCCGCCGAGGATATCCGGTCTACCGCGATCCTCTAGTGTTCCGAGTCAGACGGTTGCTACCGATTTCCCCTGATTTCATCGAGGGCATCAAGCGCGCGGCATTCGCGGGCGATGATGTCATCGGCGGTCTTGCTCCAGACAAAGGGTTTCGGCTTTGCGTTGTGCAGCAGAAGGTAGTCGTAGATGGCGCCCTCGAGATCGTCGACGCTGGAGTAACTGCCCCGTCGGATGCGCTTCGCGGTGATCTCGGCGAAGAAGCGCTCGACCAGGTTCAACCAAGACGCGCTGGTGGGCGTGAAATGCAGATTGAAGCGCGGATGTTTTTCCAGCCAGGCCTGCACCTCGGGCGTCTTGTGGGTGGCGTAGTTGTCGAGCACGATGTGGATGTCGCGAGGTTTCTTCACCGCCCGATCGATCCGGCGGAGGAAGTTCAGAAACTCCTTTGCGCGGTGGCGCGGCATGCAGTCGCCGATGACCAGACCCGACTTGACGTCCAGCGCGGCGAAGAGGGTGGTGGTGCCATGGCGCTTGTAGTCGTGGGTCATGGTCGCCGCGCGCCCCTTCTTCAGCGGCAGCCCGGGCTGTGTCCGGTCGAGCGCCTGTATCTGGGATTTCTCGTCGACGCACAGCACGACCGCACGGTCCGGCGGGTCGAGGTAGAGCCCCACGATCTCGGTGACCTTCGCCTCGAACATCGGGTCGTTCGAAACCTTGAACCCCTTCACGATATGCGGCTTCAGCCCTGCATCCGCCCATATGCGCCCCACGCTCGAGGGCGATATGCCCACCGCCTCGGCCATCGTCGCGCGGCTCCAGTGCGTGGCATTGGCCGGCGTTTCCTGCACGGTCTTCGCGATCACCTTCAGCCGAACCTCTCTGGGCAGAGGCGGCACCCGAGAGGGCCGCGTCTTATCCCGCTTGAGCCCCAACACACCTTCGTCCAGATACCGCTCCTGCCAGCGCCAGACCGTCGGCTTCGACATGCCCGTCCGCCGCATGATCTCGACGGTGCCCTGACCGTCCGCCGTCACCAGCACGATCTCGGCCCGCCAGGCAAGCTTGCGCGGCGTGTTGCGGTTGCTCAGCAAAGCTTGAATCTCAGCGCGGTCGGCGGGGCCAAGGTAGAGGCAGATATCGGAGCGTCTCATCCGCGGACCATGCCACAGAGCGGCGCCGGCGGGAATCCTACGTCAGGTGCAGAACACTAGAGCATCGAGCCTTTAACTTGATCCATATCCTGCTTCGCAGAAGTAATTCCAGCATTCCTGCGGTGTGAACAGATCGCAGACTTCCGCGAGTGCGTCGAACATCTGGTCGAATATTCTGGCCCCGATCCGTCGCAGATGCGCTTGGTGTTTCGAGAACGCCATTTCGATTGGGTTCAAGTCGGATGAGTACGGCGGCAGATTTTCAATCTGCACCAAAACTGCGTCAGAGCCGATCATCAACGCCGACGGTTCAGTTTGTGAAGGCATCGATAAGGTTGATGACGGAGAGGATCTTTCTGGTGTCACGATCAACCCGATAGGCCCGGTTGCCCTCGCGATAATAGCGCCAATCGTCACGCGGCTCTAGATTTAGCCTACGGGGATCGCGAATAACCACGTAATCACCGATGCGAAGGATGTCCCCGATTCTGGAGCCGTAGTGATCATAGGACTTGCGTGCCTGCCCCGGCGGCACACAGGGCGGGTTCTTTTTTGCAAGTCCCGGCGGGCAGTGTCCTGTAAATCCGTTGCGGTAGTCGCCGTGCGCCTTGCCCTTGCCGCGCCCAGGGTCTGCCGATGCAGGCACGGCGGCCATCGATACGGCTGCAATTGCCATTACGGCCAGTGTTCGAGAAAATCTCATAGCTCGCTCCGCTTCAAGTGTTATCGAATAGATAGTGCTGAGCGCGGCAGAAGTCAGGCATAACGAACATCACCAGGCCATAATGTGGCAGAAACGGCGGGCTTCCGCCTGCCTCGTTGCCGCCTGCGAACAACGAAAGGATGGGTCGATAAGCCTGCGCGACCGTCCATCCGGGTCTGGCAACGCTCGATGGCCGACATTTCGCGGCGCTCCACGCGACCGGTATGACCATCTTTGGCCGAACGATAGGCATCACGATGACGACGAAAGATATCTGCCACTTCCAGCGTCGGGCGATCAAATGGACTCTGCGTCCTGGAGATCGTTGTCGCCGCGACATGCGAGCACAAGGAACGTCGGGCGAGGTTTTTTCCACCTTCTTCAAGCTTTGCCTGACTTCCTTCGGTGGGCCGATGGCGCGTCTGGGTATTCCGCGACGAGCTAGGTACGCAACGCAAGTGGCTGAGCGATCACGCCTACGCCGATCTGGTGGCGCTGTGCCAGTTCCTGCCCGGCCCAGCCTCGAGCCAAGTCAGTTTCGCACTCGGTATGATGCGGGCTGGCTGGCACGTGGCGCTCGCGGCCTTAATCGCTTGTCTCGGTGCGGTGCTGGAGCCGAAACCCAATAGCGTGTCCGGTGCAATCATCGCGTTACTTGCGTTGTTCCTGCCCGGCTTTGCGCAAGAACCGGACCGCGCTTGACCTGCCAACAATCATGCAGGCCTGTCCAGAGTTCGCGTCCTGGGCGCGTAATATGGGCGGATTCCTGAAGGATTGGGGCGATCTGCATCGGGTTGCCGGGCAACTCAGGCCGATGATCGGGATTTCGGAGCATGCTTGGAACGTGGCTCAGGACCGAATGGGCACACAGGTGGCAACGGCGGCGTTTGCGCTCGTGTTCGAAAAGCATAGCACGGGTGAGGTTGCCTCGCCGGGCGGATATCTGCGCGGCATGGTCGAGAAGGCTGGGGCAAGGAATCTGCACCTCGAATACTGCTTCTATTGCAGACTTGGCGGTAAGGCAACGTGATGCTTCAAGATTGAAAAATGCACCGTGTTCACAGTTGTAGGCAGGTCTTCAGGGAGATTTCTGTCGATTTCTCAAAATCAATAAATAATTGATAAAAAACAGTTATATCACCTTAGGTGCGAGATGCTGCCGATGTGCGTCGCCGATCTTGGATGTCGAACCGAACTTGCTGTGCGAAATCAATGCCCTCGGCAGACGTGACGGCATTGTTCCCCTTGTTGAGTGCCCGATGGTCTTTAAGACGGCAGGTGCCGGGCCGGGTGAAAGTGAAAGTGTCCTTCGGGTTTTGTGACTGACGGATGAGGGCCCTTGAGGGTCCCTCGGATGGGTCCGGGCCGGGTTCCGGTCTGTGTTTGCCGATGAAGGACATTCCCATGCAAACAGGCGTCTTGCGCGTGTTGCGCGCGACCGCTGCCTCGTGGTGGCGACACAAGGAACTACGCCGAACCGGCCAGACGGGGCAGGCACAACGGCTCGAGCGCGAGACCGTACTGCGTGACCTCGGCTATCTGAAGCAGGCGGCGACTTTGCCAAACGCGCATGTGATCTGCGGAGAGGGCGGGACATTCATCCATCTTGGTTGGACCACCGTGTCCACCCTCGCGCCGATCGAGCGCTTTCCATTGGCCACTCTTGCGGTCGCACGAGGGACCCCGTTCATCGATATCCGACCCGTCACCGATGTCATCGCCTTCGCCAACTTCCCGCGCGTGACGCGCGACGGATCGATCGACCCTGAACCTTGCGGTCCTGGCTGGTCCGTCTCGCTGACCACCTACATCGACAGGGTCGAAGCGCTCGGCGCGCGGATCGCAAACGATCCACGGCCCCGTCAGTCAACCTGATCCCCATTCCCTCTCACCAACACTCGAAAGGAGGCCTGCCATGGCCCGATCCCGCACGCCCAAATTCGATGCCTCCGAGGTCATCACAAACGAAATCATCCGCATCATCGAGCGCGGTGTTCTGCCGTGGCGCAAGCCCTGGACCGCAGGTGGCAGCTCTCGTCCCCTGCGCGTGGGCGGTGAACCCTACCAGGGAGTGAACAACTTCCTGCTGACAATGCGGACCGTGATGGCGGGCCACAGCTCGCCCTTCTGGATGACGCTGCCGCAGGCCAATGCGTTGGATGCAAAGGTCCGCAAGGGCGAGAAGTCCTCTGTCGTCGTTTATTACGGCCAAAGCCGGAAAGACGCTGACGGCGAAGACGATCGCAGCGACGGCGATGATCGCTCCGAGGAAGCCCGCATCTTTCGCTTTCAGAAATCCTACCGCGTGTTCAATGCCTGCCAGATCGAGGGCCTGCCCGAAAGCTTCTTCCCCGACCCGGAGCCAGCGCCCGAACATCCGCCGTCCGAGCCCATCCCTCACATGCAGGCGTTTTTCGATGCCATCGACATCACAACCGTCTTCACGGGCACGGAGGCGTACTATTTGCCGCCCGTGGACAAGGTCTACATGCCGTCCATCACGCGGTTTCAGGACCCGCGCAATTTCTACGGGGTCTGGGCCCATGAACTGGCCCATGCCACAAAAGCCCCGCATCGACTGAACCGTGATTTCGGCCTTTCGCGATTTGGCAACACCTCCTATGCCCGCGAAGAGATCGTGGCCGAATTGTCTTCGGTGTTTCTGGGTCAGACGCTTGGCTTCACGGCGCATACGCTCGAGATGAACGCGGCGTATCTCTACAACTGGCTGCGCGTTCTGCGTTCGGACAAGACCGCGATCTTCAAGCATGCGGCCGACGCACAACGCGCTTGCGACTACCTGTTCGCCCGATCAGAGGCGGGCAGGGCAGGGGGCAGCGCCGAGGCCGCCTAACAGACCTGTTGCTGCGAAGCGGAAAATGGCAGGTGTGAGCTCACATCTACCCGTCTGCGGCTCTGAGAACTCGCTCATCTTGACAACAGATCAAATCAGAACTATTGAAGTTACATGAAGCGTGACAGCCGCCTTTCCTCGGTCCTCCACGCGCTCCTCCACATGGCAGAGCGAGAGGGCCCCATGACGTCCGACGATCTGGCGCAGTGCCTTGGCACCAACCCGGTCGTCGTGCGGCGCACGATGGGCTTTCTGCGCGAGGCCGGGATCGTGGCATCCGACAGGGGACATGCAGGCGGGTGGCGGATCACGGCGGACCTGTCGGCCGTCTCGCTCCGGCACCTGCATGACGCCTTGGGCGAGCCTGCACTGTTCGCCGTCGGCAATCGTAACGATGCTCCGGGGTGTCTGGTCGAACAGACCGTCAACGCGGCGCTGGACGAGAGTTTTTCCGAAGCCGAGGCCTTGCTGTTGGCGCGTTTCGAAAATGTCACCCTTGCCGATCTTGCCGCGGATTTCGCGGTCCGGCACGCCGCACGGCGCAACTAGAAAGAACCCTGAATGATCCACGATGTCATCGTCATCGGGGGAAGCTACGCCGGCATGGCAGCTTCCCTCCAGCTTCTGCGTGCGCGCAGGTCGGTCCTGGTCATCGATGCCGGGCAAAGGCGCAACCGCTTTGCCAGCCACGCACATGGCTTTCTGGGCCAGGACGGCGTCGATCCTGCTGTCATCGCCAGCACGGCCCGCCGCCAATTGGAAGCCTACCCGACGCTGACGTGGTTGGAGTCCGAAGCCACCGGGATCACGGGGGAGCAGGATGCCTTTGTCGTCACATCGGCCGAAGGGCAAAGCCATCGCGGTCGACGGGTCCTTTTCGCGACCGGGGTGACCGACCAGTTGCCAAATATCACGGGACTGGCAGAGCGCTGGGGGCAATCCGTCTTTCACTGTCCCTATTGCCATGGCTATGAGCTTGATCAGGGCCGCATCGGTGTCATCGCCACAGGCCCGATGTCGGTGCATCAAGCGGAATTGCTGGCAGAGTGGGGTAAGGCCACTCTGCTAACCAACGGTGCCCTGATGTTGGAGCCCGAGGGGCGGGATGGATTGGAGCGCAAGGGCATCACCGTCGAGGGCACGTCAATTCATGCCATCGCGGGCGACGCGGACGTGCAGCTGACCGACGGCAGGGTCCTGTCCTTTGCGGGACTGTTCGTCGCGACGACGATCACTCCATCCAGCAGTCTTCCCTCGGACCTAGGCTGCGAGATCATTGAGAACCCGATGGGCCGGATCATTACCGTGGATGCGTCGAAGCAGACGACAGTGCCCGGCGTTTTCGCCTGTGGCGACGTGGCCGTCGTTCCAGGGGCAGTCTCCTTCGCTGTCAGCGATGGGGCACTGGCCGGCATGCAGTTGCATCGCTCGCTGGTCTGGCCGGAGACGATGTCGTGACGGAGCGTGGGGTTACACATCATGCCTTTAGTCACGACACTGCCGGATATGCGGCACGGGCCGCGCGCCAGGTCCCCGGCCTGCATGACGTCTACCGCATGGCGGGGCTCCTGCTCGCGGAACGGGTGCCGCCGTCTGGCAGAGTGCTGGTGCTGGGCGCCGGTGGGGGCCTCGAACTGCGCGCCTTCGCGGACATGCAGCCGGACTGGCGATTGGAGGGCGTCGATCCGTCGGCCGAGATGAACGATCAGGCCCGGCAGACTCTGGGCGACATGGTTGACCGAGTGACTTTCACTGAGGGTTATATCGATGACGCTCCAATAGGCCTCTTCGATGGCGCAACCTGCCTTTTGACCCTGCACTTCCTGCCGCAGGAGGAGCGCTTGTGCACGCTGAGCCAGATCGCCCGTCGCCTGCGCCCGGGTGCGCCACTGGTAGTTATGAATCACAGTGTGCCGGACGGGCAGGAACGGGATCTCTGGCTGCGCCGCAACGCGGCCTTGATGGTGTCCCATGGGATGTCCATCGAACAAGCAGAAAAGAGTGTGGAGAACTTGAAGGCGCGCCTGCCGATTCTATCGCCACAAGAAGACCAAGCCCTTCTCGCGCAAGCCGGATTCACTGACATCCAATTATTCTATGCCGCGTTCACATTTAGGGGATGGGTCAGCTATCTTGGTTGATCGACAACTGCGGCTTTGTCCCGCTGAGCGGACTATCGGAACTGTTTGGTTCGGGCAGGTTTGGACGGGGTCTTCTACCAAGCAGAAAAGTGAAAGCGGGCTTTAGGAAGGGTGTTTCAACTTCTCAAAGGAGAGCCCCATGTCCATGACCGTGCAACCCCAGCCAAACCGTCCAGATCCGACCGTGATCGCGGCGCAGAACGATGCCTTCCGCAAGCTCGCGTGCCTTGGGGTGCCGCCTGAGCAGCCCATCCAGGGCCGCATGCATGTCGCGCGCTCGCTCATTGAGGCCGATGACGGCTTCATGGCCGAGGCGGTGAAGGCCACCGGCGCATTCGATACGTTCAGGCCCGAGAATGATCCCGAGGGATGGCACGACTTCGGGGCGGTCGAGATCTGGGGCGAAACCGTGTTCTGGAAGATCGATCTCTATGAAGCAGACTCGGACTTCCGCTACGGGGCTGAGACCCCGGACAATCCTGCCACCACCATGCGCGTGCTGACCATCATGCTGGCGCGCGACTGGTAGGGCAGGGGACTCCTCACCCTGACATCTGAGACGATGAAGGCCCGCTGACCCCTCAAAGGGAAAGTGGGCCTTTTGTCGTGATGATCCCTGAAGCCGGGGATTGGTCACGCGCGTGAGCGCGCGGGCCACACCTCACCCTCCTGGAAGGATATCCCATGACCACAAGCTTTGCTCCCCTTACCGTCGCTATCGGCGATCTCGTCCCGCATCCCGCCAATGTGCGCAGCAACGCGCCGGAAACCTATGACCCCGAGAACATCGCCCATCTGAAGGCCAGTATCGCTATTCTGGGCCTGCTCCAGCCGCTTCTGGTTCAGAAGCTCGACGGCAAATACGCTGTCCTCGCCGGTGGCCGACGCCATGCCGCGCTGAAGGAGCTGATCGCTGACAAGGCCAGCAAGGGGTTCACGGCGAAAACCAAGGTCGACTGCCGCCTTGTCCCTGAGGAGAGCGACGTCACCACGGCGCTGTCGCTCGCCGAGAACATCACCCAGGCACCGATGAATGCCATCGACGAGTTCGAGGCCTTCGCCCGGATGATGGAGGTCGACGGTCAGACGCCCGAGACGATCGCAAAGACCTTCGGCACCACGGTGACGGCCGTGAAAAGCCGGTTGCGCTATGGCCTGATCCACCCCGACATCCGCGCCGCGGCCCGGGGCAAGGTGATCACGCTCGACACGATGAAGGCCTTTGCCGAGCACCCGAGCCAGGAGGCGCAGCGCGAGGTCTTCGAGGCGCTCACGAAGGACGGTGGCTATCTGCAGGCCTATACCGTCCGTCAGACCCTCAAATCCCGCGGCGTGCAGGTCAGTGACGATATCGGGGCTTTCGTGCGCGCGGACTACGAGGCGCGTGGCGGGGCCATCGCGGCTGACCTTCTTGAAGAGCATTCCGTGCTTGAGGATGCGGCGCTGGTCGAGACCATCCTGCTCGAGAAGCTCGGTGCCGCTGCCGAAGAGGCCCGTATGGGGCTGGGGTTTGCCTGGGCCGATGCGATGGTGCGCTATGACTACGCGACCATGGCCGACTACGGCCGCGTCTATCCCGGCCCGATCGAGCCGGATGAGGCTGCCCAGAAGCGCATCGATGAGATCACCGCCGAGCTCGAGAAACTGCAGCTTGAGATGGAGGACGAGGGGCTCGAGGACGGTGCCTACAACGCCCTTTACGAGCGCGTGGACGCTCTAGAAGACGAAGCCCGCGATCTGCAGGAGGCCTACAGTGCCGAGGACCTGGCCCGTGCAGGTGTGATCGCGTCGTGGCAGGGTGGGCAGATCACGCTCCATGTTGGCCTCGTCCGCCCGGAAGACACCGTCAAAGAGGAGGGTGCGCGCGGCTCCTCGGCTAACCCGACCGGTGAGGAGGCCCCGGACGCCGGCGAAATCACCTATCCAGCCTCACTGGCTGAGGACCTCAAGACAGAGCGGGCCATGGCCCTTGGCGCTGCGATGGCGCTGCATCCGGAGGCCACGCTTGATGTGACGCTCTTCAAGCTGGTCAGTGACGTTCTGGCCAGCGGCATGAGTGTCACGCAGGCGATCAAGATCGATGCCCTCAAGGAATACCGCAGCCACGCCAAGATGGACGAGATCGACGAGACCTCGCTCGAGCAGGTGGCGGCGGCGCATGATGCGCTTGATCTGTCCTGGCTCGACGACGCCCGGTCGCCCGCCGATCAATTCGCGGCGTTTCGCGCGCTGGACGCCGGCGAGAAGGCCAAGCTCGTGGCCTATGCGACCGCCAGCACGACGCAGTCCTGTTTCGCGCGGGACCGGCAGCGTGACAGCCTGATGCATGAGTTCGAGATCGAGATCATGCCCGACATTCGCGCGCATTGGACGCCGAACGCGGCGCTCTTCAACCGCTTCAAGAAGGCCTGGCTCCTGAAAATCCTCGGCGAAGAATTGGGTCTGGCTCAGGAGGCGGTGACGCTGGCCTCGTCGAGTAAGAAGGAAATTGTCGCCTTCTGCGACAAGCTCTTCGCTGAACCCTTCGCCACGCTGACGGATACACAGCGCGCTGCCGTGGCCGCCTGGTGCCCGCCGATGATGCAGACCGCCGGTGGCGCCTGTGATGAGACGGCGCCGATCACGGAAACCCCGGATCCTGACAGCGACATCGCGCAAGCGGCCTGAGCCATCACGCGACCCGCGCGTGGGCCATGCCACCCGCGCGGGTCGACCCTCCCACACCCAACCGAAAGACATCCTCATGGCTATTCTCAAGTTCTCTGCCTCCGCTGTTGCGGCGCAAATCGCACATGCGCGCGCCTGCAAAACCTTCCTGCCCAACTGGAACGGGCCCGTGGACAGGCCAGCCCTGATCCTCATCGTCGGCAATGGTGTGCATCTGCGCTCGAACGGCATCAATGGCACGACCACCCGTATCGTCACCACCGAACAGGCCGATCCCTCCTTCGCCTTCGCCGACGGCATGAACCCGTTTCGGGATACCGACTGGATGGCGCAGCGCCGCATGGCGTTTCGCGATCTGACCGGCCAGTTTTACACCGACATCCTGGATGACGTGCAGGTGCTCATCGACCGGGGGCGAGGGGCCATCCGGCTCGCCACCGATGGCCACAGCATCCGCGTCTTCGTGCGCCGGGCCTCGGACTATCTCGTCGGCGGGACCTACGAGGTGCCCTCGGGCCTCGGTGGCACCTTCAGGGTCATCCTCAAGGATGCCTGCGACACCTTTGCGGTCGTGCAGAACTGTGGCAATTGCGAGGATTTCGACGCTATGCAGCCCTACCGCGTGCCGCTCGATGCCCTGATGGAACTCGATGATCGGAGGGCGGCCTGATGGGATGGCTCTTCTACACCGACCGCCGCGTCAAAACCTACGCGGATGAGAAATCGGAAATCAGCCGGCTCTGCACTTTTGAGGGCGAAACGCGCAAAACCGAACTGGTCAAGGCATGCAAGGTCGGCTCCACCTGGTATGCGGCGGCAAGGGTCACCAATATCGACGGCACCCCTGTCGAAGACACGACCTATGTCACCGATGCGGATGGCTCCATCACGTTCGGTGCCGTATTCCTTACCCGATATGATGACGGCTGCTGGGGCTACAAGGACATGGAGGAAAGCGCGGGACCGGTCGAATCCCGCGCGCCACTGAGCCTATTGGCCCTGCTGTCCGAGCTGAAAGACCCAGACAGCTATGCTCATGCCTGGCGCCAGCGCTGCCAGGACTGGGCTGCGATCCCGGACTACGAGGAAGGCGACAAGATCAAGCTCGCAGCACCTGTGACGCTCACCGATGGCAGTACCTGCCAGATTGTCACCGCGACCCACTACAGGCGCGCGCGGCAAAAGCGCCGCTGCTACCGCATCGAGGAAACCGGCGCGCTCGTGCGCCTGTCGAAAGCGACGCTCGCTGGCTCGGAGCTGCTCAGCTCCGCAAAGGGCGCGGCAAGTCCTGTGCTGGCCGAGTTTATGGCGGGGCAGCGGGAATGAAATGGATCTCGCCCACGGCGTGTCTGAGCGGACCTTCATCATCAATCAATCGAGAGGCAGCTTTGCGGAGATAGTGTTGAAAAAGTCCGTTGATTGGTTGGTCTGGCGCTGATTCACTCGTTTTGAGAGTGGAGGATTTGGCGATGATGGGACCGAGGCAGGTGGCGCAGGGTGCGCTGTTTTACGAGTTCTCGATTGACGAGTTTGTTCCTGCCGATCACCCGCTACGCGGCATTGATCGTTTCCTTGACCTGTCGGACGTTCGACCGCTTCTGGCGCCGTCGTATAGCTCGCATGGTCGTCCTTCGATTGACCCTGAGTTGATGATCCGGATGCTGTTGTTGGGCTACTGCCAAGGCATTCGATCAGAGCGCCGCCTTTGCGAAGAGGTGCATGTCAATCTGGCGTACAGATGGTTTTGCAGGCTCGACCTGACTGACCCGGTGCCTGACCATTCAACCTTCTCGAAGAACCGGCATGGACGTTTCCGGGAGAGCGGTTTGTTCCGATACCTCTTCGAAACCGTTCTGAGACGCTGTATTGATGAGGGCTTGGTTGGCGGCGAGAGTTTTGGTGTCGATGCCAGCCTGATCCCGGCCAATGCCAACCAGACACGCGGGATTGAAAGCAAAGAAGGGCTGCCCCCCGAACTGACCACTCGCGTGGTTGAGGAATATCTCGAAACGCTGGATGACGCCGCATTCGGCGCGTCCACCAAAGTCGTCCCCAAATACATCTCGCCGGTGGACCCTGCGGCGCGCTGGACAGGCGCCGATGGAGGTGCCGCATTCTTCGCCTATTCCACCAACTACATGGTGGATTTGGACAATGCGGTCATCGTGGATGTGGAGCCATCCGTGCCGATCCGAACCGCGGAGGCCTTCGCCGCGCGACGGATGATCGACCGTATCACGGATCGCTTTGACATGACGCCAGACAAGTTGGTTGGCGATACAGGCTACGGATCGGCAGAGATGCTGGGCTGGCTGGTCGAAGAGCGCGGCATCGCCCCGCACATCCCGGTCTGGGATAAATCCAAACGGACGGACGGCACATTCTCACGCGAAGACTTCATCTACGACCCCGCAACCGATAGCTACACATGCCCTGGCAACAAAGAGCTGCGTACATATCGCCGGAACTTCTCCAAACCGCGAAAGCCCAACAGCGGTAAAGACGGGTTCATCCGGTACCGTGCATCAAAACACGACTGCGATGCTTGCCCGCTCAAGCCGCAATGCTGCCCAGGGGACCCCGGCCGGCGCGTGATGCGATCAGTCCACGAAGCGGCTAGAGACGTCGCCCGCGATATCCGAAAAACAGACGCCTACATGACCTCGTTCATTCAGAGACGGAAAGTCGAGATGCTGTTTGCCCACCTGAAGCGATACATCGGCGTGCCGATGATGCGACTTCGAGGACCCAAAGGCGCGTACGAACAGTTCCAACTCGCAGCCACAGCACAGAACCTAAGGAAACTCGCAAAACTAGTCCCGCAACCAAAACCAACAGGCTGAGAGGAACATCCCAGCAGCTTTGGGCTTCGCCCATCGGCAGTTCCAACGTCGACTTCTTCAACACTATCCGGACGAAGCTGACTTTAACACCACGAAGATCAATGGCCGCTTTTAATGGGCGGCATATTTAAAGAAAGCACCGCGGGCGGGAACTGGGCCTCCGGGTCGAAAGTCATTTTCCATCTTGGTCCATTTAAAGTCCCCACTTCGGGAAACCATTTCAATCGGCAAGACTTCATCCCAACGACAGAACAGCCCGAGAATTTGAAAAAGGAGGGCTTCAAAATATCTTGGCGCAATGAGCCCCACTGGCAGTGAAGGTTAGGACAGTAGTCGACAAACCGAGACCAGCGCGTCTTAATGATGCTGTAGGGAGAGCAAAATGACACCAAAGGCATCGCATGCTGATATTGTGATGGAGGCAACGCAGTCGACATCGGCTGCGGCAAAGTCGCGGGTTGCTGCGAGTTGGCACCGTTCTGTCATTAAGCATGGACTGGACCCTGATGAGCATCGGGCACCTGACCGAATAGAGCAAAAGAGTCTGCAATTCAGGATGGAGGCGCTCGAAAAATTCATGACCGTCGCGAGCCCGCGCTTGGACGCGCTCTTCTCGCTGGTCGGACAATCGGGTTGCGCGGTTTTCCTGACCGATACAGATGGCATCATTCTGGACCAACGTCTCTCTGATGCTGACGCTATGGCATTTGAAGGTTGGGGCCTCACGACCGGTGCCGACTGGAGTGAAGAGAGAGAAGGCACGAACGGCATTGGAACCTGCCTGACGGAGCAACGTCATGTAATCATTCATCAAGATGAGCATTTCTATACGCGCAACACAGGCATGAGTTGCATCGACGCGCCGATCTACGGCAGCAACGGTCAACTTGTGGCGGCGCTTGATTTATCATCCGCGCGTGCAGATCAAACGGAGGCCTTCAATCGCCTAATCGCAGCCCAAGTGGCCCAAACCGCACGCGCGATTGAAGCTGCGAATTTCAGGGCCGCCTTCTCGTCCGCTCGGATCATTGTGGCCGAAAGCGACGATGCTGAGGCCTCAACCCTGCTTGCCATCAACGAAAGCGATTTGGTCATAGGGGCCACCCGCGAGGCCCGCCGTGTCTTTGGATTGCAACGGACTGGTGATCTAGTCGCGCGTCCTGCGGCGGACATTCTAGGGCGCGAAGATGGCCCGACGGGTTTTGAGAAGGCTGAAAAGGCCGCCGTGATTCGTGCCTTGGCGCGGGCTGGAAACAACGTTTCACAGGCAGCGCGCCAGCTTGGGATCGGTCGTGCGACGCTTTATCGGCGGATGAAGCGGCTTGGACTTGAAGATAGTTAGGGGAAACTGTCTCACTGGTGAGACACCTTAATCCCGCGACACCGCCCCCCCCACAAGACGCGGCGCACGACGCAAGTCACACTCTTTTTAATCCGGGAGGAGAAGCCGGATTAAAATGGAGGAACCAACATGAACGATATGACCCATACAGAGGCTGGCACTTATGTGTCGCCTTTCAAACTACGTTATGACAACTTTATCGGCGGCGCGTTCGTGCCACCAGTCAATGGAAAATACTTCGAAAACGTGACGCCAATCACCGGTGGCATGATCAACGAATGCGCCCGCTCTGACGCGGCAGATATCGAACTTGCGCTTGATGCAGCCCATGCTGCCAAAGACGCTTGGGGCAAAACCTCTGCGACCGAACGCGCGAATATCTTACTTAAGATTGCAGACCGGATTGAAGAGAACCTAGAGCTATTGGCGACTGCCGAAACTTGGGACAATGGCAAGCCGATCCGCGAGACGATGAACGCCGACGTGCCACTTTGCGCCGACCACTTCCGCTATTTTGCGGGCGTTTTGCGCGCGCAAGAAGGCAACATGAGCGAGATCGACAACGACACCGTCGCCTATCACTACCACGAGCCCTTGGGCGTTGTCGGCCAGATCATTCCTTGGAACTTTTCGCTTTTGATGGCGGCATGGAAGCTGGCCCCTGCTTTGGCTGCGGGCAATTGCGTCGTGATGAAACCAGCCGAACAAACACCTGCCGCGATCATGGTCTTTGCAGAACTGGTCAACGACTTGCTGCCAGCTGGCACGTTGAACATCGTCAACGGCTTTGGCGGCGAAGTTGGTGCTGCGCTTGCCAGCTCCTCGCGCATAGCCAAAATCGCATTCACAGGGTCCACCGCCACGGGCCGTAAGATCATGGAAGCGGCGACCAAGAACCTGATCCCCGTCACGCTCGAACTGGGGGGCAAGTCGCCAAACATCTTCTTTTCTGACGTGATGGCAAAGGACGATGCGTTCTTGGACAAGGCCGTCGAAGGCTTCGTTCTGTTCGCCTTCAACCAAGGCGAAGTCTGCACCTGCCCGTCACGTGCGCTGATCCAAGAGGATATTTACGAAGAGTTCATCGCGCGCTGCATCAAACGTGTCGCTGCGATCAAGCACGGCGATCCACGCGACCCCGAAACGATGGTCGGCGCGCAAGTCAGCAAGGCCCAACACGACAAGATCATGGGCTATTTCACGATCGGTCGCGAAGAAGGCGCCGAAGTGCTGGCTGGTGGCGGTGCTGCACGGTTTAACGGGGAACTAGCTGGCGGGAACTACATCCAACCGACGATCCTCAAGGGACATAACAAGATGCGGGTTTTCCAAGAGGAAATCTTTGGGCCCGTCGTCTCTGTCACCACGTTCAAGGATGAAGCCGAAGCATTGGAAATCGCGAACGACACGATGTATGGCCTCGGCGCTGGCGTTTGGTCGCGTGACATGAACACCTGCTACCGCTTTGGGCGTGCCATCGAGGCAGGCCGCGTGTGGGTGAACAACTATCATGCCTATCCAGCGCACGCTGCGTTTGGCGGCTATAAGCAATCGGGCATTGGCCGTGAAAACCACAAAATGATGCTGGACCACTATCAGCAGACGAAGAACTTGTTGGTAAGCTATAGCCCCAATAAGTTGGGCTTCTTCTAAATACTTCGAAAGGCGGCCTTTGCAAATACATGCAAAGGCCGCATCGCAGACCTCGTCAGTTCAAGCTTTGTAGCTATTCCATAAATTCCAATTTGAAACTTTGCTCTGGCAGCGTGTCAGTCATTCAAGGTAGTTCTGTTAACCTAATTGACCGCTCTACCTATCGATCGAGAAACGCTCTCAGAATTTAGCCTATTGCTCCGCTTTGGGCTGGAATTTCCGTGCACTATTTCCTTGTTTCCCTTATCAAGATTTAAGCCGCTCCTCATGTGTTCGGTTCATTCGGCAGACTTCATAACCTTTAACCTAGGTTTACTCAAAGTCGGAAATTGCAACTGCTACTTTCGGTTTTCCGATTGCGGACATTCGCGGCAATGCAGAAAAACGGTAAAGAGGGCTCAGAGTCAGATTTCGCCGCGCTTCCAATGAACGGCGGCTTCGAGCTTCACATATGATTATGTCCCTCCGGCATTCGATCCCCGAGTTGCGCGACTTGATGTGATCACAATGGCCTTGCCGTTTACGACGCCACGCGGAATGATGAAGTATTGGCTAACGATAAGCTCGGAGAAAGCGCGATGGACGAAAGGGGAAAGGGTGGTCAGCACCTCGATCTCGAAGGGCAATGCGCGACTGACCTGACGGGTCACCGTTTCCCAATTGCTGTGCGCGTTGCAGACATGCCCCATGGCCTTGGCAAGCTTCTGGATAAAGCTCTCGAGGAGCATTTCCGTGGCCGCTGAAGCGAATTCTTATGACGCCTGGTTTTGCGCGCAGGTGCAGGCCGCGCTGGAGGATGCACGCTCGGGAACATCTCAGGTTCAGGTGATGCAGGCCGCACAGGCATTGATTGATGCGAAGCGGCAGGTCGAACCCAAGACCTGACCAAGCCTTGGAGGTCAGCGCGGTCTGACCCCGCCACCCTGAAAAGCGAAAGCGGGCTTTTTGTCCTTTGGAACTCAGACCCTGATCCAAAGGAAAATCCCCATGTCCAAACCCAGAACGGCCAACCCGGCTCTCGCAATCTCCGAAGCCGATCTCGCCTCTGCCCTCGTGCAGATCGGTGCGGAGGTCGACCACCAACCCCTGCGCAGTTCAGCGCTGGCGCGCATCATGCGCGAGACGTTTCATGGCAGCGATGCCGGTGGCGCCTGGGACTGGCGCATAGCCTATGACCTGATGCAGGCCGCGGCTGTTCAGGTGCTGCTGCGTGGGGACGGCGCGGCAGATGACATCGCCGCTGCAAAGCTGCTTGCCTCGCGGCTGCTGACGGAAACCCGCCGCTCCGAGCACCAGATCCGGCTGCAGCAGTTTTCCACGCCGCTGCCATTCGCGGCGCTGGTCTTGCGGGCCGCGGCGATCCGCAAGGGTGAGACCGTGCTGGAGCCGTCGGCGGGCACCGGTGCCCTGGCCGCTTTCGCTGCCCGGGCCGGTGCCACGCTTGTGCTCAATGAAATCGACCCCTTTCGCCAGCGCCTCCTGCGCGCGGTTTTCGGCGGCGAGGTCACAGGCCATGACGGCGAGCATATCGATGATCTGCTGCAGACGCCCGTTCTGCCCGAGGTCGTGGTGATGAACCCGCCCTTCGCTTCCTCGGTCGACCGCTCCCGGGACAAGCACATCGCTGCCAAACATCTCATTGCGGCTGCAAAGCGCCTGGCACCAGGTGGGCGGCTGGTGGCGATCATGCCGCCAGGATTCACGCCCGAACGCGATGCCGCGCATTGGTCCCGCGCCTGCGGTCTCCTGACGCCGCGACTGGCGTTGACGATGCCGGGGCAGGTCTACCGCAAGCTCGGCACCTCTGTCGAAACCCAGCTGATGGTCTTCGACAAGGTGCAGGAGGACGGCGAGATGATCCGCGTCCCTGTGCGGGATCTGGATGAAGCCTTGGCATATGTCGATGCCGTGGCCGCAACCCGGACCGAGATGCGCCCAGTCCAACGGGCGGCAGCGATCCCTCATACTCGGTCGAGCGTTCCATCATCTGCCCCGCGCAAGGCCGCCGCTGCGCCTGTCACCCCCTCCAAACCCCGGGCCAAGGCCGTTGTCCCGCTCAGCTTCACAAGCCTTCAGACCCCGCGCGACAACATGCCCATCTCGGACATCTATGCGCGCTACCGTCCGCAGCGGATTGAGATCGCAGGCGCGCAGGAACATCCCACGCCGCTAGTTGAAAGCATCGCCATGGCCTCGGTTGCCCCGCCCATGCCCTCAAACACGCGCAGTGATGACTTGCGCCTGCCCGCCCGGTTGATCGAGGAGGGACATCTCTCCGAGGCGCAGCTCGAGACCATCATCATGGCCAATGATGCCCATGGGCGCGACTTGCCGGGGCGTTTTACCATCGATGACGACCAGACAAAGCTGACGCGCGCCGATGATGACCCGCATGCGTGTCCCTATCGCCTCGGGTATTTCCTCGGCGACGGCACCGGTTGCGGCAAGGGGCGCGAATGCGCGGGGCTCATCCTTGTAAACTGGCTGGCCGGGCGCAGGAAGGCGATTTGGGTCTCCAAATCCGCCACGCTTATCGAGGACGCGATCCGCGACTGGACTGATCTTGGCGGCTCGCCCGCCGACATCCAGCCGCTCTCCAAATGGAAACCGGACCAGTCCATCCCGATGGGCGACGGCATCCTTTTTGTGACCTACGCCACTTTGCGCTCCGCGGGCAAATGCGGCACCACGCGACTGAGCCAGATCCTCGACTGGATGGGTGAAGACTTCGACGGCGTGCTGGCTTTTGATGAAGCCCATGCGATGCAGAACGCGGCGGGGTCCGAGCAGGGCAGGGGGGTCAAACCCTCGCAGCAGGGCCTTGCTGGCCTCCGGCTGCAACTCGCTGCCCCGCGCGCCCGCGTCTTCTACATCTCGGCCACGGGTGCCACCAGCGTGCACAACCTCGCCTATGCCGCGCGTCTCGGTCTCTGGGGACAAGGGCCTGAATACCCCTTCCCAAGCCGCGAGAGTTTCGTCTCGGCGATGGAAGCCGGCGGCGTGGCCGCCATGGAGGTGGTCGCGCGCGATCTCAAGACGCTCGGCCTCTACACGGCCCGCGCCCTCAGTTTTGATGGCGTGGAATACGATGTGCTGGAACACGCGCTCACCCCTGCCCAGATCGAGATCTACGACGCCTATGCGGGTGCGTTTCGGACGATCCACCACAATCTCGAAGCCGCGTTGACTGCGACCGGCGTCAACGATGCCTCGGGCGAGACCAATGCCTCGGCCGCACGCGCCTCGGCCAAGTCCCGCTTCGAGAGCACGAAGCAGCGCTTCTTCAACCATCTTCTGATGGGCATGAAGGCTCCAAGCATTATCCGCGCCATCGAGGACGATCTGGCGGCGGGCAAGGCTTGCGTCATCCAGGTTGTCTCGACAGGTGAGAGCCTGCTCAAACGCCGACTTGAGACGATGGACCCGGAGGATGAACTCGTTGAGGGGGCCTTGACGCCGCGCGACTATGTTCTGGGCTACCTCGAACAGGCCTTCCCGATCCATGCGCAAAAGCTGGTCGAGATCGACGGCAATATGGTGGCGGAACCTTTGCGGGATGAGACCGGGGCGCTGGTCGTCTCGCGCGAGGCGCTCGCTTTGCGAGATGCGGCCATGATGGAGTTGATGACGCTGGCTCCGATCCCCTCGGCGCTCGATCAGATCCTCTGGGCCTTTGGCGACGAGGCCGTGGCAGAAGTCACGGGGCGGTCCATCCGGCCCCTCAAGGCTGAGGATGGTCATCTCTTCATCGAGAAGCGCGCCGCCAGCAGCAATTCGTCCGAGACCCAAGCTTTTATGGATGGTGAGAAGGATATCCTGATCTTCTCCGATGCGGGCGGGACGGGCCGGTCCTATCACGCGGCGCAAACGGCGAAGAACCAGAAACGGCGGCGGCACTATCTTCTGGAGCCCGGCTGGCGCGCGGATGCGGCCATCCAGGGGCTGGGCCGCACGCATCGCTCTGCCCAGGTCAGCGCGCCGTTCTTCCGTGTCTGCACCTCCGATGTGCATGGCGAGAAACGCTTCACGTCGACGATTGCCAAACGCCTCGACCAGCTGGGGGCCTTGACCAAGGGTCAGCGCGAGACCGGCTCGCAGGGCATGTTCCGCGAGGAGGACAATCTCGAAAGCCCGATCGCGCGGGCGGCATTGCGTGGCTACTATGCCGATCTTGCCGCCGGGCGCGCCGAGGCGATGAGCTGCGAGAGCTTCACCGACTGGACAGCCCTGCGACTGATCGACAAGGACGGTGTGCTGCTCGAGGAGCTGCCTCCGATCCAGCGGTTTCTCAATCGGGTGCTTGCCCTTCCCATCCACATGCA
Source organism: Roseovarius pelagicus (assembly GCF_025639885.1). Classification (NCBI taxonomy): domain Bacteria; kingdom Pseudomonadati; phylum Pseudomonadota; class Alphaproteobacteria; order Rhodobacterales; family Roseobacteraceae; genus Roseovarius; species Roseovarius pelagicus. Next base: position 8,347 of record NZ_CP106739.1, on the reverse strand, counting down.
GAACGCGCTCTTTGCCGAGTTCATGAGGCGGATTGCCGATCAGTCTGAGCGCGCGCGGGCGGCGGGCACGCTCGATCTCGGCGTGGAAACCCTGCGCGGCGAAAAGATCGAACAGGTCTCCACAGAGGATCTCTGGACCTGCCCGAAATCCGGCGCCGTGACGCGGATCATCGGACTTGAGGTGACGGACCCGGTCCACGTGCTGTCGGCGGATGACGCCCTATCGCGCAACCCCGACAAGCCGCCGATGGTCAATCGCGCCTCCGGTCGCGCGGCGCTCATCTCGGCGCGGCCCATGCAGATGTATGACGAGGACATCGTTACGCTGATGCGCAAGGCGGTGCGGCCAAACGGGTCGAGCTATCTAGAGGAGACGCGGTTCGAGTCCTCGGCCTGGGAAGAGATCAACAGGCCCGAGTTTGCAGGACTTTGGGATGCCGAGGCTGCATCCCTGCCAAAAACCACCACGACCAAGCTTTACCTGCTGACTGGGCTGCTGCTGCCGATCTGGAAGGACATTCCGACCACCAATGAGCGTATCTACCGCGTCACGCCGGACGGGGCGACCGCCATGATCGGGCGCACGCTGAGCGAAGAAGGGGCGGCCGCGCTGCGCGCCCGCTTCCTCGTCTCCAATCCGCAAACGCCGCAGGAGATGTTCACCGCCGCCCTCGGCACCACCGCGCCTGTCGATCTGGGCCGGGGTCTGACCCTGACCCGTCGCCGGGTCGCAGGCGAGATGCGTCTCGAGCTGGGCGGTGCGGATCGGGGCATGATTGAAGGTCTCAAGGCCATGGGGTGTTTCACGGAGATCATCGCCTTCCAGTTGCGGGTGTTCCTGCCGCATGGGGACGGGATCGACACGGGCCGCATTCTGGCCCGGATCGTTGGGCAGGGAACCACCAAAGCGGCAGAACAAGCTGCCTGAAAAGTCAAAGCGGGCTTCTGGTCGAGCGTCGCGGATCGGGGTTTGGCCGGTCTGCGCTTTCCGGGCGCGCTCTGACCAGTGCCACGCCCGGCCCCCCAAATTCAGACAAGAGGACAGACCCATGACCAATCCCCAGATCGACTATGCCGCAATGGCGGCTCAGTGGCGTGCAGAGCGCGAAACCACCTTGAAGGCATCTCGAACGGAGCTGCTCGCGCAACTACGTGCGCTTGGCATCAGCGAGGTCACTGCCGAATACGAAGGCTATGGCGACTCCGGCAATGTCGAGGATGTCACGATGCAGCCTGCAGAGGTCCAACTGCCGGAACCGCTTGCCACAGAGGTTGGCGATTTCGCCTGGTCGCTCGCCTATCACCATCACCCGGGGTTCGAAAACAACGAGGGCGGCTACGGCACGCTGACCTGGGACATCACCGGCGACAGCATCACCCTCGATCACGCGGACCGCTATGTCGAATGCTCGCACAGCTATGTCGAGGGTCTTTGAGATGGCCCATCCGCTTCATCATGCTGAAAGCTCTGCCCGGAAATTCGGCGGGGTGCCGTCTGACTATCAGGCTGTGCACGATTGGTTTGACGCCTCGAAAGAGCACCTCGCGCTCTTCACGCACCGAGCCATGCGCCATCATGCCCAAGGCCTGTTTGAGGCTGAACGTGTCTTCGGCCTGACCCTGACCAATAGCGCAGGTCGGGACATTCCCGTGCGTTGGATCGGCGAGCAGCATGTCCGCGAAGACTGTCAGGGACGTATCCCGAGCATGGCGGACTGGCTGCGACGGATCCAGCCCGAGCCATGGATGGCCAATGGCCACATCGACCGGCATGTCGGCTCCGAGCCCTGCGGCGACCCAAGGGTTGCCTGGGCCTCCGAGGTCGCCGCCGGCAGAACGGTTCTTGGCCTGAAGGATTGGATGGCGTCGCGCGCGATCCAAGCCACGCAAAGCGCATGACAGGTCTCGGCCGTTTGCCAAACGAATGCCGCACGGAAGCCCGGTCGGAAGATCGGGCTTCTTGCGTCGTTTCCCCACCATTCTTCTTAAGGAGGATCCCATGACACTCGATGATATCAAGGCGGCCGTTGATGCCGGGCAGACCGTGCACTGGGCCAATACCGGCTATGTTGTCCACAAGGACCGGGTCGGTCAGTACCTGATCATCTATGTGCCGAATGGTAGCTGCATCGGCCTGACAGACCGGAGCGTGCAACGGTTGAACGGAAAAGAAACGGAGTTCTTCGTCGCGCAATCGAAGGACGCCGCAGAAAGTCCGGGCAGCCAATCAAGACCAGACGGGCAGGGGAGGGGCGTAACACCAGGAGGCGCGGGGGCATTCCCACTCGGACGGCAGCTCTGACCTGTGGGCGGGGCTGAAAGGAAAGCAAGCTTTCTGATTTGTGATCCCTCAAGGGGTCGAGAAAGCAATCCCGGATGCGCTGGCAAGGACGTCAGACACCGGCCAATCCAAAAGGAACCATCCCATGTTCGCAGGAACCCTCACCCGCAATGTCGAGACCGCAGCCGCTCAGTACACCGGCATGATCCACTCGACGCGCTTTGACATCGCCATCCAGTTGGAGGCGCGGGCCAAGATGTCCGAACGCAGCCCGGATTTTGACGTGACGGCAGTCAACAAATCAGGCCGCAAGGTGCGCATCGGCACAGCCTGGAACGAGACCGGCAATACTAGCGGCAACCCCTACATCTCGATGCAGATCGATGTCGGCTTGGGTCCGTTCCGGGTCAACGCGGTGCAGACGAAAGAGGCGCGATCGGCCCAGAGCGGCGCGTTCGAGATCATCCCGCTGGTCTCGAACGGCCTGATGAAATCCGGCTCGATCTCGGGCGAGCTCACCGCCATGGATGCTGACAACGCCTTCACGGGCTACATCGCCAACATGATGTTCGATCTGGAGTTCATGCTGATCGAGAACAGCTACAAATCCGAGGAGACCCACCCCGATTACCGCATCGAGGTCAGCTCGCCTCGGGGCACACCGATCCGCGTCGGCTCGGCGTGGATGGCCAAAAGCAGCCGCACGGGCAATGATTACCTGTCGTTGCTGATCAACACGCCCGATGGCGACCTGCGCGTGAACGCCGTGCAGAACGAAGAACAGCGCGGCGGGCAGACCTTCTCGATCATCCCGTTCATCGACAGCGGTGAGCAGCCGCAGGACGCAGGCACGGGGCTGTCGTTGGTCGCCTAATTGGCACGCGAGGGCGAGACGATCTGAACCCAAAGGGGAACCGTGGGATCACGGTTCCCCTTTTTCCATGTCCGTTTGCGTGAAGGACGCCACCCGCTTGCGATCAGGTGCAAATGCGATACAATAATATATTATCGAAATATCGAGGGCGGGCGCGTGGCGGCTAGATCAGGGACGGTTCCATGGTTCGAGAGCTTTAATGTTGAGGCAGAGGTTGAAGATCTCCTCGCCCATATCGAGCGCTGCACCGGATTCGCGCTACCCGCCCGAAAGCGTGAAGTCATCATGACCCATGCAAGGGCAAAGCTCGACAAGAACCTGCAGGCGTATCTGGACGCCAAGGCAGCAGGAAAGCCGGTGTCCACCTCGCGGCGTGCGTATCTGACCGACCTGCAGGACACGATCTTCATGGGGATCCCAGAAGAGAACCTCGCGCGGATGCCGCTGAGCGAGCAGGTCCTTAACGACCCGTCATTTTACGCGGACGCCATGCACCATGCCGCTGCGATCAGTGAGGATGAGCTTTTCATGGCGCTGTCCTCTTCGCTGAAAGACATGACGGTCCAAGACGCCCGGGCCTTCGTCTCGAAGCTTTGGCACGACACGATTGATGACAATGCCCGCAAATACGCCGAAGCCCTGAAGCGCCCCGAGCGTGAACCGCAGCCCTTTCGCCCGGGGAACACCGTGTAAGATCGAGGCCATTTTCTTGGCTTGAGCCGTACCGAGGTTGGCCGCCTCAAACCCCCTTTCCCAAAGGTGGCACCCTGTGCAGCGCGCGAAAGCCGTTGAAGGCGCTGTGGGGACGTCTACTGTTGCCAGCATGATTAACCGGGATCACATGCGTGCCTTCTTTCTGCGCACCGCGGCGCTTGTCGCCTTTGTTGCACTGCTCTGGGCGGCTCACCTCCTCAATTGGATTATCGGTTACGGCTTGAACCCGGCCTTCGGCCTGATCCCCCGGCACGTAAGCGGATTGGATGGTGTCATCGCCATGCCCCTACTGCATGGAAGCTTCGCGCACCTTATGGCCAATACGCCGCCGCTATTGGTGATGGGTGGGCTGCTGGTGGCCACCACCACGCGGGCCTTGCTGCCTGTGAACACCATCGTGATCGGCCTCGGCGGCGGTCTTGTCTGGCTGTTCGGAAGTTCGGCCATCCATATCGGCGCGTCAGGGCTCGTCTTCGGCTGGTTTGGCTTCCTCGTCGCGCGCGGCCTCGTGGATCGCTCACTGATCACGCTGGGCGCGGCACTGGTGGTCGGTGTCCTCTACGGCTCTATTCTCTGGGGCGTTCTTCCGGGTCAGCCTGACGTCTCGTGGGAGGCTCATCTGTTCGGCGCTTTCGCGGGCGCGGCCGCTGCATTGCTTGTCCGGACGCATGTTCATGCGCCGCGCATCGGCGACGTCGATCTGGATTGAAGCAGTACGCCCGACGTGGTCGGCCTGTAGCGGACTTTGCCGATTTAGTCAGGTGTGCGACGCAGCTTCCCCAGAGCGGACGCTGTACAAAATTCGGTAATACTGACAATATCAAAAATTCAGGTGAACCCTAAAGGCCCACTCAATCCTTCGACACTATGTCAAACACAAGCTTGTTGTAGTTTGAAGCTTTGGCAAAGTAACCCAATCTGTGACGGCGGTCGATTCTATTCAATCCTCTGTGGCCGACCGCGCTAGACCAGGACAACCAATCGGATTGCCCAGCACCCAAATGGGCGTCGCGAAGCTCTACTAAACCGTACCTCAAGTCGGGTATTTCGAGGAGTTTAGCCCTTGATATCGATGTGGCGTTTGGATGATTGTTCAGCCTGTCTATGATCTCTGCCGCTGAATTGGTGTTCAGAAGCCGATCTTCAAGAATGTGGGTCAGCCAAAAAAGCTGAAACTCGTAGATCATCGCGTCATTGTCACGAAGTAGTTCCAAGACGAATGCGGCTATGGCTTCCTCGTCTTCCGCCTCACGGCAAAATGAGTGAATATTCTTGAATAGGTGTGGGAAGCGACGCGCTATGTCTGCAAGACGGTCAATCGCTTCTTCGGCATGCTCTGCCATCAACGCCAGCACGAGCTCTGCGTCCTCTTCTTCGATATCATCTTGTTGTAGTAGGCCTCGCAGAAAACCCATTTCTTCATCCGACAAATCCTGTTCGACTTCGACCTCTTCATCGGGAATACCATCATAGTCGGTGATAACGACACGCCGTCTTTGGAGTAGCTGTATCCTTACGTCTTCGATCGCATCCTCAAGTTCAACGTTCTCCCGCACTCCGTCACTGGTCTTGTTTGGATTCAGTGAAAGGCCTTTCTCACCCAACAAGCGCTGGATCGTAATGAAGTCATGACGAAGATCACGCCGCGAGTCGGAGAAAAGTACAAAATCGTCCATAAACCTAACAACCGCATTGCTGCGCAATCCGTGAAACTGCTCGACAAAACGGAGAAAATCGTTGCCTATCATTTTCGTTGGGTAAATGCCCTGTGGCAGACAATCGACTGACCGCCCCGTGTTTATTTCCCGAAGAAACTGACCAAACGCCTGGTAATCCTGTTCAGATGCTCCGGTTCTGGACAACCAAGAAACGAGGTCATGGTGGTAAACTGAGTTGAAATAAGCAGCGACATCGAAGCTCAAGCTGTATCTGAATTGATCTCGATACGCAGCAATGGCCCCCTTATATCCTCGATATGATCCCGAAGGATTGAGTGGCTCACCATCTTGAAAGCGGTAGCCAAAATGCTTCTTGTGCTCGTGGTAGGGCGCTCTGAAGCGGATTCTATTTCGCAAGACGAGATCGTAAATAAAATACTCCGCCACAGGGTCCAGTTTAACGGTTCGCCTCAGGTGAAAACCGGGCTTGCCGGCATAAACCCTGGTTTGCGAACGGAATGAAAAAGATTCCTGATCGGGATCAAGGCAACGATTCAAAAACTCGGCAATCTCGGCTTGACCATTTTCGATCAAGTAGCGGTTTGTCCACATCGGGAAAAGCATTCGACGATAGTCAGCTGAGTAGAAATCGAACATCAATACTTCCTACTATTTTGATCAGAAATCTTCGGTCAATGGGGCTGCTTCGGCTTTGCCCCAAAATTCCTGATACTTCGGGCCGTGGCTTTCTGGTTGCTGACCTTTTTCGGGTTTGCTCATCATGATCGGCAACGGCGCGGGTAAATCGGGGCCGACAATGATCGCCTCGCCTTGTGATAGAGACGGGATAAAGGCAGCGGCGCTGCGATCAAGATCACCGCATGCCCTTTCAATGGTTTCCCGGTCTCGCTCATTGGTTAGCCGATGTACAAAAAGGGTTCCAAGTTGACTGAGAACATCCTGTGGCACATCTCTGGGACGCTGCGTCGCGACAACGGTGGTCAGTCCGTACTTCCTGCCTTCCTTGGCGATGAGGCCAAAGGCATCGAGGTTAACGCTATTCTGGTCATCGCCGACAGACCGGCCAATAAACTGGTGAGCTTCATCCAAGAAGCAAACAAGCGGATTTTGTCGAAAACGCCCCTGCCGTGCGATGCCAAGCAGATATCGTCCAATAGCGTTCAGTAGCAACTCACGCGCATTGTGCTTAAAGCTCACGTTTTCGAATGAAAGCACCAAAGCCCTCGCAGCTGGATCATCAAGAAACCCCTCGATTTCTTCGCATATATCCAAGCCTTCTTGAGAAAAGAAGCATGACATATCAGGAGAGCTCAAATGCGTCTCGATCCGAATAACCAAGGTATTGTTGTAACCTACTTGCTTGGGGTCTACCCCGCCAAATGTGCCGTCCGTGTTAGCCGGGAACAGACACTCTTTGCCAATTTGGTTGGAAAGCACTTTGAGATCGAAGTCACAGTCATCTGCCGCCAACTGATCGGCTAGCATCAGCTGAACGCGACCAAGCGGCTTCCTCTGTTGGTTTGCTTTCGAAACAGTTCTGTTCTCGTCAAGGTGGATGAAGCCGACTGTTTGGTCGTTGTGTTGAACTTCTATTCGAAGAGCATCGCTGCCTTCGACGGCATGCTGCGGAAACCGCACTGGGTCTGCCAACAGCAGTCGAGCCAGTCTCAAGCTGATAATCGCACTCCGAAGAGTGGGGCCTTGGCTTTGCCCGGTTGGTCTGAGCAGGGCGTTCAGGTCAAGCTCGGACAGCTTCTCACTCGGAAACCGCGCCAAGCGGCCTTCAGCCGCTTGGTCATTTGAGAACTCAAACTCCCGTGCGGCGGCTACCTTTCCTGCGAATTCTCCCGTTGGATCGAACAGAATGCACTTGCCACCTATACGCACGATCTCATTGACGAGGCGGGAAACCGTCCAGCTCTTCCCCCCGCCTGTCGCACCAAATACTCCGCAATGACGACCGAACAGTTTCTCCGGCGGAATGCTAAGGGCGGCATCATCCAGCCCGGATAGGTGCCCCAGCTCAACAAGTATCGGTGCGCCGTCTCCCTTCACGTCGCCTTCCAAGGCATCCTTGATGGAATTGGATAGCGCTCCGCCCTCTGCGAGGTAGACCCCATCACCGACCCTTGGCTGAGTGTTGATACCGCGCGTCACTTTCCGAGTTGTCTTGCTTACGGTTGCCAGCAACTGGACGCGCCCTTGCGGCTCTACCGTGGGATCGGTTTCGATTTGATGCTCAAGGACATTTCGCTGCCTGTCGGGAATGCCGACCTCAGTCACGCGCCCCAAGATCGCTGAGCGGTCGCAATCGACAAACACGAAATCACTAACCGAACCCTTCGCCAGCCCGCGCCGTCCGAGGGCTGCAAGAGCATTCGGTAAAGTGAGTTCAACGGCACTTGCCGTCACCCTTGTAACCGTTCCGATGCGCTTGGACGGGTCGATCAGAGAGGCAAGTTCGCTCATGCGCCGTCGCCCTCGCGCAGCTTTTCAAGCCGATCCTGCAAGAGCTGACGATCCGTCTTGCCCGATATCATCGGCAAGGCGTCGGCAAGGTCTTCGAAGCGGCCATTCAACATCGTGATGCGCGTATCGCCCTGCTGCACAAGTCGCGCGATCTTGCTCTGGTAAGCACGTTGCCCAGCCAGATCGAGGTCGATCTCCTGCGCGTCTTCATCGAAGAGCTTTTGATGCTCCACAAACCCGCGATCACAAAGGACAAGGCGCAGCGACAGGTTCGTTTCGATGGCTGACCAAATCGGGGCGCTGATGTGATCGTCTGCGAAACCGAAGCCG
>NZ_CP106737.1 GCF_025639885.1 Roseovarius pelagicus | reverse complement strand
CGCAACACCAAGCCAGATGTGCTGATCGTGAATGTAGCCGGCATTGATGCAACTGCGCTGCTGGAACAGATTTGGGAATTCGGTCTGTACAACGAAATTCAGATCGCAATTCCACTGCTCGACTTCGAAGATAGCTGGGCCATTGGCGCCGACAAAAATGACATGATCGCGCTTGCTGGCGTTGAATGGCACTACAATATCAGCGACCAGGCGCAGGCGTTCAAAGACCGCTATCAGGAAAAGTATCCTGACGCGGATTTTCCGGTGCCTACCACGAACTCGGCAAATGCATACCTGGGTGTGAAAATGCTCATGCAAGCTGCCGAAACCGCAGGAACACTGGAAAGCGAAGCTGTCGTCAAGGCGCTGGAGCAAATGACCGAAGAAAACTCGCTCAAGGTCAATCCGGTCTCGGTGCATGCCGCCGATCACCAGTTCGTGCAGGACTTCGTGATCGTCACGATCAAACCCGAAGCCGAGCGCGAAGACGAATATGACCTCTACGAGGTTGTCGACGTCAAGTCGGGTGTCGAGATCGTCAGCCCGGAAGCAGACGCAACAGCCGACATGTCGGCCTTCGAATAGATCTCCCGAAGGCCTGCGCTCGGGTGCAGGCCTTCATTCACGACATTTCAACACTCGTTAGGAACGCCATGCCCGGTTTCGTGGAAATCGTCAGCCAACTGACAAACGGTTTGATTTACGGTCTTATTCTCTCGCTCGTGGCGGTCGGCTTCTCGCTCGTCCTGGGTGTTATGGGGATCATCAATTTCGCGCATGGACTGCTGTTTGCGCTTGGGGCCTACCTCGCCTTTACGCTGCAGTTCCATGTGGGCTATTTCGGCGCGCTCGTTATTGCCCCATTGATTGTGGGGATGATTGGCATACTGATGGAGTATGTCTTCATACGTCGCCTGTATGGCCGCGACCCGCTGTTCGTTCTGGTACTGACCTTCGGCGTCGCTATGGCGGGCGAAGAAATCATTCAGCTGATCTGGGGCAAGCTCGCGCGCTCTGTTGACGCACCTGCCTTCGCCGACAGCTATATTGATCTCGGTTTCATCATCTATTCCGAGTATCGCTTGTTCATGGCCCTGGTTGCGGCCCTGATCATCGGTGCAACCTGGTATCTGCTGGCGAAAAGCCCCCTGGGGTCAATCATTCGGGCAGGCACTCACGACCCTGAAATGGTCAGCATTCTGGGGATGAACCTGCCACTTATCCGAACCGCTGTCTTTGGGTTCACAGCCCTGCTGGGCGGTGCGGCAGGCGTTGTCGCCGCTCCCTTGTGGAGTGTGCGCCCGACTATGGGTCTCGATGCACTGTTGCCGGCCTTCCTCATCGTGGTGATCGGCGGCATGGGCAGCTTCTGGGGAAGCGTGCTGGGCGGCATTCTTGTCGGGGTCGCCAACGCTGTCAGCGTGATGTTCTTTCCGCGTTTCGCAGATCTGACGATGTACGTCTTGGCAGCGGTCGTATTGCTGTACTGGCCGCGTGGTCTGCTGGGCAAGAAAAGCGTCTTGGAATAGGCTACAAAGGAGATAATCGGATGTCAAAAGTTGACACTAATCCGCCGCAATCAGTTTCGCCTACCCAGGCATGCAAACCACGCAAACCCCGCACTATGGCCATGAAGTTCGCAGCTTTGCTGGTGGTGCTGATGATGTTTCCCTTCATTGTTCCGTTGATTGGGATGAATGTGGGCATCGCCACTGAGATCGTGATCTATTCACTATTCGCCGTTGCGTTCAACATCCTGTTGGGCTTCACCGGACTTCCGTCTTTTGGCCATGCAGCATTCTTCGGCACTGGTGCCTACATGGTTGCGATCTTGCAGTATCAGGGCATCGAGAATACGGCCGTGGCGTTGCTATCAGCGGCGCTTGGTGCCGGGATCGCCGCTGGACTGGTCGGTATACTGGTCTGCAAGAAACGCGGTATTTACTTCGGGCTGCTGACGCTGGCTTTCGGCCAGATGTTCTTTATCGTCGCCATGCGCTGGGACGAAGTCACGGGCGGCGAAACGGGTCTGACCGGACTGACCCGATCCACGATCGACATGGGTTTTGCCACCTTCGATCTGAACAACCAACTAACCTTCTATTACTTCGTGCTTGTGGTGTTCATTTTATCCATCCTCGTAATATGGAGGATCCTCAGCTCACCCTTTGGTGCGGTGTTGCAGGGCATCAAGGAAAATGAGCTTCGGGTGCAATACCTCGGCTACCCGGCCTATCTCTACAAATGGGCTGCGATTGCCATTTCCGGCCTGTTCTCTGGCTTGGCGGGAGGTCTGTTCGCCTATTATCAGTTCGCGGCCTATCCTGAATATGTCTTTTGGGTACAGTCGGGCAATGTTGTGGTTGCCACGCTGATTGGTGGCGGGCTGAACAGTTTCTTCGGCCCCATCCTGGGCGCGGCGATCTTCGTCGGCGCAGAAGACCTCATCAGCAGTTACACCGAACACTGGATGCTGTTCTTCGGATTGCTGTTCATCTCGGTCGTCATCTTCTTTCCCAACGGAATCCCTCAGGCTGCGATCCAGCTTGTGAACTGGGTGAAAGGTTTGGGCGGCGACGAGCACAGGAAAACCGACCACTCGGCAGGGGAGGTGGACAAGTGAGTATACTCGAAGCAAGAAACCTGGGCGTCAAATTTGGATCATTCAGCGCGGTCGATGATGTCAGCGTTGCATTCGAAAAGGGATGTCTGACCTCGGTTATTGGGCCGAACGGGGCAGGGAAGACCACGTTTTTCAACCTGCTGACCGGATTCCACCCGCCCTCGTCAGGCAGCGTTTTCTTCAAGGATGAGGACATAACGCAATTGCCGATCCACGCCAAAGTGCAGATGGGTCTGACGCGCACGTTTCAGGTGCTCAACGTCTTTGATCAGCTGACAGTCATGGAGAATCTGCGCATCGCGGTGCAACGGCTGCGGGGCAATCCCTGGCGTATGCTGTCGCGCGAAGAAGGTTTTACCGCCGTTGAGGAGGAGGTCGAGCGCTTGCTGGAGGCCGTGCATCTGAAGGATTTCCGAAGCACTCCCGCAGACGAGATGTCGCACGGTCACCGCAGGCAGCTGGAAATCGGCTTGTCACTGGGGGTCAATCCTGAAGTGCTGTTGCTCGATGAACCAATGAGCGGGCTCGGGATGTACGAGACCGGCCGGATGAGCGACTTCATAGAAGAGCTTGCCGAGACACTGACGGTGGTACTGGTGGAGCACCACATGTCGGTGGTGATGAAAATTTCCCAGAGAGTTCTGGTGTTGCAGAACGGTCGCCTGATAGCTGATGGCGCGCCTGCCGAGATCCAGCAGAATTCTGCGGTTCGCGAGGCCTATCTCGGCAAGAGTTTTGACGGAGCCGACAAGCGAAAGGTGTCAGAAAATGCTTGAATTGCGGAATGTAGACGCATTTTACGGCCGCGCGCAGGCGCTCTTCAGCATATCGCTGAAAGTCGAGGAGGGCGAATGTGTCGCTCTTCTGGGGCGCAACGGCGCAGGCAAGACAACGACCCTGTTGAGCATCATGAACCTGGTCAAGAACACCGGTGACATCTTGTTCAAGGGGAAGCCGCTGAACGGCAAGCAGGCCTTTAGTGTCGCCAAGGCCGGTGTTGGTTTCGTCCCGGATTCGCGGCGCATCTTTCCGACCCTCTCGGTCGAGGAAAACCTCAAACTGGGCAGGAAAACTGCCCCTGATGGCGCCGCAAACTGGACTGTAGACAGGGTTTATGGGGTGTTTCCCAAATTGGGCCAGATTGCCGGACGTGACGGTGGCAACCTGAGCGGCGGCGAACAACAGATGCTCTCGATCGCACGCGCGCTGATGGGCAACCCCGACATTCTGATGCTGGATGAGCCGACCGAGGGTCTTGCGCCCGTTATTGTTGAGGATCTGGTCGAGATCATCTCCAACCTCAAGCGCGAGAAGATGACCGTTTTGCTGGTCGAACAAAATGTGGGTGCGGCGCTCAGCTTGGCCGAGCGCTGCTATATCTACGATCACGGCTACATCACTGAGGAAAAGACCAGCGAGGAGATTGCTCAGGACGAAAAACTTAAACACGAATTGTTGGGAGTCTGAATCGTGGCCACCAAACCTCCGAGTATCGACCGCTCTCCTGCCGCGCTGGTGGATTCCGCGATTTTTGGCGATATGTTCGCCACCGAGCCAATGCGCGACATTTTTTCGGACGCAGGAACAATCGCGCGTTATCTGGACATCGAAGCGGCACTGGCAAAAGTACAAGGCGAGTTGGGTATCATCCCAGGTGACGCCGCACAGGTTATCCAGCAAACGATTGCCAGGCTCGACATCGACACCGCGGCCCTGCGGATTTCGGCCAACAACGTTGGATATCCCATCGTTGGCGTGGTGAATCAAATCGCGGATTCATGCCCGGGGAACGCCGGACAATACGTTCACTGGGGCGCCACGACACAAGATATTATGGATACCGCTGTGGTGATGCAAATACGTGACGCATTCAACCAGGTTGAAACCGCGCTGACAGGTGTGAACACCCATCTCGGGCATCTGGCCACGGAACACCGCGACACGCCGATGCCGGGCCGCACCCACCTTCAGCACGCCTTGCCAGTCAGCTTCGGATATAAATGTGCCGTCTGGCAATCCGCAGTGCTGCGCCATCTGGACCGACTGAGCGAGATGCGCGCACGGGTTCTTCAGGGTCAGTTCGCCGGTGCAGCGGGCACACTTGCCTCTCTGCATCCCGAAGGCCTAACGATACATGAAGAATTGATGCGGGAACTGGGTCTGTATACGGCACCGTGTCCTTGGCATGCCATGCGCGACTCACTGGCTGAGGGGGTCAATCTTATTGGCCTTATCTCAGGCACTCTCAGCAAGATAGCGACAGATGTGTCGATCATGATGATGACCGAGATTGGCGAAGTTTCAGAGGAATATGCAGCTGAGCGCGGGTCCAGCAGCACGATGCCGCAAAAGCACAACCCCATTCTGTGCGAGATGATTATCGGCACCGGGCGCATCGTGCGCCAGAATGCCGGCATCATGATGGAGGCAGTTTGCACCGACTTTGAACGCGCGACCGGCCCCTGGCACGCCGAATGGCACGCGATACCGCAAGTTTTCTTGAATATTTCCGCTGCGCTGTCACATGCTGACAACCTGTTGGACAATCTTGTGGTTCATCCCGACCGGATGGCGGCCAATCTGGCAATCAGCGAGGGCGGCATTTCTGCCGAGGCCGTCATGATGGCACTGGGCGCAAAGATTGGACGCAAGAAAGCCTACAAACTCATTTATAGCGCCTTTCGCGACACGCGCGACCGCAAAATCGACCTGGCCGAAGCCCTGTCTGACATGCCTGAAGTGTCCGTGCATCTCTCGCGTCAGAAAATTGATGCTCTGTTGGCGCCTGAAAACTATCTCGGCCACTCCGGCGATATCGTCGATCGCGTGCAAAGTCTTGCAAGAGACCCGCACGCGCAGAGCTGATGCCTAATCAATCCCCAATTATCTATGACGTGTCCACGTTTCGCGAGACCGACAGCACACAAGCAAGGAATATCTCATGAAGATCGCCCATATTGATTGTATCGCCCTCGACATGAACCTGTCCCGCGAATTCAGCGGCGGTACATACAAGGTTACGTCGCGCCCCACGATCATCACGAGGGTTCATTTGGAAAACGGGATCGTCGGCGAAATCTATGGCGGCGACGAATTCCATACCCAGAAAGAAATTGTCGCGGTCATCGAAGATGAGTTTGCGCCGCTTTTGGCAGGTCAGGACGTGCGGGATTTTCAGCGTCTTTGGGAGCTGATGTTCCGCCATCCGCTGGATTTGGGAAATCGTGGTTTGCACCAATTGGACATGCATCCACGTGGCATCATCATGCAGGCCATCAGCGCCGTCGATAACGCCATGTGGGACGCTCGTGGCAAGCTTTACGGAGTTCCAGTGTACAAGCTTCTGGGCGGCTGCCGCGAAAGCGTGCCGGTGATTTCCATTGGTGGCTATTACCCTGACAATGGATCAGATCCCTGCACCGCCATCGCCGAGGAAGTGAACCAGGTGAAGGATGCCGGATGTATCGGCATAAAGATGAAGGTCGGGCGAGTGTCCCTGGAGGAAGACCTGGCGAGGGTGCGCGCGGCACGCTTGGCCGGAGGTGAGGATTTTGTGCTGACGGTTGACGCAAACCAGGGTTGGGATCCGTTGGATGCCATAGAATTTTGCGTCGCGCTTGAACAGCAAAATTTGAACGTCCGATGGATGGAAGAGCCGCTAAAATGGTATGATCAAATCGATGGCCACCGTTTGCTGGCCACCAAGACCAATATCCCGATCAATGTCGGCCAGGGCGAAATCAGCGGCCGTGCTTGCCGCGATCTGATTAAGCATGGCGATATCAACATCCTAAATCTGGATTGCACCCTCTGCGGCGGCGTCACTGAATGGCAAAAAGTGGCTGCAATGGCTGGATTCATGAATGTCCAGATGGCGCATCACGAAGAACCGCAGATCGCGGTGCACCTGATGGCCGCAAACCCTCATGCCTTGTTTGTTGAAATCTTTGCCAACCGCACGCGAGACCCGTTGCTTTGGCAGCTGCCCGACGGGTTTCCAAAGATCACTGACGGCTACATGGCGGTGCCGGACGAGCCGGGTTTTGGCATCTCTTTCAACAGCGAAGCCATCACGAAATATACGGTACCGCGCTGATCAGATGCAAGAATTTTCAAAGAATTAAGTGGTTCCGGGTTTTCCAGAGGTTGAAAAACAAGGAGAAATAAGAGTGACAGAAATGCAAAGTAAATTCAGAAATATCATGTCGGTCGTGGCGTTTGCAGTGATTGCAGGCGGTGCTGCGAACGCGCAAGATTGCGAGCCATCGAAATGGGGGGGCTGACGATGAAATCGGGGCCGCCAATCACGTCGGCCCGCAACAGGTTCTTGATTCAGTCAAACTTGTGAAGGAAGGCAAGAGCATGCCGCTCGGTCTGACGATCAACTCCGAAAGCCCCGCATTTGGCCCGCGTAGCTTGGCGCTTCAGATCGTGCAGCCTGGACAACAATGGGGGAAGCCCTGGATTGGGGATATCCGGCAACCTACAATGATGATGTCATTCAATTGTGGCTTGGGATCGGCTCGCAGATTGATGGTCTGTCTCACTTCGGTCTGGATGGACACCACTACAACCGCAACGATGCGCGGGAATTTGCCTCGATCACCGGCGCCACGGCAATGAGTGTTCACAACATTCCGCCGCTCGTCGGGCGTGGAGTTCTGTTTGACATGGTAAGCTTCTTTGGCGGTGACCCGCTTGAGGCAGGTCGGGGAATTTCCGCGCAAGACATCAAGGACGCAGAGCAAAAAAGCGGCGTTAAGATCGGCAAAGGCGATGTGGTTCTGTTCCATACCGGTTGGGTTGACAGCAAGATGACGTCTGACCCCGTAGCCTTTATGGCAGGCGAGCCGGGAATTACCAATGACGCTGCGGAGTATTTGGCAAGGCAGGACGTCATGGCGGTTGGTTCGGATACCTGCGGGGTTGGCGTTTCACCTGCCGTCGCAGGCGACAAATTGCATTACGAACACGTGATTTTGCCCAAGGAAAACGGAATATATATTCTTGAAGGCATGAATACAGGCCCCCTCGCAGCTGAGGATGTCGTGGAGTTCATGTTTGTCCTCGGCCAGCCACGAGTGGAGGGAACAGTGCAAATGATCATTAACCCAGTGGCACTTTGGTGATCGAAGAATGTAACCGCCCCATTGTTACCGCGGTGATTTGTCTTTGATGCGGGCGACAAGTTCGGCGTCATCTACGAAGTCTTCAAGGAACTCATGCCAGAGTTCGGAGGTCATACGGGCGTCGCGGATCATGTCTTTCAGCTCCTCGATGCCGTCGTCGGTCAGCGCGGTGACGGTTTCGTCCGCACCGGCATAAACGTTGATGATGTTGCCGTAGGTGAGGTTGTCGTCGTTGGAGATGATGGCTTCGAGAAGCTCGACATCCTCGCCCAGCATTTTGGCAACGTAGTCGATGGCGCGGACATGGGTGATGGCTGCCATCAAGCGGCCTCTTGATGGGCAACGGCCAGCGGTTCCCAGTTCCATGGCAACAGTTCATCCAGCCGGTTGTTCTTGTGATCGTGGATGCGGTTCAGGATGTCGGCGAGATAGGCTTGCGGGTCGAGGCTATTGAGCTTGGCCGTTTCGATGACCGTCATGGCCCGCGCCAAGGTTTCCGCGCCGGTGTCGGCTCCTGCAAAAAAGCCAATTCTTGCGTCCTATCCCAATCGGACGCAGCGCGCGCTCGGCTGGATTGTTGTCGATGGCCACACGCCCGTCGGTCAGGAACAGGCTGAAGGCATCCTTGCGGCCCAACCCATACCTGAAGGCTTTGGCCAGATCGCTTTTGCCGGGAATGCGCAGAAGCTGCTGTTCGGACCAGGCAAAGAAGGTTTCGACTTGCGGGTGGCTCAACTTTTGTCGCGCGGCATGGCGGACGTCAGCGGGCTGGCCATTGATGTCACGCTCAATGTCGTAGAGCTTACCGATCCGGTCGAGCGCCTCGCGGGCGATCTCGGACTTGGTCGAGGTCCAAAAATCATGGAAGTCACGCCGTAGATGCGCCCAACATGCCGCTTCGCGCAAACGCGGCACACCATTGGCTTCAGGCTCGTATAATTTTGCATAGCCCTTATAACCGTCCGCTTGCAGAATGCCGCGCGCGTTGACCAGATGGCTCAGGACATGCTCTTCTTTCCAGTCTGGTGCGAACCGATAGACAGCCCCCGGTGGAGACGACCCCGCCCAAGGCCTTTGATCCCGCACATAGGCCCAGATCCGGCCTTGCCTGACCCCTTTGCCCAATCCTTTGTCACGCAAAGAACGATCCAGCACCCGGATTGGCGTGTCGTCAGCGTGCAGCAGATCGCTGCCCATGATGTCAGCCTCGATCCGTTCGATCAGCGGCGACAGGGTCTTCATGGCGCGGCCGCACCAGCCGACCAGCGTGCTTTCGGGGATGTCCGCGCCCATGCGCACGAAGATCTCGTGCTGACGATAAAGGGGAAGGTGATCGTCGAACTTCGAGACCAGTATGTGCGCCAACAGGTTTGGACCAGCCATGCTGCCCGGGATCGGGCGGCTTGGCGCAGGCTCCTGCACCATCTTTTCGCAGCGACGGCAAGATTTCTTGATGCGAGCGATCTGGATTACCTTCATCTGCGCCGCGATCATGTCGAGCAATTCGCTGACATCCTCTCCCACCACACGTAAATCACCGCCACAGTCAGGACAGCAGGTTCCAGGATCAAGCTCCCGCCGTTCCCGCAGGGTCGCATCAGATACACGTGGGCGGCGGCGTAAGGCGGGCGCAGTGGGCTCATCAGCCGCTGGTTCGTCCTGCCCTTCATCGATGGCCGCATCGTCGTCTTCGGCCACGGCAACCAACAGATCTTCGAGCGCCAGTTCCAACTGTTCAATCTCGCGTTCGACCTTCTCCGAAGATTTTCCGAAGGCCAGTTTCTGCAACTTGGCGATCCGCAAGCGAAGCGCCCGAACCAGTTGATCATGGACCCGCAGCGTCGCCGACATCTTGGCGTTCTCGATCTCAATCCGAGTGTTTTCAGCCTGCAATTCCGCGATCATCGCTCTCAATACAGCGGGGTCATCGGGGAGGTTTTCAGCAGGTTTTGACATGCGCTTGATTACCAAAAATTGGGCCTGGCCACCATAAAAATAACGTAAATATCGACGCAAAATCACCCCACACGCGCAGGCGGCACACCCCAATCCGGACGCCGCCAGTCGATCCCCTCCCAGAGCATTGCCAACTGTGCTGATGTCAGCCGCGCAGCCCCGTCTTGAGAGCTTGGCCACGGGAAACGACCACGTTCCAGCACCTTGTAATAGAGGCAAAAACCTTGGCCATCCCAATACAGCAACTTGATCCGATCACCTCGACGCCCACGAAACGCAAACACGGCACCACTGGCAGGCTTTTGCCGCAGCACATCCTGCGTCAGTGTGGAAAGGCCCGCGATGCCCTTCCTCATATCCGTAACGCCACAAGCCAGATAAACCCGAACTCCAGTTCCCGGACCAATCACGCCGCGTCTACCGCTCGGATCAATCGTGTCAGCGCGACCGGATTCATCGTACTGTCAAAATGCAAACAACGACCATCTCGCAGACGCAATTCAACTGCAGTCGGCGGAGGCACGTCCGGGACAGGCAACTGCGGCGCAGGAACCGCAACCTGAACCGGGATATCCATTGGATAAAAAAGAGCGCCACCGTCAGGCGACCAAAGCCCTTTCTTCTTCAGGTCATGCCGCCACGCATAAATCTGTTGCCGCCTAATCTCATGGCGCTGCGCCACCTGGGTCACGCTCGCCCCATCGACTCCAACCGACATGACAATTTCCAGCTTGTCATCGTCATGCCAGAAACGCCGCCGTTCAGCCCCAAGAATTTCGCCCCGCATAACACACCCCGTTTAAGAGACGTCATTAGTGACGTCATTAAACACGTCTCTTAGATCAAAGCCCTAAGCTCAGGCAGGCGGTGCCAATGGCACGGTTACGATTTGTCTACGTTTGGCAAGTCATGGTTTCATTTCGGCGGCATAGTCTGCCCACAGGCTGAATGCATCTGCCCGGGGCGTGGCGATAGGATGTGGCGGTGAGGCGATACCGGCGGAGTTTAAAGATCGTGTTGATCTGGTCATGTGCGGCAAGGAAACGCTGTGCCTGTCTGGGCGACTTGAACCGGCCCATGATTTTCTCTCGTCGCCGCGTCGGCCTATGACTTCCTTCGATCCGGTTGTTAAGGCCCTTGTGGGCTCGGTGATCGGCGCCTTGAGCTTGCTGAGCGATCGGCCTGATGTAGCTGCGCAGCTTGTCGGCGATGACGACTCTTGGCTGGCCGAATTGAGCGATCAGCCTTGTCAGAAATCGCTTGGCGGCTTTGGCATTGCGGCGTGTTTGCACAAGAATGTCGAGAGTATCACCGTTGCCATCGACGGCCCGCCAGAGCCAGTGCTTCACGCCGTTGATCGGGAGCACGACCTCGTCTAGGTGCCATTTGTCGTTAGGGCGCGGCCGGTCCCGGCGGATGCAGGCGGCGAAATGCGCACCAAACCGGTTGACCCAAAGGCGAATGGCTTCGCGGCTGACGATGACGCCGCGCTCCGCCAACAGGTCCTCGACATCCGCGGTGCTGAGCGCAAAGCGATGGTAGGCCCAGACCGCATGGGCGACGATCTCGCGCGGAAAACGAAAGCCCTTCAGGCGCAGCATTGACGGCGGTATTTTCATGCCTCAACTGTTACCCAAGTCAAAAACGGCAAACAACTTGGCAATGCCATCCAGCGGCCTTTCACCTTGATGTACGTTTCATCCATCCGCCATGATGTGACCGTCGGCCATTTCCTGGCTTGAGCACTGTCGGCAATCTGCAGTGCAAACTTCACCACCCTGCGGTTCAGGGTGGCGTGGTCAACCGTGACGCCAGGCTCGCCCAGGATCTCCTCAAGATCCCGATAAGAGGCGGCATAGCGGAGATAGAAGAACACCGCATGCAGGATCTCAGACTTCGGATAGTGCACGCCCTTGAAATCGATCACGCCACAAACTCATCAACAACCAATTGACAACGCTGACATATCCGCTGCCACCCGGAAACAGAAAAGTTTGCGACACTACCTATGGGTTTGTGCGAATGCAACCTGCGTTCGAACCCACTCGCAAAACGAAAAGGACTGAGGAGATGCGGCGTCATCGACGGGAGTTACAATATAATAAGACCATGGGTGTTCAACATCTGCTGCGAATGGACGAACCAATCGACCCGATGCAATGTCGTCTTCAGCCAATTCGACATATCCGATGGCTATGCCAAGTCCATTAATAGCAGCCTGAATAGCCAGTCCGGGATCCTGGAAGGAGAGTCCACCACTGCAATTTATGTGAGGCAACCCCATAGCGGAGAACCATTCTTGCCACTCAGATTTGATCCCGACTCCGTAACTCACATCCGCATGAAGTAGCTTGAAATCGAGCAGTTCTTTCGGACAATTTAGCGCTTCCCTTCTTTCCAGCAATTTTGGGCTGCACACTGGTGACATGTGGATGGGCATAAGAAGTTCAGAGGATAATTTTGGCCAATTCCCGAAACCTGCGCGAATACCAACATGGAAACCATCTCGTCTGAAATCAGCTTTTTTAAGAGATGAGCTAATACGAATCTCAACATCCGGATGTTGATTTTGAAAATTCCAAAGTCGCGGAACCAGCCATTTGTTCGCAAAAGAGGGTGTGACCGTGACATTTAACACTTTTTGAGGAACATCCGACCGCGCATCATCGAGTGCCAGCGCTATTTCGTCAAAGGACGTCTTGAGCGTTGGGAATAATTTTTCTCCGGAGGTGGTTAAGAAAACCCGTCGGTTTTTCCGTTCGAATAGCTTTGTGCCAAGGCTCTCTTCGAGACCCAGAATGTGATGGCTTATTGTTGAGTGTGAGACGCATAATTCTTCAGCAGCCCGACTGAAACTTGATAATCGTGCTGCCGCTTCAAACGCACGTAATGCATTCAATTGAACTCCAAATTTTCGCATAGGCAATCCAACGTGTCGAATTATTCAACATATCGTGTCAGATCTATCTGCTTGTCGTCAAGGCGAACTTTCGGGAAGGTCCATCTGAAACTGCGACGTTTTGTACCAACCACGCTTCCGAGCACCATCCGAAGAATCGAGCATCGTAACCAGCGGCGCTTGCTTTCTCACGGCGTGTATCTGCGGCCAACTCAAGAGGTTTGAAATGACGATAGAAGGTAATTCGATCTGGTCGAAAGCCACATACAAGGACACGAAGGGACCAATCGACCAGGCAACGACGTTGCCGCCCGAAGTGTACAAGTCACAGGAATGGTACGATAAGGAAATTGAAACAATCTTCATGAAGTCATGGCTTGTGGCCACACGTGAAGAAGAGATTCCCAACCCGGGCGATTATGTCCGTCTGGACATTATTGGCGAGCCACTGATCATTCTGCGGGATCAGACCGGAACGATTCGCGCACTATCAGCATCTTGCCGGCATCGAGGTTCCGAACTGGTTTCGGGTAAAGGGAACTGTCGCCTGTTGGTCTGCCCGTATCATGCTTGGAGTTATTCACTGACGGGTGAGTTGAAAGCAGCCCCTTCAATGGAAGATGCCAAAGACTTCGACAAATCGGAACACAGCCTTCCAAGCATTCGTGCCGAAACCTGGGCCGGCTTTGTGTTCATCAATTTTGACAAGGACGCCAAGCCGTTGCTGGAGAGCCTTGGAGGTCTGCCGAAGCGGTTCGAAAGCTACAAGATGGAAAACATGAAGGTGACCCAGAAGTGGGAAAACACCTTCAAGGCCAACTGGAAGGTTTGGGTGGAGAATTCTCGCGAAGGGTATCACGTCCGAACTGTTCATCGCGAATCTTTGGATACCTATTATCCCGGCGCTAAAGTCAAAAAATTCCTCGCGGAGGGTGTGCCGAGCGTTTACGAGATCAACACCAGCGACAATGAAAATGGACTATATGTTCCCCGTGACGCGACTCTTCCATTTGTCGAAGGTCTTTCCGAACAAGACGCAGCGTGCACACATTTCGTAGTGCATTATCCGCATCTTCTGCTGAACCTCCCGCCAGATCGCATTACGTTTCACCAGTATTTTCCAGAAGGGCCAGAATGGACCCGGATCGTGACGTGGTGCTGTTTCCCCGAAAGCACCATCGAACTGGAAAACTTCGAAAGGGACGCGGAGGAGAAATATTACCCGCCAATGGAATTGTTCATCGCAGAAGACAAGGGAATCTGTGAGCTGGTCCAGCGTGGCATCGGCGGCAGAATGGCGGAGCGCGGTAGATTCTGTCCCACCGAAGAAAAAACAGTTCACGAGTTCGCATCCTACGTCGTGGACCATGTTTTGGGCGATGAGGATAAGCCGGCATCTGCGGATGAGCGAAATATCTCTGAGAAAATGGAGTTCCAATCATGACTCGGCAACGTATCTCCATCGCTAGCGTGAGCGAGCCCGAAGATGGGCGTGTAGGCTCTCAATGTCTTAAAGTCGGTGAGCAACTCTATATTTCGGGCCAGATTGCTTTCTCAAACGGTGAGTTGGTAGGCGCGGGCGATCCACTTGAACAGTGCAGACAATGTTTTCGCAACATTGAGGCCTATGTCGCCGAAGCGGGCGGGACACTTGATGACGTTGTTTCACTCAACATTTTCTTGAATGACATTCGCTACCGGGAAGCCGCGATCGTCGCTCGGTCTGAGTTTTTCAGTGATCCCGGGCCCGGTGCGACTGTTGTGGGTGGTGTAGATTTCGCCTTTGAAACGGTCTTGGCCGAAATCAGCGCAATAGCCCACATTTCTAAAAATTGCTCTGAATGTGGCGGGCGCTGATTTTTCCGAGCAAAAAAATAGCGCCCGATTAGCAACCATGGGATCGCCATCGATATGAAGAAAAAATTCGCAAATGGCTGTCAAAACAGAAGAGGAAAACGCGACTAAATCAAAAGAAAGGAAGCTGGCTGACATCACGCATTCGCGATGAGAGAGTTGCTTCACTGACGGCTCAAATCTCCGAGAAATGTGAAGCCAAACGATAAATTACAAAAGTCCAACAGCGTAGTAAAAGTGGAGAGGTACCATGACAAGGATAGATGATAAAATATTGCCAGACCGTTTAGCTGCAGCAACCCGCGAGGGTAAGATCTCGCGCCGGTCTTTCATAAACTATTCGCTGGCTGCGGGTATGACTATGTCAACAGCAACCGGCTTATGGGGAACGACCGCCAAAGCCGCGCCAAAACGTGGCGGTATACTTCGCATAGGCCAACACGATGGTAGTTCCACTGACAGTCACGACCCCGGAACATATGTCGGATACCACACCATCATGTTGGGGCATACTCACCGCTCCTATTTGACGATGGTCAACACTGATCAGTCGCTTGGGCCCGATGTAGCAACTGAATGGTTCGCAACTCCCGACGCGAAAGAGTGGACGTTCAAACTCAACCCTAATGTTACATTCCATTCCGGCAGAAAAATGAACGCTGGTGATGTGCTTGCGTCATTGAACCATCATCGCCGCGAGACATCAACATCGGGCGCCAAAGCGCTTTTGGCAAACGTTGTAGATATTGTCGACAATGGAGATCATTCGGTAACGCTGAAGATGGATTCGCCGAATGCTGATCTGCCGTGGATGATGCAGGACTATCATTTGGCTATTCTTCCTGCAAATCCGGATGGAACAGCGGATTGGCAATCAGGGGATGGCACCGGTCCCTACAAGCTGGTTGAGCACCAATTTGGCGTGGGGTCTCGTCTGGTTCGCCATGAAGAGTGGCATGGCGCGGGAGCGTATTTCGATGAGGTTCAATTCATCGTCCTAAACGATCCAAATGCGCGGCAGACCGCCCTTCTGTCCGGTGATGTTGATGCAGTTTCGCAGCTGGAGAACAAAACACTTTCTCTGTTGGCACGCAATACCAACGTCGAAATTGATAACGTCCCATCGGCTTCGGCGGTTACCGTGCCGATGCATTGTGACAGGACGCCCTTCGACAATGTTGACGTGCGAATGGCATTGAAATTGGCAATAAATCGCAAGGAAATGATCGAGAAGGTCACATATGGTGCGGCTACGTTAGGCAATGATTTTCATCACTCGTCAGCGATGGCATATTTTCCGTCGGATATTCCACAACGCGAGTACGATCCAGACCAGGCAAGGTTTTTCTTGAAGAAGGCTGATGCTGAAGGTTTATCCGTCAAGCTTCACGTTTCGGATTCCGTCACAAACGGCGCAGTTGACCTGTGCGTTCTATATGCTGAACAGGCCAAAGCGGCAGGTATCAACATAAATGTAGTTCGCGAGCCCAACGATGGTTACTGGTCAAACGTTTGGCTCAAAAAGCCTTGGTGCTTGTCTTCTTGGGGGCCACGCCCAACACCGGATCTGATCTACACCTCGACGTATAAAGATGATTCATCCTGGAACGAAGCCCGTTGGAAAAACCCCAGGTTCAACGAAATCCTTACTGAAGCCAAATCCCAGTTGGACGATGTAAAACGCGCGGAAATGTATCGTGAGATGGGTATGATCGCCCGAGACGATGGCGGCACTGTGATCCCCTATTTTCCGAACTACGTTTATGGACGTCGCAGCAACGTCAGGCACAGTGGTGAATTGTCGGCCGCCTGGATGCTGGATGGTGGTCGCGCTGCGCAGCGCTGGTGGTTCGACGGGTAAGAGTATCAAACGTCAAATCCGTTAAGTTGGCACCGGGTTCCACTTGGGTGCCAACCCTCAAGTTTCCAAACAATCGGAATAAGTCAAATGTCTAATGAAAATCGACGTGGCCTCACCCAGACAGTTTTGGGACTGGTGGATGGCAACGACCTCGGAGTTACGCTTGCCCATGAACATATCTATATTGACGGAACGTTCATGTTCGTG
This sequence comes from Roseovarius pelagicus, assembly GCF_025639885.1. Lineage (NCBI taxonomy): Bacteria > Pseudomonadati > Pseudomonadota > Alphaproteobacteria > Rhodobacterales > Roseobacteraceae > Roseovarius > Roseovarius pelagicus. The sequence continues at coordinate 225,712 of NZ_CP106737.1, read as the reverse complement.
GAACCGACTGAGATCAGCCAGCGTCAGAAGGCGCACGAAAAAATATCGCTCGAGAACCGCGATTGGGTTGGCTACCATTGGACCTCCAACTGGCACAATGTCGAACTCAAGGATGAAGAGGTTGCCGTGTCTGAACTGGGTCATTTCGTGGCCGCAGGCGGCCGAACGATCGTTGACCCTACGAATATCGGTCTGGCACGCGATCCAGTAGGGCTTGCGCGTGTTTCCCGACTCACAAACACACACGTAATCATGGGGTCCGGTTACTACATCGGCCCCACGCACCCTGATACCCTGAACGATCTCAGCGAAGATGACGTGACCAGAGAAATTATCAGGGATATCGAGGAAGGTGTTGGGGATACGGGAATCCGCGCCGGGCTTATCGGTGAGATCGGATGCACATATCCGTGGTGGGACAATGAAAAGAAGAGTTTAAGAGCCGCAACACAGGCCCAAAAAGAGACCGGTGCCGCCTTGATGGTTCATCCGGGCCGTGAACCGGAATCGCCTATCGAAATCGCCGAGATAGTCGACAAGGCTGGTGGTGATCTGTCACGCACGATCATCTGCCACATCGACCGGACCTGCCTTGATCGTGCTTGGCTCAAGGATCTGGCGGATACGGGCGTCTATCTTGAATATGACCTGTATGGCAACGAAAGCTCGTACTATCCGCCGAACCCAAAGGTGGATATGCCGTCGGATGCGCAAAGAATGGATGCTGTTCTCTGGCATTTCGAACAGGGTTACGAGCGTCAGATTCTGTTATCCCATGACATTGCAACCAAACACAGATTACACGCCTATGGCGGTCCGGGGTATGACCATCTGATCACAAATATCATACCACGGTTGCGCAAACGCGGGCTGTCCGAAGAACAGGTTGCGACAGTGTTCGTCGATAATCCGGCCACCGTGTTCAGCTTCGCTTGAGTGTCGCGGGTCAGCCGGTGTCCCGCACTCGTGCTTTCCCGGAAAACCTAATCACAATGGATGAGAAAATGGTGCACTTGCACATCGAAAACTGTTCGAAACTGGGTGACATATTGGAAACCACTCAAGAGCGTCTAGACCGTGCTTTGGAGCGTCATCCCGACATCGCCAACAAAGTCAAGATCACGATGGGAACGGACGGCAAGGGCTTCAGGGACGCCATGTCCACCGCGGATGCGTTGTTTTGCTGGGATTTTGAGCGTGAAAATGTAACCGAGTTGGCCCCGTCACTGCGGTGGATTCACTTGCAGGGAGCGGGTGTGAACCATCTGTTGCCCCTGACTTGGGTGCCAAAGGATGTTTGCCTCACGAACAGCCGTGGCGTTCATGGTGAGCGCGCAAGCGAGTATGTCTTTATGGGCATGCTTGGGCTCAACAACCGTTTGCCGGAGATGATGACTAACCAGCGCAAGGCAAAATGGGAAAAGCTTCACAGTAGCCGGATTCGAGGCAAAACGGTCTTGATTTATGGCGTCGGTCACGTGGGGGGGGACGTTGCCAGAATTGCCAGAAGTTTCGGACTTCGCGTGATCGGTATTCGAAGAACGGGTAAGGATCATGAATATGTGGATGACATGTACCAACCACAGGATCTTGCCAAATTGCTGCCATTGGCAGACTTCATTGTTGTTACTGCCCCCCACACCCCGTCAACTGAACGTGTATTTGGCCAAGACGCCTTTGACCTGATGAAAACCGGGGCAGGTTTCGTGAATTACAGCCGCGCGGATCTGGTTGACTACGCGGCCTTGCAGCGGGTTTTGGAGGCGGGAAAGATCAGTGCGGTTGTCGATGTCTTTGATCAGGAACCCCTGCCTGAAACATCACCTTTGTGGCAAACACCAAATCTGATCATCACGCCACATTCATCGTCGAATGATCCCGATCATCACGCAGATCGAAGTCTGGACCTCTTGTTCGAAAATCTCGGCCGGTTCATTGACGGCCGGGAATTGAAAAACACGGTCGACCTGGACCAGCAATATTAGGGAAATGTCAGAGTTCGAGAGCCGTTGGCACTCGGGTCTCTCATTCCCGCATTTGGCAATGAAAAGAATGACATCTCAATGTAGGGTCCGCGTGGCTAAGCGAACCCGGTATCCCCTTTTACTATCCGGTGTTGTCATCAACTTTCTTATGGGTGTCATGTACGGCTGGGGCATTCTACTTGCACCGTTGGAAGGTTTTCTGGATCTCCCCCGCTCTGCGTTGAGCATCGTGCCGGGGATAGGGCTGACGTGCTTTACCTTGGGGGTTTATGTCCACGACCCAATAGCGCGACGGATGTCACCTTCTGTTCTGGCGCCACTGGTCGTTATGGCCGCGGGGGCAGGCCACTTTCTGTTTTTCCTGCTTCCCGGATATATGAGTTTGTTGCTGGGTCCGGGCGTCATCTTTGGCACAGCGGCGGGTATTGGTTACGGCCTTTCAATTGCCTATGCACAGGCGGCCTGCCGGAAAAACAAAGGTTTAGCGGTGGGCATAGTGGTGGCGTCTTTCGCTGCAAGCGGAATGGCATTGTCAGCGGTCGCGGTAACCACGGGGATTTCCCAAGCTCAGATTCCAAATCTGTTTGGGATACTCGCGTTGATCTATCTCGTCGTATCCCCGTTACTTTGGAAGTTGCCGAACACAGAAGACGCCAGAATTGACCAAAATTGGAAAGACCCAGCTGGAAGTCGCATAGCTATGGGCAAGCCATTCTTGGGTTTTGGCATCGCTTTTTTTGCATTTTGCTACATTGGGCTCATGGTCATGAGCCACGGCGTTGCCATCTTGCGCGAGCTCGGGGCCGCAGACCATCTCTCGGTACTGGCACCTTTTGTGCTCAACTCGGGTTACCTGGTCGGCGCGCTGCTGGGCGGAGTTTTCGTAGAACGCAGCTCCCCAAAAATGGCACCCATGATTGGCTTGAGTGTTCTTCTTCTGGGCCTGCTGGCATTGAATGCCGGTTTTCCGGTTGGCGTTTGGATTGTTGCAATCCTTGTACTGGGGGTGGGTTTCGGATCGACGGTGACAATGTTTGTTACTCTCTTGGCGTACCGCTACGGCAGCGCGAATGCCGGTTTTCTGTTTGGAAGGCTAAATGTGGGGTACGGGCTAGCTGGCCTTACGGCGCCGTCAATTACGGGGCTGCTGTATGATTTCGGCGGCAGTTACAGATTGCCAATCCTTGCAGGCACAACGTTCGGAGCGTTGGGGCTGTTCGCGCTGGTTGCAAGTCGGTCTTCGAACAAGGCCACAGTCTCTGAAGCAGCCGGAGAAAGCATTTCGCCCGCGGTTCACGACACGGAAAAAACCAAGGAAACGCGACAAATCACAGGAGCAAACCGCAATGAGTAAGATTGGATTTATCGGATTGGGGATAATGGGAGCGCCGATGGCGGGGCACCTTATTGACGCAGGTCATGAGCTTCACAGCACAGTCCATAACACGCCGGCCCCCGCATGGCTGATAGAGCGCGGGCTGGTACTGCACCCAAGCGTTAGGGAAGTGACCGAGAATTCGGACATCATCATCACCATGCTTCCAGACACCCGGCAGGTCGAAGAAGTTCTGGTAGGAGCGGACGGCATCGGCAATGCCATGCTAAAGGGTAAGCTGATCATTGACATGAGCTCGATTTCTCCCGTTGCGACTGCTGATATTGCGGCACAGCTTGAAAAGTTGGGCTGCGATTTTGTTGATGCGCCGGTATCAGGCGGAGAAGTTGGCGCTAAAAACGCGACTTTGAGCATTATGTGCGGAGGCTCTGACAAAGCCTTGTCCCGCGCGCTACCGTTGTTCGAGATTATGGGAAAAAATATCACGCATGTGGGGGCCGCCGGGACAGGCCAGACGGCAAAGGTGGCCAACCAGATAATTGTTGCGCTGAATATCCAGGCAGTGGCCGAAGCCTTGGTTTTCGCCTCTAAGGCGGGGGCGGATCCCCGGCGGGTGCGCGAGGCATTGATGGGTGGTTTCGCATCTTCGAAAATACTTGAGGTCCACGGAGAACGTATGATCGACCGGACGTTTGATCCGGGATTTCGGATCAAACTCCATCACAAGGACCTGAGACTGGCACTTTCCAGCGCGCAGGACATCGGTGTTTCTCTCCCAAATACCGCCAGTTGCCACCAATTTATGAATGCGTGCTTGGCTCAAGGACTGGGCGATACAGACCATTCTGGCCTGGTCAGAATTATCGAACTTCTTTCAGATCATCAGATCGATGGTACGAATGGATCACAACAGCCTTAAACAGTTGTTATCATGTTAACTTATTGCAACCATCTCAAGTGCAGCGAGCGTCAATCAGGCGACGCTTGCTGCGCTCTCCAAGCGTCGAATGCTTCCAGTCGGTGATAACGAGTTGTGAGGGCTGCGGGTGGTACAATAATGAAGAACGGCCACACAGTGCGAGCGGCGACAACGCTTCGATAGCACAGTATGTACCAAAACAGGGGCAAATTTTCTGCCCCCGCTATGTTCAAATCACAGGCAGTTCGGGAGCGGCGCGTGTGGTCAAGAGGCGGCCACCTTCTGGAGTTACGACGATGTTTTCTTCATGAACCATCATCATCCCATCCCCATAGGACAGTGAGGGTTCCAAGGTCAGCACCATGTTCTCTTGCAGCACCGTGCCGACGCCTGCCATGTGCGAGGGCTGTTCAGTCAGTTGCATGCCCAGTCCGTGACCCAGCCGGCCGATATCGCCGCCGCTGTCGTCCAGTTCGGAAATGACCGCAGACATCGCGGAAAACAGGTCGTGACAGGTATTGCCCGGTCGCGCGGCTTCGAGCCCGGCCTCGGTGGCGCGCCACAGCACGTCATAAGCGCGTCGGGCGCTGTCATTAGCGCGGCCGATGGCCCAGTTCCGGTCGAAATCACAGAAATAGCCATCCCAGACACAGCCGGTGTCGAGCATCAGCACGTCGCCTGCGGTCAGCGGACGGCGTGAGGGCGGCGAGATACAGTCGGCATAGCCGCCCTGATCCGCCGCGCCGACCACGTAGGGGGCGTCATCCGCGCCCTGTGCCAGCGCCTCGCGGCGGAAGCGGCGGAACAGCTCCTCGAACGGAAGGCCCAGGCTCACCATCTCGGGGACACGTTCGAACGTGGTCGAGCCGATAGCGCAGATATGGGCGAGCTTTTCGATCTCGGCGGGTGTCTTGACCATGCGGAGCCCCTGAACAAGCCCGGTGGCATCCGCGATCTCGAGCCCGGGCAAGGCGGCGAGCAGCCGCTCCCAGTCGCCCAACGGCATTCGCAGCAGCGTTTCATGGCCCTTGAGCACCCCCAAACGGGACTTCGCTCGGGCGAGCGGCATCAACAGTTCTGTCAGAAGGCTAACGCCGTCATCCTCGGGCACGGGGGCCGACCAGGTCCGCACATCGTCTAGCCAGGAACGCCGCATAAGCTCGGCGCCGATCTCGGGGATCACGGCCACGGGTTTGCCCTCGGCCGGGACAAAGACGAACCAAGGCCGGGTCGGGCTCTGCCAGAAGAGGGTCTGGAAACCGGTGAAATACCGCACCTCGGGTTCGGTCATCAGCAGCAGGCCGTCGAGCCCGTCCTTGGCCATCAGCGCCTGGGCGCGTTTGGTTCTGGCTTCGAATTCCGCGTTGGGAAAGCCTCTGTCGAGCGTGTTAGGCTGCATCTCGCCCCTCCATAATCATCTCGAAGATCGCCGGGTCGGTGACCCCTTCGGATCCGATCAATAGCACCCGGGAGGTGTTGTCGAGCCCCAGCTTTTCCGACAAAGCGGCATCCTGGCGCGACGCGATCAGCGCGGCGAGCCCGGCGACGGCGCTTTCACCCGCTTCGGTGGCGGTGTCACCGCCCAGCGGACGTGCCAGCAACCGCACGCTCGGGGCGACGAGAGCCTCGGGAATGGTGAGAAAATCGCTGGCCTCTTCGGCGAGGATTTCCCAGGCCATCTCGGACGGCTCGCCGCAGGAGAGCCCGGCCATCAGCGTTTCCTGTTCGATGGTGACATTGGTGGCCTTGCCGGTCTTGGCGCTTTCGAAGAGGCAGGCGGCGAGTTCGGGTTCGACGATGACCACACGCGGCGAGGCGTCGCCCCAATATTGGCGCAGGCCAGCCACCACGCCGGCCGCAAGGCCGCCGACGCCGCCCTGCAGGAACACATGGCTCGGGGCGTCGTTCAGGGCCTCGCAAATTTCCTGAACCATGACGCCATAGCCTGCCATCACGTCACGCGGCGGCATCGAATAGCCGGGCCAGGAGGTGTCGGAAACCACGAACCAATTGTTCGCCTCGGCTTCGGTCTTGGCCAGATCGACCGAGTCGTCATAATCGCCCGCGATGCGGATGACCTCGGCCCCCAGAGCGCGCATGGCTTCGGCGCGGCCATCGCTGACCTCGGCGTGAATGTAGATCCGGCAGGGGGCGCCAAAGCGCTGGCAGCCCCAGGCCAGGGATCGGCCGTGATTGCCGTCGGTGGCTGAGACGAGGGTGATTTCGGCGCAATCGTCGGCGTGTTTGCCATTGCGGATGTCGGCGAGGGGCACGTCGCGGCCAAGCTTGGCCGAGATTTCGCGCTGCAGCACGCGCAATGCGGCATAGGAGCCGCCGAGCGCCTTGAAACTGCCGAGGCCAAAGCGCGGGCCTTCGTGTTTGTAGAGGATCTCTGCGACGCTGATCGTCTGCGCAAGCGCGTCCAGCGAGACCAGCGGGGTCGGCTCATAGCCCTCCCATTGGGTGATCTCGTCACGGGCGGTGGCGAAATCCTCGCGCGACAGCACGTCTTCGGCGGCTGTGCCGGTCTTGCGGGTGGCGGCCACATGGGCCACGGCGCCGCTGGGCAGGAGATTTGTCATGCTTGGTCCTTTCGGTGGGGCAGGCGGCTCCGTACCAGATCGGCCCAGAAGGCCGCGCCAATGGGCAGGAGCGCGTCGTTGAAATCGTAATCCGCGGCGTGCAGCGGTTGGCCGTGGGGGCCGGTGTCGCCATTGCCGAGCAGAATGAAACAGCCAGGCACTGCGTTGGCGAAATGGGCGAAATCCTCGGAAAAGCTCATCGGGGGGCGATCAGGGATCGTGTTTAACCCGCTGGCGCGGGCGGTTTCGATCACTGCCTCGGTCGGCCCGTCAGCGTTGATCACCTCGACGAATTCAGTGTTGAAGCTCATCGTGGCCTTGACGCCATGGGTCGCGGCGACGCCGTCGACGATCTGGCGCATGAGTCTCTCGATCGCCTGGCGGTCTTCGGGCAGACGGGCGCGCACATCACCCTTGAGCGTGGCGCGACCCGGCAGAACATTGCGCTGTCCGTCGGTAAGGAACTCGGTTACCGAGACGACGGCCCCGGCCCCAGGGGCGAGCTTGCGCGAGACGATGGTCTGAAGGGCGAGCACCATTTCGGCACCGACGGTGATCGCATCGACACCCACATGCGGCATGGAGGCATGACCGCCCTGACCGGTGATCTCGATTTCGAAAAGGCTCTCGCTGGCGCAGATTTGGCCTTTGCGGGTCGAGAACTGACCGAGCGGGGCGCCGGGCAGGTTGTGGATGCCGTAAACCTCTTCGATGGGGAAGCGATCGAGGAAGCCCTCCTCGAGCATCGCTCGGGCACCCAGCCCGTGTTCCTCATTGGGCTGAAAGATGAAAACGACGATGCCGTCGAAATCCCGTGTTTCAGCGAGCAGTTCGGCGGCGCCAAGGAGCATGGCCATATGGCCGTCATGGCCGCAGGCATGCATCACCCCGGCGGTTTGCGAGACATAGTCATGGGTGCTTGCTTCGGTGATCGGTAGCGCGTCCATGTCAGCGCGTAGTCCGATAGCGCGGTTGCCGCTCCCGGCGCGAAGGATACCAACGACGCCGCCCCCCTCGTGCACTTCGAGCCCAAGGTCGCGCAGCAGTGCAGCGACCCGCGATTTGGTGCGATCCTCCTGAAAGCCCAATTCAGGATGGCGATGGAAATCGCGGCGGAGTGCAGTCAGTTTGGTAGGGAAATCGGCCATTGCGCACCTCCTGGAGTGTTCGGCGTCAAGATAGTCAGAGCGAGCGTAATTTTGCGTCAAATTTTGCAATAAGTGAGATGTTTTCAGTCTGTATTAGTTGAATTTGTGATCTTTTTCGGAAGCCATCTGCAGATTAGACCGGTTCGCCTACGATAGCCTGGGCAGAGAATTCGGCCAGTTCACCGCGCCAGATCTGGGCCCCAAAACAAAAGGCGCTCCCGTCGCCGTCGCGGATCACCTGTTCCAGCGCGATACCGGGATGATAGGGGGCAAGCCCCAGCAGACTGGCCTCATCGGGCTGCATGGCGCGCATCCGGATGGTTATGTCGCCGGTGCGGGGCGAGATCCCGTAGCGCTGCTCCAGGAGCCGGGTGCTGGATTGCCGCAGGTCGTGTGTCAGGAGATCCGGAAAGCGGCTTGCGAGCACATATTCTGTTTCGATAAAGGCCGCATGGCCTTCGGTGCGAAAGAGCCGTGTGTACCGGTGCAGGGCGGTTGCTTCGGGCAGTTCGAGCGCCCGAGCAAGCCGCGCGTCGGCAGGGATCGTGCCTTGCGACACCAGCTCTATTTCGAGCGCATCGCCACGGGCCTGGGCCTTGGCCGCAAAACTCACCATGTCTGAGATGTTGTAGATGATGCGCTTGGGCGAGACGAAGCGCCCCTTGCGGTCTTCGCGATAGCTCAGCCCTTCCGCATCCAGGGCCTCCAGGGCGCGGCGGGCGGTCATCCTGCTGACATCGAAACTTTCGGCGAGCGACCGTTCCGAAGGCAGCGGTGTATGGGCCGTGAGCTCGCCCTTGAGAACCCTGTCGCGCAGGTGATCGACGATCTGCCGGAATATCGGTGTCTCGGCGGTAGTGTCTGCAGAATGCTGCATGGGCGATAACCTCGAAGTTTTCTTTGACTAACACGATTGCTGGTATATACCAAGAACCCAACTGGTATATACCAGACTTGTTTCAGGTGAGTCATCAAAGATGAACGACGCGCAACATATTGAAACTTTGGAGTTTGAAACCGATGAGGGGCTCGGATCAAAGGCCCGAATCGGGCTGATCGTGCTGCAGACGGATCAGACGGTGGAGCATGAGCTGTCCGGATTGCTGAGGGGCGAGGGGGTCGCGCTCTACCACGCGCGGATCCCGAACGACACGGAGGTGACGCCCGAGACATTGCGCCGGATGGAGCAGGACCTGCCAGCGGTCGCGGGGTTGCTGCCGGAGAACTTCGTCTTTGACGCCATCGGCTATGGCTGCACCTCCGGGGCCACGATGATCGGCGAAGAGCGCGTTGCCCAAATCCTGCGCGAGGTTCATCCCGCAGCAAAGACCAGCAATCCGCTGAGCGCCTGCAAGGCGGCTCTGGCAGCTCTGGGGCTGCAGCGGATCGCACTGATCACGCCCTACGCCCCGGAAGTCACGAGCGAGATGCAGGACAATCTGCAAGCGGCCGGGATCGAGATCAACGCGGTGGCCACATTTGACCAGAGCGACGATTTCGTTGTGGCGCGGATCACCTCGGCGGCGATCCGCGAGGCGATCCTTACCATCGGCGCGCGCGACGATTGCGACGCGGTCTTTGTCTCCTGCACCAGCCTGCGCGCGCTGCCGGTGATCGCCGAGGCCGAGGCGCAATTGGGTAAGCCGGTCCTGTCAAGCAACCAGGTGCTGGGATGGCACCTGGCGCGGCTGGCCGGGCTGACCGCCGACCGGCCCGACGCCGGCCAACTATTCAAGACACAACTGGTCACACATAGCTGACCAAAATTCTGCAAGGGCACTCTGGCATGGCTAAACAAATTCCCTCTCACGCGCAGGTCGTCATCATCGGCGGCGGCATTCACGGCTGTTCAGTGGCCTACCATCTTGCGAAAGAGGGTTGGAAGGACGTGGTGTTGCTCGAACGCAAACAGCTAACGTCGGGCACAACCTGGCATGCAGCCGGTCTTGTCGGCCAGTTGCAGGGCAGCCATGCCACCACTACCTTTGCCAAATACGGTATCGATCTGCTGGAGGAGATCGAAGCCGAGACCGGCCAGAACCCGGGCTATCGCCGCTCGGGGTCGATTTCGATTGCGGTGAATGACGAACGTCACGCCGAGTTGAAGCGCAAGGCGGATTTTGCCCGGCTGTTCGGCATCGAGGCTCATGCCATGTCGACAGAGGAAATCCGCGAACGCTGGCCGCTGATGAACCCGGAGGGGGTGCTCGGCGGGATTTACATGCCGAGCGATGGCTCTGCGAACCCGATCGATCTGACCACGGCGCTGGCCAAGGGCGCGCGGATGCATGGCGCACAGATTTTTGAACATATCAAGGTCGAAGAGGTGCTGCTCGAGAATGGCAAGGCGGCAGGCGTGCGGACCAGCAAGGGCACCATTCGCGCCGATGTCGTGGTCAACTGCGGTGGCATGTGGGCCCGCGATCTCGGTCGGCAGAGCGGGGTCGGCGTACCGATCCATGCCTGCGAGCACTATTACCTCGTGACCGAGGCGATCCCGGATCTGCCCGCCGATCTGCCGGTTCTGCGGTCCTATTGCGATGGCACCTATTGGAAGGAAGATGCCGGCAAGCTGTTGTTCGGATTTGCCCATTTCCATGCCAAGGCCTGGGCCAAGGACGGCATTCCCGAGGAATTCGAGTTCGACAGCCTACCCTTTGTCGAAGATGACGTGATGGATGTGCTCGAACTGGCGATGAACCGGGTTCCCCTGCTGCAGGAGACCGGAATCCGCACCTTCTTTAACGGTCCCGAGAGCTATTCCTACGATGGCCGGTTCACCCTCGGGCAGGCACCGGATATCAACAATTACTATGTTCTGGCCGGGGTCAATTCGACCGGCATTCAGTCCGGCCCCGGCGCCGGGCGGGCACTGGCGCAGTGGATCATGAAGGGGCATCCGCCGATCGACCTGTCGGAGATGGACCCGGCGCGCTGCGAGGAATTCCAGGCGCGCGATCCTTATCTGCGCGAACGCTGCCCCGAGACGCTCGTTCTTACATATGCGATGCATTGGCCGAACCGCCAGCGCGAGACTGCTCGCAACCTGCGCCGGACTCCGTTTCACCACGCGCTCAAGGCGCGCGGCGCCTGTTTCGCGGAGGCACAGGGCTGGGAACGTCCCGGTTGGTTCGCGCGCGAGGGAATGACACCCGAGTATGAATACAGTTTCTATCGCCAGAATTGGTTTGACTGCGCGCAGGAAGAGCAAAAGGCCGCCCGCGATGCGGTGGCGATGATCGACTATTCCATGCTGGGCAAGCTGATGGTCGAGGGCCGGGATGCCGAGAGTTTCCTCCAGCGGGTTTGCACCAATGATATGGCGATGCCGGCGGGGAAGGTGGCCTATACGCTGATGCTGAATGCGCGTGGCGGTATCGAGAGCGACGTGACTGTGGCCCGCCATGGCAACGATGCCTTTATGGTGATGAGTTCGATTTCGCATACCCGCCGCGATTATTTGCACCTGCGGGATCAGATCGCCGAGGGCGAGGACGTGCGGTTGCGCGACGTGACATCTGCCTATGGGGTTCTCGGCCTGATGGGGCCGAAGAGCCGGGAAGTCTTGGCCGAGGTGTCGGATATCGATCTGTCAAACGAGGCTTTTCCGTTCAACAGCCTGCAGCGCTTTTACGTCGGTCATGCGGAGGTTTTTGCGCAGCGCCTGTCTTATTCTGGCGAACTCGGCTGGGAGATATTCGTGACCCCGGATTTCGCCGAACATGTATTCGAGGTGCTGGAGGCGGCTGGCAAGCCGCATGGGCTTCGCCTCATCGGTGGCGAGGCGCTCAATGCGTTGCGGATCGAAAAAGGCTTTGTCCATTGGGGGCACGACATGGCCTATACCGAGGCACCGCATCAGATCGGCCTGAGCTTTGCGTGCAAGCCGAAGAAAAGCATCCCCTTTATTGGACGTGATGCCTATCTGGCGCGCAAGGAAGAGAACAAAGGCCCGTTCCTGCTCTATCTCAAGCTCGATGAGTCCGAGCCCCTCCTGCATCACAATGAGCCGGTTCTGCGCGACGGGCAGGTGGCGGGCTATGTGACCGCCGGGGCCTATGGCGCGACGATTGGCTCAGCGGTCGGGCTTTGCCTGATATCACCTGCAGATGGCTCGAATGGGAAAGCCGGGTTGGCGGAAGGGCAGTACAGCGTTCTGGTCGAGGGGCGCGAGGTCCCGGCCACTGTCAGTCTCCAGCCGTTCTACGATCCGAAGAACGCGCGGATGCTGGGATGAAGAGACGGTGGTCAGCGGGGCGGGCAGCCTATGCCTGCCGACCGCTGGCCACCCAAGAGTGCGTCAGAGGCGCGGGCCGGGGTGGAGGGCCTGTCACAGAGGGGGGATGGCCGGTGAAGACGGTCTTACAGGATATCGAGGGAAACCTTGACCCGGTCCATGACGATGGACGACGTGAATTTGTTCACGTTGGATTCGTCAAAGAAGCACTCTTGGGTGAATTCCTCGTATTCCTTGATGTTGTTGACCACGACAACAAGGATGAAATCGGCCTCTCCGGTTGTGTAGTAGCATTGCTGCACCGCGGGCACATTGCGCATCTTGCGTTTGAAATTCTCGAGATACATGCGGTTTTCGCGTTCCAACATCACCTGGACGATTACGGTCATTTCTCGGCCGAGCCTGGCCGGAGAGAGCACCGCGATCTCGTTTTCGATGACGCCACTTTCGCGCAGTTTCTTGAGCCGTTTCTGAACCGCGGGCGGCGACAGTCCGATGGCCTGACCGAGGGTTTCGGCGGTCATTCTGGCGTTCGACTGAACCAGTTTCAGGATTTCGAGGTCTTTATCATCCATGGTGGGATTAAAATCCCTGTTTTGTCACTTGGCAATATAATTCATCATAAATGCCGATATATTGATCTATTTCGGAATAAATTTTCACATATACGTCTCTGCAGGCTTGCGAGGGGAACCCGCGAACTACAGACCCGTACGGAGAAAACGCAGCGCCCGCCAAGTCACAGAATACCAACCGTTGCTGTCCGTACAGCTTGAGTACCGCATCATTTACAAGGAGGATCAGATGCCACTTAACCTACTAAAGACCATCATCCCGGCCGGTATCGTTCTGGCTGGCTCCGCACTCTCGGCAATGGCCGGTCCGTTGATGGACCGGATCGAGGCGGGCGAGCCTATCCGTATCGGATTTTCCAACATTCCGATCTTTGGCTATCCGGACGAGAGCGGTGCGCCGAAGGGCTTTGTCAACGACATCGCGATCGGCATTCTTAACGAGATGGGCTACGACAATGTCGAAGCCACCGTCACCGAATGGGGTGGACTGATCCCGGGTCTCAAGGCCAACCGCTATGACATAATCACTGGCGGGCTCTACATTCTTAACAGCCGCTGCGAAAACATCGCGTTTTCGGAGCCGATCGCCACCACCGGCGACAGCTTTCTCGTGCCTGCGGGCAACCCAAAGGGGCTGAGCAACTACAAGGATGTGCTGGCCAGCGACGGTGCCATTCTGGCGTTGTATTCCGGGGCCAACACGGTCGAGGCCGCGCGCCGCGAGGGGCTGAGCGATGCACAGATGATGCAGCTGCCCGGGCCGACGGAAACGCTCGCAGCGATGAGGGCCGGCCGCGCGGATGCGGCGGCACTGACGTCGTTCGAAGCCGTCTATCTCGCCGACCAGTCCGAAGGTAAGTTCGAGACCACCGATCCCGGCGCGCTGCCGGAATGGACACAGAACTGGGTCGGCGTCGGTTTCCGCTTTGAGGACGAGGATTTCTTGAAAGAGTTCAACGCTGCGCGTGAGCGCTATCTTGGCTCCGAAGAAATGCTCGCAAAGGTCAAGGAGTATGGCTACGTCGAAGCCAACCTGCCTGGCGACACCACCACGGAATGGACCTGCGCCAACCGCTGATCTGAAACCTTGCGGCGGTCCCTGCTGGGCCGCCGCTCGGACCCCCTGTGAAACGGATCTTGCCATGACCATCCTCGACTTTCTCGCCCAATACTGGCCGCGACTGGTGTCAGGCACAGGCGTGACCATTGCGCAGTTCTTTCTGGCGGCGGTGCTCGGTATCGCGATCTCTCTCGCCATGGGCCTGATGAAGCTCTCGCAGAGCCGAATCCTGCGCGGCGCGGCCATCACCTATATCGAGATTTTTCGCGGCACGTCGCTGCTCGTTCAGCTCTACTGGATTTTCTTTGTGCTGCCGCTCTTTGGCGTGAGCATCGACAAGTTTACTGCCGGCTATGTGGCGGTAGGCATGAATATCGGTGCCTATGGGGCCGAGCTGGTCCGCGGCGGCATCCTGTCGGTGCCGCGTGGACAATGGGAGGCGGCGCTGGCCATCAACATGAGCCCTGCACGGCGTATGTGGCGGATCATTCTGCCACAGGCGTTGGTCAACATGCTGCCACCCTGGGGCAACCTGATGATCGAACTGCTCAAGGGCACCGCGCTTGTGTCGCTGATTTCGGTGGCCGACCTGATGTTTCAGGCCAAGCAGATCAACGGCTCGACCTTCCTCTCGGCGCAGGTCTTTGGCACCGCGCTGGTGATCTATTATATTCTGGCGCGCTTCCTGGTGACCCCTTTCATGCGCTGGTTAGAGCGGGCGATGGCCCGCAAGCTGGGAAAGGTGTGACCGATGTTTGACTGGAAATGGGATTTTGTTTGGGAGATTCTGCCCCGGCTTCTGGTCGCCACCGGCAATACGCTTCTGGCGGCCGGGGCTGGCTATGCCATCGCCCTGGTGCTCGGGCTCGTTTTCGCCCTGGCGCAACGCACGCCCTACCGGGCGCTGACCTTTGTGGTACGGGAATTCGTCGAGTTCATCCGTTCGACGCCGCTGCTGTTGCAGATATTTTTTGTCTTTTACGTCGGACCGCAGTTCGGCCTGCGTTTGAGCCCCTGGTCGTCTGGGATGATTGCCATCGGTCTGCATTATGCCTGCTATCTCTCGGAGGTCTATCGCGGCGGCATCGAAAGCGTGCCGAGGGGCCAGTGGGAGGCGGCGACCGCTCTGAACATGACGATCACGCAGAAATATCGTCGCGTGATCATCCCGCAGGCTATCCCGACGGCGCTGTCGGGCATGGGCAATTATCTCGTGGGGATCCTCAAGGATACGCCGATGCTCTCGGTGATCGGGGTTGCCGAACTCATCCATGTCGCAAATGCCATCGGATCGGAACATTACCGTTTTCTCGAGCCGATTACGATGGTGGGTATCATCTTCTTGGCAATCTCCCTGCCGGCAGCGGGCCTGATCCGGCTGTTCGAAGGGCGTGTGCGCCGTAAACTGGGATTGTAACAATGCTGGACCATACTGGCTTTCCTCTCGAAATCACCGGTGAGACCACACCGATGGTAAGTTTCCGCAAAGTGCGTAAATCCTATGGCGCGCTGACCGTTCTGGACGAACTCGATCTCGACATTGCCGCAGGCGAGATGGTGTCCATCATCGGCCCCTCGGGGTCGGGCAAGACCACTGTTCTGCGGATGCTGATGACCCTTGAGCAGATTGATGACGGGGTCATCTATGTGGATGGTCAACCGCTGACCCATATGCCGAAAAAGGGCCGTCTGGTGCGCGCGAACGAGCGTCACCTGCGAAACCGGCGTGCTGACATCGGCATGTGTTTTCAGCATTTCAACCTCTTCCCGCACATGACGGTGCTGGAAAACTGCATGGAGGGCCCGCTGCATGTGCTGGGGCTGTCCAAGGCGGAGGCGCGGGATCGGTCCGAAGAGTTGTTGGAACTGGTCGGCATGATTTCGAAAAAGGACCAGCGGCCCTCGCGGTTGTCCGGTGGGCAGCAGCAACGCGTGGCAATTGCCCGTGCGCTGGCCATGCGTCCAAAAGTGATGCTTTTTGACGAGGTTACGTCGGCGCTGGATCCCGAAGTGATCGGTGAGGTGACCAATGTCATTCGCAAGCTCGTCTCCGAACACAACCTGACCATGCTGATGGTGACGCACCAGATGGGATTTGCGCGCGATATCTCTGATCGTGTGTGTTTCTTCTACGGAGGCAAGATCGAAGAGCAGGGGCCGCCGACCGAGCTCTTTGGCAACCCGCAGCGGGAGCGCACTCAGCAATTCCTCAGTGCGGTCAGAGAAGCGGTCTGAGAAGCGGTTCGAGACCGGGAGGGGATCGGCGCGTCAGAGCGGGATCCCGACATCCCTGATCAGGTCGCGGATCTGGTTGGTCAATTGTCCGTTGCGCCAGATGACAAAATAGCTGCGGCCCGTGGCGAGGCGATACGTCTCGAGCGCCACGAGCCGCCCGGCGTCGATCTCGAACCGCAGCACGTCGGGACAGCCCAGCGCGAGCCCCCGGCCACGAATGGCCGTGTCGAGCGTGCTGCCATAGGAGCCCAGATTGACCTTGGTTGCCTGGTCGATTTCCGTATGGCCGGTGAGCGTGGCGAAATCCCCCCAGTTGACCCATTTCGGGGTCAGCTTGTCAAAATCGAGAAGGGTTGCCGATCCGAGATCGCCGGAGCGTCGCGCAACCTCTGGCGCGGCGACCGGGAGCCAGGTTTCCTCGAAGAGGAGCGCGCCATCCCAGCCCGCCGGAATGTCGGGCCCGTAGAACACCAAAGCATCGGATTCGAGCGCGAAAAGATCAGCATCCTTGTCGGTCGAGGTGAGCGTGACCGGCGCGGCATCGCGTCCGAGCAGGTATTCGTTGATCCGCGGCGTTAGCCAATATTGTGAGACCGCGACATTTGCCCCCAGCGACAGACGACCCGTGCCATGGGTGCGGCGCAGCTGTTGCAGACATGAGTTGAGGTAATCCAGAGCCTCGCCCGAGTTGGTCGCCAGAACCTTGCCGTTCCGGGTCAGTGAGAGGCGGCGGCCGTGGCGGTCGATAAGGGGCATACCAAGCCAATCCTCCAACACCTTGATTCTCTTGCTGACTGCGGCCTGGCTTACGTTAAGCTCTTCGGCGGCACGGGTGAAATTGCCGTGACGGGCCACCGCCTCGAAGAACAGGAGATAATCAAGCGGCGGGAGGGCGCGGCGGTAATTTTTCATAACCATAGGTTATCATACTCCCCTACGAATTGTCACTTTGGAAAGCGCATTGGGAGACGTAGTATTTTGAGGAATGCAGCGGCCAGAGACCGCCTGCGATGCCCATCAACCTTCTTCAGGGGATGCCAATGTTCACCGACCGACTGTCCCGCTTTCAAACGAAACTGGCCGAGGCCGGGATCGATGTTGCGCTGATCACCGATGACGACAACGTCTATTACCTCACCGGTTATTACGATTATCTGCATATGGAATTCGGGCGCCCGACGATCCTCGTGGTGCCCAAGGACGGCGACACGCTATTGATCACGCCGACCATCGATCTAAACAGTGCCAAGGCCGCGGCACGGGTGGATCGCATCGCGCCCTGGAACGACGGCATGGGCAACGAATGGCGCGACGAGCTGCCAGCGGCGATCCGAAATGCCGGGCGGGTGGCTATCGAGCCGGGGCATATGCCGCCGCCGGTACGCAGCTATGTGAACGATCTCGTTGCGGCGGACAAAATTACCAGCGCCACGCCGATACTGGCAGAAATGCGGATGATCAAATCGGCAGAGGAATTGCAGCTCGCCCGCCATGCGGGAAAGGTGGCAACGGCGATGATGCAGGCCGGGCGGTTGGCGATCGGCGATGGGGTGCCGGAATTCGAGGTGGCGATTGCGACATCGCAGGCAGGCACCCGCAAGGCCGCCGAACTGCTGGCCGCGCATTATGATGATGGGGACATGTCGCCCAACACCCATTTCCTGCAGATCATGGCCTCGGGCAAGGATATCGTGAAGACGCATCACCGCGCGTCAACACGCATCATGCGCAAGGGCGAACCGGTGTTCCTGTGCTTTTGCGGGATGACCAATTTTCACCGCTTCAAGCTCGGGTTTGACCGGACATTCTGGATCGGTGACGCGGACCCCGATCAGGTGGCGGTCTATGAGGTGGCCGTGGCGAGCCAGAAGGCGGCGCTCGACGCGCTGCGGCCCGGCGTGACGGCCGAGAGTGTTCACGCGGCCTATGCCGAGGTGATCCAGGAGGCGGGTCATGAATACCCGTTCCGCTGTGGTCGTGCGACCGGATTCAGCTTTCTCGAGGCGCCGCAGCTGGTGACGGGGGACACCACGGTGATCCAGCCCGGCATGGTTCTCGCAGTGGATGGCTCGGTTTCGGTCGAGACATTCCGCGCCCAGGTGGGCGACAGTTTCATCATCACCGAAGACGGATGGGAACCGCTGACATCCCATCCGAAATCCGTAGAGGAGGTCATTCTCTGATGTTCCAGCCCGGTCAAACCATCCAGTCCAAGCCCCGCAGCCCCGAGATGAACGCAGGGCGTCATCATCGTGCCAAGTTGGGCTTTATCCTGATGTCCACGGACCCGAGTGCCGAGGCAGATTTCAAGGACATGGCACCCGAGGGTGTCGGCGTCTACATCACGCGTCTGAAAACCGACGATCACACAACGAATAAAACGCTGGCCCGTCATATCGAGCATATGGCGGACGCCGCCGCCCGCATTCAGCCCGAAGCCAAGCCGGATGTCGTCAGCTACAGCTGCACCAGCGGGTCCATCGTGATCGGCGAGAACCGCATTTTTCAGGAGATCCGCAAGGGCGCACCCTGGGCGCAACCCATGTGTCTCGTGCAGGGGGTTCTGGATGCGCTGCGTGAGCTGGGCGCGAAAAAGCTCGTGGTGGGCACGCCCTATCTGGACGAGATCAACACCGCCGAAGCAGAGTTTCTCGTCGAACGCGGATTTGACGTGCTGGACATTCAGGGCCTCAACATCGCGAGTGGCTGGGATATGGGTCTGGTCACCCCGGCCTATTGGAAGAAATTCGCGCTCGAGATCGACCAGCCGGAGGCGGATGTGATCTTTCTCAGCTGTGGCGGGGTGCGGTCGCTGGAGGTCGTTGAAGAGATCGAGCAGGCCACCGGCAAGCCGGTGATCACCTCGAACCAGGCCCAGATGTGGTCCTGCCTGCGACGGGCCGGGATCATGGATGAGCTCGAAGGCTTCGGACAGATTTTCAAACATCCGGGCCGGGTGCTCAAAAGCACCGTCTGAAACACCGACAAGGCAATATTAAATGACCCGATTTTCCGGATGGAATGTCCTTTGGCAGGGGATGACCGGCCAAAAGGGCTGGTCTCGGCAATGGCGCGATCCGCAACCGAAGTCACATTACGATGTCATCATCGTGGGCGGCGGGCTGCATGGTCTTGCCACCGCCTATTACCTGGCCAGCAACCACGGCATCCGCAATATCGCGGTGCTGGAGAAGAGCTGGCTTGGGGGCGGCAATGCCGGGCGTAACACCACCATCGTGCGGTCCAACTACGCCCGGCCCGGCAACCGGGAATTCTATGAGCATTCTCTCAAGCTCTGGGAAAACCTGAGCCACGATCTGAACTACAACGTGATGTTCAGCCAGCGATCCCATATCGCGCTGCTGCACAGTCCGGGGGCCATTGATGGCGCGGCGCGCAATTACAATACCATGCGGCTTACCGGCACGCCGGATGCCGAGATATGGGATCTGGACCGGCTGAAACAGGCGGTGCCGCATCTCAACTATGCGCCAGATGCCAGATTTCCGATCATGGGGGCCGCCGTTCAGACACGGGCCGGGACAGCGCGGCATGATGCCGTGGCCTGGGGCTATGCCCGAGCTGCGGATCAGCTCGGGGTCGATATCGTGCAGAACTGTGGGGTGACAGGGATTGTGCGTGAGGCTGGCCGGATCACCGCGTTGGAAACCCCGAGGGGGCGCATCACGGCAGGGAAGATTGGGTTTTCCGTCGCGGGCAATACCTCGCGCCTGTGGACCATGGCCGGGCTCGGGCGATTGCCGATCGAGTCACACAAGTTGCAGGCCTTTGTTTCGGAACCGCTCAAGCCGCTGCTCGATCAGGTGGTCGTCTTTGGTATGGGCGGGTCGCATTTCTACATCTCGCAATCAGACAAGGGCGGGATGGTATTCGGCGGCGATCTCGATTGGTACAAATCCTACGCACAGCGCGGCAACCTGCCCATCGTGCAGGACGTGGCCGAGGCGGCGATGTCTGTCATGCCCTGCCTTGGCCGGGTCAAACTGTTGCGCCACTGGGCCGGGGTGGTCGATATGTCGATGGATGGCAGCCATTTCATCTGTCGGACCCCTCTCGACAATCTCTACCTCAACACGGGCTGGAACTATGGTGGGTTTAAGGCCTCGCCAGCGTCGGGCTGGTGGTTTGCGGACCTCATCGCGAATGATCGGCCGGCGCCGATGATTGCCAATTTCGACCTCAAGAGATTTGAGCGCGGTCTTCAGATCGATGAACGCGGCGCCGGTCCAGATCCCAAACTGCATGGATGAAGAAGGTTTAGCATGATCCGGATTCCCTGTCCTTTCTGCGGTCCGCGTGACCACGCCGAATTCAGCTATGGCGGCGACGGCTCGATCACATATCCGGCGTTGGATGCGCCGCTGGAGGCGTGGCACGATGCGGTGTTCCTGCGAGTGAACATCTGTGGCCGTCAGGTGGAAACCTGGCAGCACGTGCATGGCTGCCGCCTGTGGCTAAAGGTTGAGCGTGACACGATGAGCCATGAAATATACAGCGTCACCCCGGCCGATCCCGCGCTGGCAAAAGTTCTGGAGGGCGGGGAATGACCGCACGACGTCTAGACCAGGGCGGACGGATTGACCGCGCGACCCCTCTTACTTTTCGCTGGGATGGCAAGGAGCTAACTGGCTATGCGGGCGATACGCTCGCCTCCGCCTTGATGGCGAATGGCGAAAGGGTGTTGGGGCGGTCGTTCAAGTATCACCGACCGCGCGGCATCATGTCCGCGGGCGTGGAAGAATCCGGGGCCATCGTATCTATCGGCCACGGCGCGCGGCAGGAGCCCAACGTCAAGGCGACGATGCAGGAGCTTTATGAGGGGCTCGAGGCCCGAGGTCAAAATGCCTGGCCCAATGTGCGGCGCGACCTGGGGGCTGTAAACGGTCTGTTTGGCCGCTTTCTCGCGGCTGGGTTTTATTACAAGACCTTTATGGGCGTACCACTCTTTGAATGGGGGCGGGGCACCGGGCTGTGGATGAAATACGAGACGCTTGTCCGCAAGGCTGCAGGCATGGGGCGGGCGTCGCGAGAGGCCGACCCGGACCGGTATAATCATGCTCATGCCTTTTGCGATGTGCTGGTGGTCGGGGGCGGGCCGGCAGGGCTGCGCGCGGCGCTGACCGCGGCAGAGGCCGGGCGGGACGTGATCCTGGTCGAACAGGATTTCGAGCTCGGCGGTGATCTGCTCAATGATCCGGCGGGCGAAGCCGAGCGCGGCGCGCTGGTGCGGTCGGTCGAACGGACCGGGGTGCGGGTAATGACGCGGACCACGGCCTTCGGGCTCTATGACATGGGAGTGGCGGGGCTTGTGGAGCGTGTGTCGGACCATCTTTCGGCACCTGCGGCCTATCTGCCACGGCAGCGGTTCTGGACCGTGCGGGCCGGGGCCACGGTGCTCGCCACTGGAGCGTTGGAACGATCTGTGGCCTTTGGCGGGAACGACCGGCCCGGGGTGATGACCGCCAATTCTGGGCGAAGCTATCTCAACCGTTACGGGATTCTGCCAGGAGAACGAATTGTCGTCGCCACCACGAATGACAGCGCCTATGTGACCGCAGGGGAACTGGCCGCAGCAGGGGCAGAGGTGACAATCGCCGAGGCACGGAATGCGCCCGGTTGCGAGTTGCCCGCTGGTGTCACGCTGCGCACGGGCGTCGCCCCCTTGGAGGCCGAAGGACGGAGCAAGCTATGCGCCCTGCGGCTGGCGCGGCCGAACAGAGCGAGCTGGCAAGCGGCGGGTCGCGAAGCCTGCGACCTGCTGCTGGTTTCAGGCGGTTGGTCGCCGGTCGTCAACCTTGCGTCGTATCGCGGGGTAAAGCCCGAATGGGATGCCGAACTGGCCTGTTTCCTCGCAGGAGATTGCGACGAGCCTGTCTACATGGCAGGGTCTGCGGCCGGGGTCTGGACGCGCGAGGCCTGTGAGACCTCCGGTGTGGAGGTCGCCAAGCGGGCCATGGGCCTCGCGTCAAATCCGCCTGCCGCCGGTGGTTGGGCCGCGCCGATCAGACCGCTCTACGAGGTGCGGCTGCCGGTGCGCAAGGCCAAGGCGTTTGTCGATCCGCAACATGACGTGACCTGTTCGGATGTGCGTCTGGCGCATCAGGAGGGTTTCGTCTCGGTCGAGCATCTGAAACGCTATACCACGTTGGGCATGGCCACGGACCAGGGCAAGATGGGCAATATCATCGGGCTCGCGCTGATGGCCGAAGCGCTGGGTAAGGAAATTCCGGCGGTGGGCACCACGCGCTTTCGCCCGCCCTATACGCCGGTGGCCATCGGCGCGCTGGCCGGGCGCAATGTACACGGCCATTTCAAGCCGCTGCGCCGCACGCCTCTGCATGATTGGAACCTGCGGCAGGGTGCGACCATGACCGACGCCGGGCTTTGGCACCGGCCATGGTATTTCGCCGAACCCGGCGAAACCCTCAAGGATGCCTATGTGCGCGAGGCGACGATTGTGCGTGAGACCGTGGGCATCTGCGATGTGAGCTCGCTCGGCAAGATCGCTGTCCAGGGGCCGGATGCGGCGGAGTTTCTCAACCGTGTCTATACCAATGGCTTTGCCAAGCTGGCCATCGGCAAGGCACGGTATGGGATCATGCTGCGCGATGACGGGATGGTGATGGATGATGGCACCACCTGGCGGCTCGGTGAGAGCGATTTCCTGATGACGACCACCACGACAAACGCGGGGCGGGTCATGGTCTGGCTGGAGGAGTTGTTGCAGCTTCGCTGGCCCGATCTGAAGGTTCATCTCACCTCGGTGACCGATCAATGGGCTGGCGTGTCGGTCGCGGGTCCGAATTCACGCGCGGTTGTGGCGGCCTGTCTGCGCGATCCGGATAGTGTTTCGCATGAGACGCTGCCCTTCATGGGCGTTGCGCGGGTGGTGCTGCGCGACGGGACCGAGGGGCTGATCGCCCGGATCAGTTTCTCCGGGGAATTGGCGTTCGAGCTCTATGTTCCAGCCAACCACGGAGAGGCGATGATGGAGCGGCTGTGGATCGTGGCGGGCGGTCATAAAGGCTGTCTTTATGGTCTGGAGGCGCTAGGGACGTTGCGCATCGAAAAGGGCCATGTGACCGGGGCCGAGCTCGACGGTCGGGTGACGATCCGCGATGCGGGGCTTGGCGGCATGGCCTCGACCAAGAAATCCTATATCGGCAAGGTGTTGCAGGATCGACCCGAGTTGCAGCGACCGGATCGGCCGCGCCTCGTCGGTATTCTGCCGAAAGATCGCAGCAAGACGTTCAATGGCGGGGCGCTGCTCTGCAAGCCCGAAGCGCTCAGCGGATTTGGCGAAGGCTGGGTGACAGCGGTGACCCATTCGCCTGCGCTCGGCCATTGGATCGGGCTGGGCTATATTTCGGGTGGCCCTGATCATTGGACCGGGCAGCCGGTCTTGGCCGCAGACCCGGTGCGCGGCGCGCCGGTCGAGGTCGAGATCGTCTCTCCCCATATGTTTGATCCTGAAGGAGTAAGGATGCATGGCTGATCAGGTGACAGCATTGCGGGCCTATCATGATCTGGGCGAAGAGGCCGCCGGGAGTGGCCGGCCCGGCCCAGCTAGGGTGAGCCTGCGGGAAGTGTTAGGCTTTGCGCTGACCCAGTTCGCGTGCTGGCCCGACACATTGATCGAGGCGGGCGCGTTGGCGGCGCGGGCCGCGGGCTGTGAGGCGGCGCCGGGACCGGGACAGGTGGCAACGGGGGCGCGGGGAAGATTGCTCCGGGTCGAGCCGCTGAAATGGTGGTTGATCCGCGAGGCAGGCTGCGCGCCTATCGCGGACATGCCCGCCGAGCTCGGCGCGGCGCTCGAACTCTCTTCGGCCCGGACATGGGTGCGGGTCGAGGGGGCGGAGGCGAGCAGGTTGCTCAACCATTTCCTGCCTCTCGACCTGAGGCCAGATGCGTTTCCGCCCGACCGCGTGGCGTCGACGGCGTTTCATCATGTCGGCATCACCCTCTGGCGGAGCGGAGGGGCGTTTGAACTGGCCCTGCCACGCAGTTTTGCGGCTTCGCTCTGGGAGCTGCTGGTCGACAGCGCCCGGCAATACGGATTGGTCACAGGGGAAGCCGCATATGCGCTTGCGGATGGAGGTGAGAAATGAGTCCACGTATGTCTGTCGATGAATTGCTGGAGGCAGTCGCCCGCAACGCGGCCCTGCCGGATGAGCTGGCCGAAGCGACGCCGCCGCAGGTCTATACCTCGCCCGAGTTTCTCGAGCTGGAACTCGACGAAATCTTTAATCATGAGTGGTTTTGCGTCGGCCGGGAGGATGAATATGCGGCTCCCGGCGACTACCGCGCGACAACGATCGGGCGCGATCCTGTCATCGTTCTGCGTGACCGCGATGGCATCTTGCGTGCAATGTCGAACGTATGCCGGCATCGCATGGCCAGCCTTCTTGAGGGGGCCGGCAATATTCGGGGCCGGATCAGCTGTCCCTATCATGCCTGGACCTACAATCTGGATGGCCAGCTGATCGGGGCCGCCCATATGCGCGAGAATTTCAACAAGAAGGACGTCTGCCTGCCGCAGTTTCAGGTCGAGATCTGGCAGGGCTGGGTCTATGTTTCGCTAGATCCCGCTGCCGCGCCATTGGGGCCGCGGTTGGCCAAGCTGTCAGAGCGGCTGGAAAATTACCAGCTGTCGAAGTATCGGACTTTGTTTCGAGCCGAAGAGATCTGGGACACGAATTGGAAGATTCTGGTTCAGAATTTCACCGAAGGCTATCACCTCTTTGTGGCGCATGCTCAGACGATTGAACCCGCGATGCCGACCCGCTTGGCCAATGCCATGCACGGTGGCGCGGCGTATAGTCTCTATGAACAGGGGCGCGTGCCCGGCAAGTCCTACGAGCGCAATTCGGACATGGTCGTGGACAATCCCCTCTTGACCGAGGAAGAGCGCAACAAGGCGGTATTGTCAGCGATTTTCCCGTGTCATGTGATGTCGGTGACCGCTGAGCGAACCTTTTGGCTGTCCGTGCAGCCCTATGGTGTGGATAAGGTCAAAGTGTTCTGGGGGGCGGATCATTACCCCGGCGCCGTGCCCGACGATCCGGAAGAACGCGCGGCATATGCGGCCGAGTTGAAAGCGGGTTTCGACCGCATCAATGACGAGGACAAACCGATCATCGGGGCAATTGCACAGAACGCCAAGGCGCTGGCGGCGAAGCCTGGCAGGTTGTCCCCGAAAGAGCGTACGATCTGGTACTTTCAGCAATTTTTGGCAGCCCAACTGGACCAGAAAGCGGTGGCAGTGTCATGCCGGCCTACGAGTTGAATTTCCCGACGATGCAAATTTTGAGTGTCTCAAGAAGCTTTCTTCGGGCCGATCCCTAAGATCGGAGGGGCGCGCGGCAATGCGGGCAAGCCGCGCGCTTCCCAGATTACCTATCCGCCATAGGTCGCCGCAAGCAACAGCGCCTGCCCTACAGTCCCGGCGAACATCTTGAGCACGAAGGCCTACAACGGGTCGCGCAGAAAGATCAGTATGATTGACGGCGGAGTGAGGACCGCAAACTGTCATTCGGCAGCCAATATTGGCTCTGAAACAATTTCGGTGCAGCTTAGGGGTTCCTTCCCATCCGGGCGCTGCGACGAGCCGGGCTCTGAGCAGAGTAGAAACGCCGTTACTCGCGAGGCATTTCCTTTAACCTCCCAAATCTGGGAAGCAGGAGAGGTTTATGTCGAAGGACCAACGCAAGATTGTGCGCAAGTTGCGGATACTGCGACATGCGAGAGAGATCGGTGCCGACTTGATCGTAGTGGGCACTTACCCATGCGATGAAGAAAAAGCCGATGCGGCGCGCGCTGTTTCTTTCGGAGATGGACGCGGTAGTGTCCTGGCATCGGTTGCTACGGTTGACCGAGGGACACTAGCGAACGTCATTGTCCGTCTAGAACTTTATCGACCAGCTTTTCCGCCATCATCAAGGTTGGTGCATTGATATTTCCGCTGGTCACTGACGGAAAAATCGAGGCGTCAACCACCCTCAAGCCTGAAACGCCGCGAACGCGGCCCTCCGCATCAACAACTGACGCGTCATCAATCCCCATGCGGCACGTTCCGCAAGGATGATATGTAGACTTCAGATTTTGCCTGATGAATTCGTCAATCTCATCGTCTGTTTGCACCTCGATTCCAGGGCTCAACTCCGGGCCCCTGCAGGCATCCAGAGAAGGTTGAGCCAAAATCACCCTCAGCTTTCGCACGCATTCTCTGAGTTCGTCCAGGTCCCCGGTGCGAGCGAGATAATTGTAATGAATTGCGGGCGGGCGTTCGGAATCTGTGCTCTGGACAGTCACCGTACCGCGGCTTCGGGGCCTCAAGAGCATCGCGGTGACTTGAAACCCATGCACCCGCGCCTTGGAGGACCCATCAGGTTTGGCCAGCAGCGGTACCAATACGTACTGAACATTCGGTTGGGAAAGCTCGTCATTGGTTCTTATGTAACCAACCGTTTCGAAGTGATTGGTGGCACCCCATCCGGTTTTACGAAGGATCCACTCAATGCCAATTATTGCCTTTTTGGGGAAACGCAAAGCCGGTGAAACCGTGATAGGTTGGTTTGCCTTGTGTGAAATGCTGAAATCCACGTGGTCGTGCAGATTCTGTCCCACTTCCGGGCTGTCGACAACAACATCAATCCCGAGCGACGCGAGCTGTTTTGCGGGACCGATTCCAGACAAGACAAGTAATTTGGGAGAGTTGATAGACCCCGCGCTAAGAATCACTTCCTTTGCGCAGAAAGCCTGCTTTGTTTGCCCGTTTTTTCGGTACTCAACGCCTCTTGTACGGCCATCAGCAAACAAGACACGATCAACCATCGCCTCCTTCTCGATACGCAGGTTCTTCCGACTGCGTATCGGATGGATATAGGCTGTTGCTGCGCTGACACGACGCCCCTTGTGGATCGTCTGGTCGTTCAGTCCGAAACCTTCCTGATCCTCGCCGTTTGTGTCTTTGGCGATTGGATAGCCGGCTTGTTCTGCGGCAGCCAGGAACATTGATTGCAAAGGACTAGAGAGTTTGGGAGCGGTCACATTGACCGTGCCGGAGCCCCCGCGATAGTCGTTCGCTCCCCCGCTGAACGTTTCGAGTTTCTTGAAATAAGGTAGACACTTTTCATAAGACCAATCTTCGAGTCCATGCTCAAGCGCCCAGGCATCGAAATCCGCACGATGCCCGCGCACAAAACTCATCGCATTGATAGAAGAAGAGCCCCCCATCACGCGCCCGCGGTAACAGGGCGCTGTACGCCCATTCAGGTGCTGTTCCGGTTCGGTCTCATAGCCCCAGTCGAATCTGCCCTTTGTCATGGCCTGGGTGAAGGCGGCGGGCATATTGATAAATAGATGATTGTCATCTGGCCCTGCCTCAATCAGCAGAACCCGATGCTTGCCGCTGGCTGTCAGCCGGTTCGCCAGAACGCATCCGGCGCTACCAGCACCTACGACAATATAATCAAACTCTTGGGTCATTGTTGGGGCCCGATGTGCTGGAAAGCTCTTTGCGAAAATTGACATTCACCGATTTGAGCTGCGTGTAGGACAGCAGTTCATCAATGTTGCCTTCACGTCCGTTACCGCTCTTTTTCCATCCCCCGTAGGGTGATCCGTGTGGGTAACTCACGCTGCCATTGATCTCGACATAGCCCACTTCCAGGGCGTCCGCGGTCTGGTGAGCGGTCTCCAGGTCGTCCGTGACAAGCACGGCAGTCAAACCATATTCGACACCATTTGCAATTGACACCATCTCGTCATGGTCTTCCCAATCAAGGACCGTAATAACCGGACCATAGATTTCCTCTTGGGCGATCGACATATCCGGCCGGGCGTCCGAAAAGACCGCCGGGGTGACAAAATTCCCGTTCTTGAGAGCGTCATCTTCGGGAATTGTGCCGCCGGTGAGCAGTTTGGCGCCTTCGGATTTCCCAGCCTCGATGTACCCCAAAATGCGTTCGAAGAGCGGCCTAGTCGATATCGCGCCTATTCCACTTTCGGAATCCGTAGGCAGGCCAACACGCACGGCTTTGACACGTTCAACAAGGGCATCCAGAAACGGTTGTTTAAGTGACCTATGCACAAGTACGCGGGAGGTTGAACTACAGGAATGCGACTGGCATTTGAAATTCATGCCCGAGACGGCGATGTCAGCCGCAAATTCGGGGTTGGCATCGGGAAATACGATCAGGGCATTTTTACCACCCAATTCCATGGTCAGGTTCTTGAGTGACGGGGCCGCAGCTTGGGTGATTAGAACGCCCGCTTCTGAGCTGCCTGTCACCGCCAACCGATGGACATCCGCATGCGTTACAAGTGGCATGGAAACACGATCATTATCGCCCGTGACGACGTTAATGACCCCCGGAGGCACGATATCCTTGATAAGCTGCGCGAATACGAGGGCCGAAATCGGCGTATGGGGTGACGGTTTGGCCACCAGACAGTTCCCCATCAACAATGGCGCAGCCAATCCGGTTCCAAAAGCCTGAATCGGATGATTGAAAGGCAGAAGCTTTGCGACCACGCCGAACGGTGATCTGCGAGTATAGTGCAGGTTGGCATCAAGCTGCGTCACCTCACCTTTGACTTCGCTGGCCGATCTGGAAAGATTGTCAATCACATCAGCGGCCCATGCCGCGTCATGTTGCATTGACGAAAAGACGCTTCCTGAATCAAGCGTATCGATATAGCCAAAATCTGCAGAGTGCTCCCGCAACACCTGCCCGATTTTCTGGACGATTTCCTGACGCTCGCTAAGAGGACGGGCCGCCCAGCCTGGCTGAGCCGCCTTGGCGGCGGCTACAGCCATATCAACGTCTGCGGGCGAGGCGTTCGGGTACGTTCCGACAACTGATCCAGTAGCCGGATCAATAGATTGGCGTGTTTCGGATGTGGCTCCGGTCGTGAGTTGGCCATTTATCAAAAGGCACATCTCCTGATCCAAAAGCTTCCGGCAGCTCCTACTTATCGGCTCAGTCGTCATTTTACTTGTATCCTACGATCTACAATTTTCGGGCAATGTATTTGGTGAAGTCGTTGACTTCCCGCTCAAGCCAGCTCAGCTGACCTGACCCGCTCAGGTCACCAGCAGTGCCTTGCTGCATCCCTTCGACGACGAAGCGATCTTCTTCCTGAACCTTGGCCAAAAATTCGCGGATTTCCCCCAAGGAAGCATCCGGATCCGAAAGGTTTTCCAGCACTTCCGGAGCGATTGCAGCACCGTGGCGAATGCGCACTTTGTCAACGCCAATGGGCTGGATCGAAAGATACCAAAGGTGATCAGGTGCCAAAGAAAACATATGGCTTGGGAATATGGTCGGCAAGACGCTTGTTATGCGCCATTTCCCTTCCAGAGAGGTATTTGAAGGGTGTGCTGTGCCGACAGGCGCTTCTTTGTCCTTGGTATAGGTCTGATACGTGAAGTTTTCGTCCGCTTCATCGACGTCAGAAAATTCTGTCTCATCAAGCGGGCAGAACGCGCCAACCGTGGCCTTGTGTGCCACTGGAAGGTGGTAGCCTTCCATGAAATTTTCTGCGAGGAGCTTCCAGTTACAATTCCATACAGTGTCTTTCAGCACAATGCCGACATAGTTTTCGCAGTTGTACCGCTCGATAAGAGGCGTGAGATTTGCAAGCTTCTCATGCACCGGCCGCGCATTAGGATTCAATGTCAGATAAATCCAGCCATGCCATATTTCACTACGGATCTCAGGGAGACTGATGTCTTTTTTGTTAAAGTCATCTGTCTTGTTCATATAAGGAGCACCGATCAACTGCCCTGACAAGTCATAGGTCCAGGCGTGATAGGGGCAAACGATGCGCTTACATGTACCTTTGCCCTCGAGTAGAAGCATCATGCGATGTCGGCAAGTGTTCGAATAAGCTGCTACTTCACCATCAGGTCTGCGGGCGACAAGCACTGGCTCGTCAAGGATTTTCCAAGTTAGATAATCTCCAACATTTGGAATATCTTGTGTGCGCCCGACACAAATCCATCCGTCTTTGAAAATCTTTTCTTTCTCAAGCTCCAAAATGGATTCTGACTGATACATTTTGCGAGGCATGGCTTTCGCCTGGCCCAATGGCTTTGCAGCGTTCGTTTTGAGCTCCGTAAGAATGTCATTTACGGAATTTGTTATTACGGTATGTTCCATGGTTTTGACCCTTCACGTTTGCCAAATTCCCCAGCCTAACTTGGCCCTGCATTTGATCTGACCAAATGGCGATCAGATTTTACCCACTTGCCTCAGGCTGGATTTCAGGTGATGATCGGACACACAAAGACCAATGTCAGTTGCGTAGACGTTGCCCATCTCAGAGCCCTAACGTTACAAAATATCTCAACGCAGCCAGGCGAGCGTTTTCCGGAAAATTTCACTTTCTGAACTCGACAGGCGATTCACGACACCGAAATGATCGACATCAGGCTCGGCGTATTTTTCGATCGGCGCTTCGAATGTCGACCACTGCGCCACGAACTCGTCGGCCTGCCAATGGAATTGGAGCGTTTCGCCGCCTCCCAGAGTGACTAGAATTGGTGCTGTCGTTGCTGGACGCAGGAATTGCGGACTAAGTGCCTTGGCCTTACTTTCATCAAGATGAAGCGCATCGTTGATGGTTGTTCTGAGCAGTGGCTCGAGCTGGAAAAGACCACTGATCGGAATGCCTGATTTGATCAGGTTCTTGGGAACATCCAAATTGAAACTCGGCCAATCAGTTGCAAGAGCTATGCCGGTAAGGTGCCCGCCAGCCGAGTGACCCGAAACATTGATCCGGTCTTTGTTGATGCCTTCGGCAGCACCATTTTGCCACAGCCAAACAAGAGCAGAGCGAATTTTGCCTGCCATCGAAGCCATCGTCGCCGAAGGACACAGGTCATACCCGACGATAGCGACATCCACCCCGGCCTTGAGGAAAGATTCCGCGACAAAGCTATACATGGCCTTGTCACCGCGCTGCCAGTAGCCGCCATGAATGAAAACAAATAGCGGGGCTTCCTTTTCACCACACAGGAATAGATCCATCAGATCCTTTTCGCCCGGCCCGTATCTGCGATCGAGCTTTACCGTCGCGTTCTTTCGCGAAGCGGCGCTTCGCTCGGCCCAGGATTGGCTCAGCTCGGCAAAATCCGACCTGAGAAGGCGAACATCATATCCGTGCTCAAGGGTCGAATCTACAGGAATGGTACGTGTCATCTGGTGTTCTCCGCTGGTAGTGGCGATTTCCAACTTTAGAAGGCAACTTGCGATGCGCCTTTGAGCGCCAGCCTTGTCCGAGCCTCTGCGGGCGTTGCGATCTTCAGAGACAGATCCTCCAGGATGCGCCGAATTTTCGCGACCTGCTGAGCGTTTGTCTCTGCCAACACGCCCCTCGAAATGAACAAGCTGTCCTCAAGGCCAACCCGGACGTTGCCACCCAGATTGCCGGCAATCGTTGCAAATGGCATTTGATTGCGCCCCGCAGCCAATACGGACCACTCGTGATCCTCGCCAAAGAGTTTCAGTGCTATTTTCCGCATGTGGAACAGATTGTCACCATCCGCACCGATTCCGCCAAGCAGACCAAATACAGTCTGGATAAGGAACGGCGGCTTTATCAGGCCCCGGTCGGCAAAATGGGCCAGATTGTACAAATGCCCAACATCGTAACACTCGAATTCGAACCGAGTTCCGCAGCCATCGCCGAGCTTCTTGAGAATGATCTCGATGTCCGCAAAAGTGTTTCGAAAGATATAGTCCCGGGTCATACCCAGAAATTCAGGCTCCCACTCGTGCTTCCAATCCTGGTATTTCTCCAACAATGGATAAAGGCCAAAGTTCATCGAGCCCATATTTAGCGAAGCCATCTCAGGCTTAAGCTGCAATGCCGCGGCAAGGCGTTCTTCGACAGTCATCCCCGGACTGCCACCGGTACTCACATTGATCACAGCATCTGTTTGCTGCTTGATGTCGGGCAAAAATTGCAGCCACGTATCCGTGTCCGCCGTTGGCTTGCCATTCTCAGGATCTCTGGCGTGCAAATGGATGATGGACGCGCCCGCTTCCGCGGCACCTACCGCTGCGTCGACGATTTCACCAGGCGTAATGGGCAAATGAGGCGACATCGTCGGAGTGTGAATGCTCCCCGTCACCGCGCATGTGATAATCACAGGCTTCGAACTCATCATTGCCTCCTTTAACTCATTTTAAAAATTGTCTACCAGACAACCAGACAATATGGCAATATATATTTTCCTTGTTGTCACTGAAAATAATACAACCCCTGAACGCAACGCCGGGAGGCAGGCCGCATGAGAAATAAACCCTTGGAATACAAGTCTCTTTCAACAGCGCAAAAGCGGGTCTACGACCAGATTTCCAGCGGCCCAAGAGGGCGTGTTGGGGGGCCTTTTCCGGCCCTTCTGTCGACTCCAGAAATTGCCGACCGTGTTCAGGCGCTCGGAGCATCACTTCGCTTCGACGGCAAGCTGCCCTCCCATATCCGCGAGATCGCCATTCTTGTGACATCGCGTCACTGGGATTGTCTGGCAGAATGGAACGCTCATGTTCTTATCGGCCAAGCCGAAGGGCTCGATGAAACGGTGATCGAGCGCATCGCAAACGACAGCCCCCTGCTCGCCCAGCCATCGGAAAATGCACTGACCCGCGATCTGTGCAAGGAGCTGCTCGAAACCCAATTCATCAACGATGACCTCTATGAACGCGCGACCCAGGCATTCGGCCAAGATGGGCTGGTCGAGCTTGTCACTATCGTCGGTTATTTCGCTATGTTGTCTATGATCCTAAACACATACGAGGTGGCCCCAGAGAGTGACTATCAAAACATTCCGGATCACCTTCGCTTACCGAACGTTTGATCCAGCGAAAATTTTAAGCCGCCCTACCCCGAAGTTGATGGTAAAATGGAGCAGTCACTTCAACAATTTTACAGTCGAGGTTGCCGTCGCGATGAGATGATTTTTTTGATAAAGCTCCCCCGCCAGAAACGCGATGGACCTTCCCCTGTGAATGACTTTGCCCTTCGCCAGCATCGGGCCGGGCCGTCCTGCCGACATGAAGTTAACCTTGATTTCAAGCGTTGCGACCATCTTGCAAACGTCAGGAACGCCAATCACGGAATAGGCCATCACGGCATCCAGCATGCCCGTAATATACCCGCCCTGCACGACATCACCGGAATGGCAGAACATCTCCACTGCTTCGAACTCCATATCCAGCGTTTCGTCACTTTCGCTAAAAGCGACCGCGACACCCCGCAGCGTCGCCACCGAAGCTGGCCAATCTGCATTCAATCTTTCCAGGATAGCATCGTTACCCATCTGGTGCTCCTTCATTCCACGATACGGTGTTCAAAGTTGATTTCGGGTGCCCAATGTGTTTTTTTCAGGCGATTGGTTGAAACCTGTCTTCCCGGCGACCGAAGGCAAACGCAGCGGACACAACACATAGAAAAGCAAGGAAAAACAACGTGAAAAGCGATATAAAGAGCCTTTCGAAACTCAGAGTTGATCGTTCGCAAGACACCATCCACTCGAAAACGGTCAATGTTCTGAGAGCCGCAATTCTTGAAGGATCCTTTCGCCCGGGAGAGAGGCTGGTTGAGCGTGTATTGTGCGAGACGACCGGCGTTGGCCGTAGCTCCATCCGCGAAGCTCTTCGGCAATTGGAGGCTGAACACCTGATCGAATACACGCCACATAAAGGCCCGTTTGTCGTCAGCATTACCGCCGAAGATTTGCAGGAAATCTACGAAATGCGCGAGGCTGTCGAAGGACTTGCAGTCAGGCTTTTCACCGAACGCGCCAGCGATGATGTTGTTGCACAGCTGCCTCAAATCGTTGATCGGTATGATGAGGCGATGAGGCACCAAGAGATTGAGACCATTCTTAAGATTACAGATGAGTTTTTCAGTGTGCTTTTCGACGGTGCCGAAAATAAGTTAGTTTCCTATTATTCAAATATTCTTCACGCAAAGATCAGATTTGTTCGGATGACAACCACTTACCGCCAAACGGACGCACAAAAAAACAAGTACATACAAACATTCAGGGACATAGCGAACGCTATACAGTCCAGGGATGTCGACCTCGCGGTTGCCGCAAGCAGACGGCACGTGCAACATGCCGCCTCGGTTGCCATATCTGCGTTTCAGAAACAGGACTGATTTGCAGATCTGCTACGCATTCCTCTTTGACGCCCTCCTGAAAAGCTGCAACGAAATTTCGCTATGCAACCCGCAACGCCTTGAGGTCACTGATGATCTTTTGGCTGGCATTGTGTCCAGGCACGCCGCTTACGGTTCCACCCGGCCATGTACCAGAGCCGCAAAGATACAATCCGGGGACCGGCATTTGATAGGATGCCCATCCGGGAACCGGCCGAAGGCTGAACATTTGAGCCGGCATCATGTCCAGGTGCATGACGTTGGCATCTCTCAAACCATATTCCTGTTCAAGATCTTTCGGGCTGAGGAACTTCTTGTCGATAATCAGATCCTTCAGGTTCGGCATGTACTCGGACATCACATCAATGCAACGGTTGCCAAATCGATCACGCTCTGTCTCCCAATCCCCTTCGGCCAGGTCGATCGGCGCGTGCCATACATTTGCACTCAAAATATGCTTTCCGGAAGGTGCCATTTCCGGGTCTGAAACTGACGGGATGAGTCCCAGAATAATCGGATCCTTTGATGCACGCCCGTATTTTGCATCGTCATAGGCGCGCTCCATGTAATCCAAAGATGGCGACAGCCTGAACTGACACCCGGCATAGAGGCGCTCCATTCCAGCAGGCGCAGCCGACATCACCGGCAAGCCCTCCAAAGCCAGAGCTATTTTGAACGCCGACCCTCTTTTGGGGAGTTGGTCAAACGGATCGATGAACTCCCTTTCGAGGCCATTGCAATCCAGCAAATCGACCATTGTCGTTTTGGGGTGAAGATTGGAAACGACAACTCGCGCCTCTATGAATTCACCTGTTTCCAGTTCCACGCCCTGAATCGCGTTCGCGTTTCCGACAATCCGTGACACCTCACAATCGGTGCGCACGACGCCCCCATAAGCCTCGAGGGATGCGCGCATTGCCTTGGTAACGCTACCCATTCCACCAATCGGCAATCCTGTTGATCCTCTCAGGTACTGTTTGCGGGGATCGTGATCATCGCTTGTGCCCCCGGAAGCAAGGGAGAAGGGACGCATCATCAACAGATAAGGGCTACCCGGCGTCCTGGGGCCTACCATATTCGATGTGACACTGATTGCAGCGATTACCGCTTTCAGCTCTTCAGATTCCAGCCGACTATCAAGAAGATCTTTCAGACTGCCAAGAAATACCTTGGCAAATGCGTCTTCGTCTTCGTCTGTTTTCAAGCGCGCCATCACATCGCGCAGCCTCGGCGGGTTGTCGAACAGGGATATGCCGATGCGACGACCGAAATCGTTCAGATACTCAAAAAACTCGGCATATGCAGTGACATCTTTTTTCGAGAACTTCGCAATTTCATCGGCCGTTTTTTGGCGATCACGCCAGGCAACCATGGCGCGACCATCCGGAAAAGGAACGACCAGGGATGGATCAGGCCGAGTAAACTCAAGGCCAAACTTTTTCAATTCCAGGTCCAGCACGACTTTCGGCTCGAGGGACCCCGGTGAGTTGGGGATCGACCCCCTGAACCCCTTGAAGAATTCGCGGTCCGCACTCAGACCTCCGACCACAGAGCGACGCTCAAGCACAAGCACCCGTTGCCCTGACCGAGCAAGGTAACCGCCACAAACAAGGCCGTTATGCCCACCGCCAACAATAACTACATCAAACTTCGCACCCATCTACCCGTCCCTCTGTGGTCATCAAGTAGCCACCTGATTAGCAGACAATCAGACGAATATTCAAGGATTAAGTCAGAATCTGACCGCATATTTGGGCGTATGCTGCAAAATATTCTGATAACTCTTTGTTTTTCAATCTATTTAATAAACTTGTATTTTTGTCTGTTAGTGTGATAATAAGATTGCTACGAGCTTTGACCTGCAGGCAGGGCATGCGGCTCGAAGGGTAACCGGCTTGACCTTACAGATAACCTTATGGCCGCCTATCTAAGAGAACGATTATGACTGAAACACTCACCGAAACACCAACGACCGTCACGCATGAACTTCTGGATGCCATTGGGGATGCATTTAACAGCAATGATATTAATGCGGTTATGCCCTATTTTGCCCAGGATGCCGTTTTTGACCACGGCGCAGGGCCCGATGCCCACGGCATCCGCTTTGAAGGATATGCCGCCTTGGAAAAAGTGTTCGGCACGCTTTTTGAAAGTGTCGAAAACGTTCATTGGAAAACCCTCGATGCACGCATTGCGGGAAACAAAGCCTATTGTGAGTATCTGAGAACCGCGCGTCTCAAGGACGGCACGGTGCAGGAATACCAAAGCGTGGACATCTTCACATTTGAGGATGGATTGATCGTTTACAAAGATACGTATTCCAAAAACAGGAGCAGTTGAGGCGCTCTTTCGGCTTTTTCGGGTTTTCATACTGTCGCTCACAAGAGAGCCGCCGCTACGATTTCCGCACCGCAACATGCGACCAGTCAACGACATCGGATCGCGTAGTGGAGCCTGCAAGCCGCTGCTCCGCAAGTGGGAATTCTGCACGCTGGCTGTGCTTTCGGGAGGAAAGTTGCCAACTGAGCGGAGGTTGCAAACCCCTAAAGCCAGGCGCCACGGGCCCGAAAGGCCATCAGAAAATTACAAACTATCGTCAATGTACTGGGAGGATTCGATATGACGACGCTTAATGACAACACGGTGCGTGACCGCATCATATCTGCGGGGCGGGCAAGAAAGATATCAAGGCGCAGCTTCATGGGCCATGCCTGTGCAACGGGCCTCACCGCGACAGCGGCATCTACACTCTGGACTTCACAGGTTGCCGCCTCGACCCCTAGCCGGGGTGGCACATTCCGCGTCGGCGTCCATGATGCCAACACATCTGACATACTGGATCCAGGTCTGTACAATTCCTATTTCACGGTTCAGCTAAGCCACGCGTCTCGTAGTTACATCACGGCTATCAACCCGGATGGTACGCTTGGCCCGGACCTTGCTGAGAGCTGGAGCGCGTCGCCGGATGCAACTGTCTGGACCTTCGAATTGTCCAAGAACGCGACCTTCCACGACGGACGCCCCGTGACATCTCGTGATGCGATCGCATCGTTGCGCCATCATATGCGTGAAGGATCCAGCTCAGTCGCCAAGCCACTACTGGCCAGCGTGAAGGACGTGAGAGCCGATGGAGATCATACCCTTATTGTTGAGCTGAATGAGGGTTTGGCGGACCTGCCTTATATCATTAACGAATATCACATTGCGATTGTGCCTGCTGACGCTGATGGAAATGCAGATTGGCAGAGCGGCATAGGCTCTGGCCCGTACAAGATTGATAGCTGGGAACCTGGCATCGGAGCAAGTCTTACGCGTCATGAAGGCTGGCACGGCGAAGGCGGCTGGTTTGACGCGGTTGAGCTGATAGCAATCAATGACCCGAATGCACGTCAAACAGCGCTGCTATCCAACGATGTCGATGCCGTGAGTTCAGTCGATGTAAAGACGTTGAGGCTGCTCAGCCGGCGCCCCGGAATCGAAATCATCAACCTGCCATCGGGTTCGACAGTCACGTTGCCGATGATTGCATCGTCTGCCCCCTTCGAAAACAATCATATCCGCATGGCAATGAAACATGCGATTGACCGAGAAGAGATGATCGAAAAGATCCTCTTTGGCACGGCGACATTGGGAAATGATTTTCACATCTCTCCCAATATGCCCTATTATCCAACCGATATTCCGCAACGTCCCTATGATCCGGACAAGGCAAAATGGCACCTGAAAGAAGTCGGGCTAGACAGTTTTGACACCAACCTTTCCGCATCGGATTCCCTGATGTCAGGCGCTGTCGACTTTGCCACGCTTTATGCAGA
Organism: Roseovarius pelagicus; assembly: GCF_025639885.1. NCBI lineage: Bacteria > Pseudomonadati > Pseudomonadota > Alphaproteobacteria > Rhodobacterales > Roseobacteraceae > Roseovarius > Roseovarius pelagicus. Next base: position 187,625 of record NZ_CP106737.1, on the reverse strand, counting down.
ACAAGCCCGACCGGCTGGAATCAACATCAAGGTCGTGCGTGAGCCAAACGATGGATACTGGTCCGATGTCTGGCAAAAGAAACCTTTCGTGTTCGCGAAATGGGGTGCGCGGCCAACGCCGGACTCCATTTTCTCTCTCATCTATGAATCAGGCTCAAGCTGGACAGAAACCTTCTGGAGCCACGAGCGGTTCGATTCGCTGCTGCGGCAAGCCAAGGGTGAATTGAATGATGCCACGCGTTCCGAGATGTATCGGGAAATGGCTATCATCTCACGGGATGAAGGCAGCACGGTCATTCCGATGTTCACAAACTATGTTTATGCCATGAGAGACAGCGTCGCTCACCATGACATAGTGAGTAACTCTTGGGAGCTCGACGGAGCGCGCGCTTATCAGCGCTGGTGGTTCAAGAGCTGATTGGCGAGTAAAAAAAACGAGGACGTCATTGGTTCGGTTTCGCGCCAACGGCGGGCCTCGTTTTTGCACGTGACAAAATGCAGGTTACCCCGTGTTTTTCGAACGTCACCAATGTAACAGCTGAACAGACTGGCGTGATCAAACCTGGTCACGAGCGAAACAGATGAGCGGAGATTGTTCGGCCATCGGCGAATGACGCGCCCGAGGCTTTCAGATCAGTGGCACATGCTGTCCGTGCCATGCAAAATTCAGCTTTCTGCATCACGGACCTCCCGTCGCCAACTCACTTAAAAACCGAGCGACGATACATATAGTTTTTCCTTGGGAGCGATAGATTGAGTTACTTAGCGCAACTTGTTTTTAAACGCCTAGGCCTGGGTCTGGCGATGCTACTGGTCGTATCCGTCATCATTTTCTTCATGGTCGAACTTCTGCCCGGCGATATCGCCGAGGCGGTTCTGGGCCAAGGGGCGACCGAAGAAAACCTGGCCGCGATGCGCGAACAGATGGGACTGAACAAGCCTGCTATCTTGCGCTATCTGGAGTGGCTGTCTGGCGCCGTCATGTTCGATTTCGGCAGTTCCATCGTAACACAGGAACCGGTGATAAGTGTAGTCGGTGAGCGGTTCATGAACACGCTTTTCCTTGCGGCCTATGCCGCGGTCATTGCGGTGCCGATGGCTATCACTCTGGGTGTCCTTGTTGCCCTGCTGCGCAACACGATCTTCGATCGCGTGGCCAACGTGCTGACGCTGACCTCGATCTCCAGCCCCGAATTTTTCTTGGGTTACATCCTGATCCTCTACTTTTCGGTAGAATGGGGAATGTTTCCGGCAATCTCGAACCTGAACGAGGGAATGTCATTATGGCAATCGCTCGAGCGCACCTTTCTTCCTGCGCTGACATTGGTTCTGGTTGTTGTGGCGCATATGATGCGGATGACACGAGCCGCGATCATCAACCTGCTTGCCTCGCCCTATATCGAGATGGCGCGGCTGAAAGGTGCCCCGCCGTGGAAAGTGATCGTCAAGCACGCGCTGCCCAATGCGTGGGCTCCGATCATCAACGTGGTTGCACTGAACCTTGCCTACCTGATCACAGGTGTCGTCCTTGTCGAGGTGGTGTTTGTCTACCCCGGTGTCGGTCAGGCGCTGGTTGATGCGGTCAGCAAACGCGACTTCCCGGTTGTACAGGCCTGCTGTCTGATTTTCGCCGCGACCTTCATCCTGCTCAATCTGGCAGCCGATGTTGGCGCAATCCTGACAAACCCGCGTTTGCGGCATCCGAAGTAAGGGAGCAGATACATGAGCTTTTTTGTAATCGGCTACTATTCCATGCTGCTGGCGGCGTCTTGCCTTGCGGCGTATTTCAACAAACGGTCAGTCTTCTTGCTGGTGTTCTCGCTGACCCTCGTGTCCTTTGTTGTGGGCATTATCGGGGGACCGGGTGCTTTACGGGCGATCGCGACCTGTGCGGGCATACTGGCGCTGGCGGCGATGGTTTCCTACGCCTTCCGCGAATTCCTGATCATGCTGGCGGGCACCGAGACAGCCAAGGAGCTGCGCACCGCGCCGCTCACGGCGGCCTTCGGGATGTTTGTCATCTTCACCTACGCGATTGCGGGCATCTTTGCCCCTGTCATCGCCCCCTACGGCGAAGCAGAGGTGATCAGTTCGGCCTTTGCGCCGGCGGATGAGAACATGCTGCTGGGGGCGGACCAACTGGGCCGCGATATGTTCAGCCGCCTTGTCTATGGCACACGCAACTCGGTCGGCCTTGCGCTGACGGCGACCTGTGCGGCGTTTATCATGGGCGCGGGCGCTGGATTGCTGGCTGCGACCAAAGGGGGCTGGTTCGACCAGTTCATGGGGCGTTTCGCGGATGTGATCATGTCGATCCCGTCGCTGATCTTTGCGCTGCTGATGCTGTCGATCTTTGGCCCGTCGATGCCTGTGATCATCATCGCCGTGTCAATTATCTATGCGCCGCGCGTCTTCCGTCTGACGAGGGCGGTGGCGGGTAACGTCGTGGTGATGGACTATATCGAGGCCGCCAAGCTGCGCGGCGAAGGCACCGGATACCTGATCCGACGCGAGATCCTGCCCAACTCGACCGCGCCTCTGATTGCCGAGTTCGGTCTGGAATTCTGCTTCGTCTTCCTGCTGGTGGCTGGCCTGTCGTTCCTTGGGCTTGGTATCCAGCCACCCACAGCGGACTGGGGCTCGATGGTGCGAGAGAACGCGACCCTGATCTCGTTTGGCGAGATTACCCCGCTGATCCCGGCGGCGGCCATTGCGCTGCTCACTGTCGCGGTCAACTTCGTGGTGGACTGGATGCTTCACCGTTCTTCCGGTCTGAAGGAGTAATTCAGAATGGCTAGTGAAAGAGACGTTCTTCTGAAAATCCGGAACCTGAAAATTCAGGGTTATTCGGATGAAACATGGGTCGACATCATCAAAGGTGTCGATCTGACCCTCCATCGCGGCGAGGTGATGGGCCTAATCGGGGAATCCGGTGCAGGTAAATCGACCATCGGTGCGGCCGCCATGGGCTATGCCCGCGATGGTACGCGCATCACCGAGGACAGCTCGATCGAGTTCGACGGGATGGAACTGACCACCGCCACAGAAAGCGAACGGCGCGCCCTGCGGGGCCACCGTATTGCCTATGTGGCGCAATCAGCGGCAGCCTCGTTCAACCCGGCGCACAAGATTATTGATCAGCACACCGAAGCGCCGCTTCAGTACCGCCTGAAGAAGCGGATGGAAGCGCAAGAGGACGCGATGGACCTCTACGAGCGGCTGCGTTTGCCGAACCCCCAAGAGATCGGGTTCCGCTATCCGCACCAAGTGTCGGGTGGGCAGCTACAGCGGGCAATGACCGCGATGGCCATGTCGTGTCGGCCGGACCTCATCATTTTTGATGAGCCGACCACTGCGCTGGATGTGACCACCCAGATCGAGGTTCTGGCCGCGATCCGGGATATTGTGGAGCAGTTCAACACTGCCGCGCTCTACATCACGCATGACTTGGCCGTGGTGGCGCAGATGGCCGACACGATCAAGGTGCTGCTGAAGGGTAACGAAGTCGAGGAAGCACCGACCGAGGAGATGCTGAGCAACCCCAAGGAGGACTATACCAAGTCGCTCTGGGCAGTGCGCAGTTTTGAGAGCCCGCAACGGTTCCGGCCAAAGGATGCGACGCCGCTGATTTCGGTCAAGAACGTTGATGCGGCCTACGCCTCTGGGCCCAAGATCCTCGATGACGTCAGCTTTGACATCTACGAGGGAATGACGGTTGCGGTGGTGGGTGAATCCGGTTCGGGTAAATCGACCACGGCACGGGTGATTACGGGCCTGTTGCCACCGCAAAAGGGCGAAGTGCTGTTCAAGGGCACGCCGTTCCCGCCTGATTATCGGCAACGCAACAAAGAGCAACTGCGCCAATGCCAGATGATTTATCAGATGGCCGATACCGCGCTGAACCCAAAGGTGCGAATCAGCGAGATCATCGGTCGCCCGGCACAATTCTATTCCGGGCTGAAGGGCGCTGCGCTGAAGGCACGGGTTGATGAGTTGCTGGACCTGATCGAGCTTGATCCCTCAAAGTACTACAACCGCTATCCGCCGGAACTGTCGGGTGGGCAAAAACAACGGATCGGGATCGCACGGGCCTTGGCTGCCGAGCCGACATTCATCGTCTGTGATGAGGTCACATCGGCGCTGGACCAACTGGTGGCCGAAGGTATCCTGCGGCTGCTCGACCGGCTCCAGAACGAGCTGAACCTAGCGTATATGTTCATCACTCACGATCTGGCGACAGTACGTTCCATCGCCGACGAAGTGATCGTGATGCAGCATGGTAAAGTGGTAGAGCAAGGGCCGAAAGACGACATGTTCAAACCGCCACACCACCCCTATACCGACCTGCTGCTGAGCTCGGTCCCCGAGATGGACCCGAACTGGCTGACGACGCTGCTAGAAGAGCGCGGCATTGATAATCTGGGCGATGCGGCTGCGGCCAATATCGACCCAAAAGGTGCGAAAATCGTGCACTGACGCGCGATAGCCCTCGGCGGCATTGCCAAGTTGTTTGCCGTTTTTGACTTGGGTAACAGTTGAGGCATGAAAATACCGCCGTCAATGCTGCGCCTGAAGGGCTTTCGTTTTCCGCGCGAGATCGTCGCCCATGCGGTCTGGGCCTACCATCGCTTTGCGCTCAGCACCGCGGATGTCGAGGACCTGTTGGCGGAGCGCGGCGTCATCGTCAGCCGCGAAGCCATTCGCCTTTGGGTCAACCGGTTTGGTGCGCATTTCGCCGCCTGCATCCGCCGGGACCGGCCGCGCCCTAACGACAAATGGCACCTAGACGAGGTCGTGCTCCCGATCAACGGCGTGAAGCACTGGCTCTGGCGGGCCGTCGATGGCAACGGTGATACTCTCGACATTCTTGTGCAAACACGCCGCAATGCCAAAGCCGCCAAGCGATTTCTGACAAGGCTGATCGCTCAATTCGGCCAGCCAAGAGTCGTCATCGCCGACAAGCTGCGCAGCTACATCAGGCCGATCGCTCAGCAAGCTCAAGGCGCCGATCACCGAGCCCACAAGGGCCTTAACAACCGGATCGAAGGAAGTCATAGGCCGACGCGGCGACGAGAGAAAATCATGGGCCGGTTCAAGTCGCCCAGACAGGCACAGCGTTTCCTTGCCGCACATGACCAGATCAACACGATCTTCAAACCCCGCCGGTATCGCCTCACCGCCACATCCTATCGCCACGCCTGGGCAGATGCATTCAGCCTGTGGGCAGACTATGCCGCCGAAATGAAACCATGACTTGCCAAACGTCGAAAAATCTCAGCATCGGCTGAACAACTTGGCAATGCCTGTCAGACTGCAGACATGCGCAAGATATGGGAATTGAGTGCTGTCCACATAAAACTACTTTCAAGTAGGTTTATTTTATACTAACACCCATTGATGAGGGATGTTGCAACTGCTGTTGCGCGTCCCGACGGACAGTTTGAAGGAGCGGAAAGAATGTCTGGCAAGGCGATCATCAGCGACGTGAAGACGTTTTCGTGCAGCAATTCGTGGCGGAACTATTATTTCCTCAAGATCACCTCGCAGGATGGGTTGAGTGGCTGGGCCGAATTCGACCAGAATTTTGGGTCGCCCGGCGTCGAGGCGGTGATCAAGCAGATCGGACATCGTCTGGTGGGGCAAAGCGCGATGAATCATGAACATATCCGCGAGGATCTGCGCAACGTGACGCGCCCCGGCCAAGGCGGTGTTGTGGGTCAGGCGCTTGGCGCGCTCGAGAACGCCTTGCTCGATCTCAAAGCCAAGACGCTCGACGTGCCCTGCTACACGCTTCTGGGCGGCAAGATCCGCGATGAGATCCGGGTTTACTGGTCGCATTGCGTGTCCTACCGGACCCGCACCGAACATTTCAGCCCCCCGATCACCGACATTGAAGGCGTGCGCCAGATTGCCCGCGAAGTGGGTGAGCGTGGCTTCACCGGGCTGAAGACGAACATTTTCGAATATGACGACAACGACAGGATCACGAATTGGGCCCCCGGCTTTGGCAGCGTATTCGAACCGGGCCGCAACGTCGAACGTCATACCCGGCAAAACCTGCGTCGCCACCTTGAAACCATGCGCGAGGCCGCCGGACCGGACATTGATATCCTGCTCGACCTGAACTTCAATGCTCGCACCGAAGGCTATATCGAGATCCTTCGCGAAATAGCGGACCTGGATATCTTCTGGGTCGAGCTTGATACGCTTGATCCAGAAGCAATGGCGATGATCCGCGACAAGAGCGCCCACCCGATCGCCGGGCTTGAGACGCTGATCGGGTTGCAGCAGTTCCTGCCCTTTTTCCGCGCCGGCGCGGTGGATGTGGCTATCTTGGACACCCCCTGGAACGGCGTCTGGCAATCAATGAAGATTGCTGCCGCGGCCGAGGCCTATGATGTCAACGTGGCCTGCCACAACTTCTATGGGCATCTGTGCACGATGATGAATGCGCATTTCTGCGCCGCCGTGCCCAACCTGCGGATCATGGAAACCGATATTGACCGGATTTCCTGGGACAAGGACATTTTCACCCACGAGCCTGAGTTCAAGGACGGTCATCTGGTCATGCCGGACCGTCCCGGCTGGGGAACCGAGCCCATCGAAGAGGCACTTCTGGACCATCCATCCGTCGAGATGAACATGTACAACCGCGTGCCGGTGGCGAGGCTGCGCAGCTGATCGCAGCACCAATTTGTCGTAAAGGTCACAGCGAATGGTCGATATCAACACGCCTGTGGATGTACTGATCATCGGTGGCGGTGCCTCGGGTGCGGCGATTGCCTGGAGCCTGGCCGAGACCAGGATGCGGATCGTCTGCCTCGAACAGGGTGGCTGGATGAAGAACGAGGCGTTCCCGAGCAGCGGGAGCGATTGGGAGGCGCGTCAGTTCGCCGATTTCTCGATCAGCCCCAACCGGAGGGGGCTGCCTGCGGACTACCCGATCAACGACGATGACTCGCCCATCAAGGTTGCGAATTTCAACGGTATCGGGGGTGGAACGATCCTCTACGCCGGGCATTTTCCGCGGCTTCACCCTTCGGATTTTCGCGTTCGGACACTGGATGACGTGGCCGATGACTGGCCCATCGACTACAAGACGCTTGAGCCATTCTTCGCGCTCAACGATCGGATGATGGGCGTGGCTGGGCTTCAGGGTGATCCGGCCTATCCGCCGAAAACCGCCGTGATGCCCCCGCTTCCGCTCGGTGAAAGCGGCGAGGTGCTGGGCGCGGCGATGAACCGCTTGGGGTGGCATTGGTGGCCTTCGGATGCCGCGATCAACACGCAGACCTACGAGGGCCGCGCGCCCTGCATCAACCTCGGGCATTGCGGGTCGGGGTGCGCGCAGGGTGCCAAGGCGACGACCGATGCCACCTATTGGGCCGAAGCGCTGCGCGCGCGGGTCGAGTTGCGCGACCACTGCCGCGTGCGGCGGATCGAGACCGATGGCAACGGCATGGCGACCGGCGCCTATTACATAGACGCCGACAAGGTGGAACGCTTTCAGCCCGCTGAACTCGTCATTGTTGCCTGCAATGGCATCGGCACACCACGATTGCTGCTGAACTCGGCCTCCGAGCATTTTCCTGACGGGCTATGCAACTCCAGCGGGCTTGTGGGCCGGAACCTGATGTTCCATCCCTACAGCCAGGTGCGCGGGCATGTGGACCGCAAGTTGGAGGGCTACAAGGGGCCGCGAATAGGCATCTGGAGCAAGCAGTTCTATGAAACCGACCCTTCGCATGACTTCGTGCGGGGGTACACCTACCAGTTCTCGCGCGGGTATGGGCCGGTGGCGACGGCGGTGAACGGCATGGCCAGCGGGCTGATCCCCTGGGGGCCGGCGCATCACGATTCCTTCGGTCGGCTGTTCGATCATTCGCTGGGGATGCTGGCGATTTGCGAAGACCTGCCGGAAGAGATCAACCGCGTCAGCATCGACCCTGACCTGAAAGATAGCGATGGCATTCCCGCGCCCAGGATCACGTATCGCCTGAGTGAGAATTCAAAGCGGATGCTGGATCATTCAGTGGCGCGCGGTGTCGAGATCCTGCAGGCCGCCGGTGCCCGCGACATCACGACCAAAAAGCTTCTTACGGATGCGGGCTGGCACCTCTTGGGCACCGCGCGAATGGGCACGGACCCAAAAAATTCTGTCGTCAACGAATGGGGGCGCAGTCATGATGTGCGCAACCTGTTCATTGTCGATGGCAGTGTTTTCGTGACCTCGGGCGGAGTTAACCCGACCTCGACAATCCAGACGATTGCGCTTTATGTCGCTGACCAGATCAAGACCCGCATCTATGAGCTGTTTGATTGACCCATGACAGAAAACGCCAACACGTCCTTCTTTGACGCAAAGCAGCGCGCAACGCTACGCCTTGTCGCGGGTGTCATCATTCCGCCGTGCAGCGCACGCGGACTGCCCGGCGCGGATGATCCCGCGATTTTCGATGACATCCTTGCGTCTGCCGGACGTGACAAGGCGGAGCTGGCGCGCGCTCTGGATTTGCTTGGGGCGGCGGGGGAAAGTGCATCGCTTCAGGAGACCCAGCCTGGATCGCTGCTGGCAACGTTCCGCGCCGAACACCCGGCCCTGGCGGAAGTGCTATCATTGGTTATCGCGCAATGCTATTACCGGGATGCGCGCGTACTGGAGGCCATCGGAATGGAGCCACGCCCGCCCTACCCCAAAGGCTTCACGGCCCTACAGGGTGACTGGTCCTTGCTCGACCCGGTGCGCGCACGCGGTCCGATCTACCGCGCCGTTCCAACCAAAGACGACTCAGGCTAAGTTTGCGCTCAAATGGGGCGTTCTGATTGTGTTTCAATGATCCGCAAGTGGCGGGGTCAAATTTGTGACGCGGGTTCTGAGGGGCTCCGATCAGTTCCATCCCGGCGGGAAAATACGATCGCACCATCAAACTGTGGGGCCAAACACCGGATCTGGACAGGTGATGAAAAAGTATTCGCCAAACAAGCGGTTGGCGAATACTCTGAGGACTTCACAATCAGATCCCTATTCTTCGGTAACCGTGCCATTGGCACCGCCTGCCTGAGCTTAGGGCTTTGATCTAAGAGACGTGTTTAATGACGTCACTAATGACGTCTCTTAAACGGGGTGTGTTATGCGGGGCGAAATTCTTGGGGCTGAACGGCGGCGTTTCTGGCATGACGATGACAAGCTGGAAATTGTCATGTCGGTTGGAGTCGATGGGGCGAGCGTGACCCAGGTGGCGCAGCGCCATGAGATTAGGCGGCAACAGATTTATGCGTGGCGGCATGACCTGAAGAAGAAAGGGCTTTGGTCGCCTGACGGTGGCGCTCTTTTTTATCCAATGGATATCCCGGTTCAGGTTGCGGTTCCTGCGCCGCAGTTGCCTGTCCCGGACGTGCCTCCGCCGACTGCAGTTGAATTGCGTCTGCGAGATGGTCGTTGTTTGCATTTTGACAGTACGATGAATCCGGTCGCGCTGACACGATTGATCCGAGCGGTAGACGCGGCGTGATTGGTCCGGGAACTGGAGTTCGGGTTTATCTGGCTTGTGGCGTTACGGATATGAGGAAGGGCATCGCGGGCCTTTCCACACTGACGCAGGATGTGCTGCGGCAAAAGCCTGCCAGTGGTGCCGTGTTTGCGTTTCGTGGGCGTCGAGGTGATCGGATCAAGTTGCTGTATTGGGATGGCCAAGGTTTTTGCCTCTATTACAAGGTGCTGGAACGTGGTCGTTTCCCGTGGCCAAGCTCTCAAGACGGGGCTGCGCGGCTGACATCAGCACAGTTGGCAATGCTCTGGGAGGGGATCGACTGGCGGCGTCCGGATTGGGGTGTGCCGCCTGCGCGTGTGGGGTGATTTTGCGTCGATATTTACGTTATTTTTATGGTGGCCAGGCCCAATTTTTGGTAATCAAGCGCATGTCAAAACCTGCTGAAAACCTCCCCGATGACCCCGCTGTATTGAGAGCGATGATCGCGGAATTGCAGGCTGAAAACACTCGGATTGAGATCGAGAACGCCAAGATGTCGGCGACGCTGCGGGTCCATGATCAACTGGTTCGGGCGCTTCGCTTGCGGATCGCCAAGTTGCAGAAACTGGCCTTCGGAAAATCTTCGGAGAAGGTCGAACGCGAGATTGAACAGTTGGAACTGGCGCTCGAAGATCTGTTGGTTGCCGTGGCCGAAGACGACGATGCGGCCATCGATGAAGGGCAGGACGAACCAGCGGCTGATGAGCCCACTGCGCCCGCCTTACGCCGCCGCCCACGTGTATCTGATGCGACCCTGCGGGAACGGCGGGAGCTTGATCCTGGAACCTGCTGTCCTGACTGTGGCGGTGATTTACGTGTGGTGGGAGAGGATGTCAGCGAATTGCTCGACATGATCGCGGCGCAGATGAAGGTAATCCAGATCGCTCGCATCAAGAAATCTTGCCGTCGCTGCGAAAAGATGGTGCAGGAGCCTGCGCCAAGCCGCCCGATCCCGGGCAGCATGGCTGGTCCAAACCTGTTGGCGCACATACTGGTCTCGAAGTTCGACGATCACCTTCCCCTTTATCGTCAGCACGAGATCTTCGTGCGCATGGGCGCGGACATCCCCGAAAGCACGCTGGTCGGCTGGTGCGGCCGCGCCATGAAGACCCTGTCGCCGCTGATCGAACGGATCGAGGCTGACATCATGGGCAGCGATCTGCTGCACGCTGACGACACGCCAATCCGGGTGCTGGATCGTTCTTTGCGTGACAAAGGATTGGGCAAAGGGGTCAGGCAAGGCCGGATCTGGGCCTATGTGCGGGATCAAAGGCCTTGGGCGGGGTCGTCTCCACCGGGGGCTGTCTATCGGTTCGCACCAGACTGGAAAGAAGAGCATGTCCTGAGCCATCTGGTCAACGCGCGCGGCATTCTGCAAGCGGACGGTTATAAGGGCTATGCAAAATTATACGAGCCTGAAGCCAATGGTGTGCCGCGTTTGCGCGAAGCGGCATGTTGGGCGCATCTACGGCGTGACTTCCATGATTTTTGGACCTCGACCAAGTCCGAGATCGCCCGCGAGGCGCTCGACCGGATCGGTAAGCTCTACGACATTGAGCGTGACATCAATGGCCAGCCCGCTGACGTCCGCCATGCCGCGCGACAAAAGTTGAGCCACCCGCAAGTCGAAACCTTCTTTGCCTGGTCCGAACAGCAGCTTCTGCGCATTCCCGGCAAAAGCGATCTGGCCAAAGCCTTCAGGTATGGGTTGGGCCGCAAGGATGCCTTCAGCCTGTTCCTGACCGACGGACGTGTGGCCATCGACAACAATCCAGCCGAGCGCGCGCTGCGTCCGATTGGGATAGGACGCAAGAATTGGCTTTTTTGCAGGAGCCGACACCGGCGCGGAAACCTTGGCGCGGGCCATGACGGTCATCGAAACGGCCAAGCTCAATAGCCTCGACCCGCAAGCCTATCTCGCCGACATCCTGAACCGCATCCACGATCACAAGAACAACCGGCTGGATGAACTGTTGCCATGGAACTGGGAACCGCTGGCCGTTGCCCATCAAGAGGCCGCTTGATGGCAGCCATCACCCATGTCCGCGCCATCGACTACGTTGCCAAAATGCTGGGCGAGGATGTCGAGCTTCTCGAAGCCATCATCTCCAACGACGACAACCTCACCTACGGCAACATCATCAACGTTTATGCCGGTGCGGACGAAACCGTCACCGCGCTGACCGACGACGGCATCGAGGAGCTGAAAGACATGATCCGCGACGCCCGTATGACCTCCGAACTCTGGCATGAGTTCCTTGAAGACTTCGTAGATGACGCCGAACTTGTCGCCCGCATCAAAGACAAATCACCGCGGTAACAATGGGGCGGTTACGTTGGATCGAGCTGGCAACGATGTGGGTCCGCGGTTGTTGGCTGCGGCGGAAGAGATGGGTGTTTCCCGCAGCTCTGTATGGGAATTTTATCGACGGTTGAAACAAAACGATGGACGGTCGAGCGCCTTGCTGCCCAAGCGCCGTGGTCCAAAGCGTGGATCACAGCGCTTAGGTCGGGAGGTTGAAGCCATCATTGAGCGTGTTTTACGCTGGCATTATTTGGTGCCTGAGCCGCCTAGTTTTCTCCGGATTGTGGGAGAGATCCAGACCGAGTGCGGAGCCCGAGGTTTTCGCCGTCCAACCCGCCGAACGATCAAGGCCCGTCTTGACGCGATGGACCAGCGCGAGGTGTTGCGGAAGCGGAAAGGAGCGAAGGCGGCCAGGCAAGTATTCGAGGCAAGGGCAGGGGCCTTGGATGTGGAACGTCCGCTGCAGGTCGTTCAGATCGATCACACCTTGGCGGATATCATTCTTGTTGATCAGGTTGATCGCAAACCTCTGGCACGACCATGGCTGACGCTTGCGATCGACGTCGCAACCCGTGTGGTTCTGGGCGCCTACGTCACTTTCGATGCGCCATCCGTCCTGTCCATTTGCCTTTGCCTGGATCATTGTGTGCGGCCGAAGTCCATCCGGACGCCAAGTTCGCTAGAGGAGCTCTATTGGCCAACCGCCGGTATCCCACAGGCCATCCACGTCGATAACGGGCGGGATTTTCGCAGTGAGGCCTTCCGATCGGCTTGTGCGGAGTGGGGTATCTCGATCAAGTACCGGCCGCCGGGCCGCGTGCATTTTGGCGGACATATCGAGCGACTAATCGGAACGACAATGGGTGCTGTTCACGTACTGCCCGGAACGACGCAATCTTCGCCAAAAGATAAGGGCGAGTATGACAGCGCTGCCAAGGCCTCAATGACCCTGGAAGAGTTTGAGGACTGGCTGCGGCTGGAGATTTGTCGGTATCACAATACACGCCACAACGGATTGAGGCGAACGCCACTTGCCGCCTGGGCCCATCTTGGGGGCGACGATGCTGGCCGACAAGTCGTGGACACAGATGCCTTCCGGATCAGTTTCCTTCCTTCAGAACGCCGCCAGCTGGGCAGGACCGGGATCAACCTGTTTTCTATCGGCTATTGGAGCGACGCCTTCGCGCCGATGATCGGTCGTGGAGCCAGGAAGGTTGCGGTCAAGTATGACCCACGAGACATGTCGCGGATTTGGGTTGTGACGGATGATGGCCGCACGATTGTCGCACGCTACAAGGACCTTTCGCGTCCCAAAGTTTCTCTTTGGGAGTCGCGGCGCGCCAGTGCAATCTTTCATGAGCGTCATGGCGGAAGGGTATCGGAGGCAATTCTGTTCGTAATCATCGAAGAACAGCGCCGTATCGCTCATTCAGCTCGACAACGGACACTTACAGCGCGCTTGGAAGGAGAGCGCAAGGCGCGGCGGCCAAACGACAAGCCGAGGCGTGATCCCTCGCGCGAGATGTTCGCAATTGATACAAGCAACCCCAACCTTCCAACTTACCCAATAGATGATTTTGATGGACCACGACGAAAGACTTGATCTCATTCGCAGCGACCGCTGGATCGCCCTCGACCGCGCAACCATTGTTCTCAACAGATTGATATCCTTGATGGAGATGCCTCGGCAGTCACGAATGCCAGGCCTCATGGTCTATGGCAGTTCCGGTATCGGAAAGACCATGATCGCCAAAAGGATGGAGAGCCTCTATCCGACGCAGTACGCTTCTGAGATCGGCATCACGCGCCCGCCGATCCTTCTCTTGCAAGCGCCACCTGCACCGGATGAACGGCGGTTTTATCAGCACATTCTTGCATCAATCGGCGCACCAATGTGGGGCCGACATACGATCTCAGAACTGGAAGTGCGGGCTCTCAGCCATCTGCGTGGCATGGATCTGAAGATGATCATGATCGACGAGGTCCACAATCTTCTGGCAGGGAGCTATCGTGAGCAGAGGCGCTTCCTGAACATGCTGCGCTTCCTGTCTAACGATTTGTGCGCGTCACTCGTTGTGTTTGGTGTCAACGAAGCTGCCGAAGCCATTCGTGGCGATGAACAATTAGCCCGCAGATTGGATGAACATTTCCTGCCGCTCTGGGATGACGATGTGGAGTTCTCCCGCCTCGTCCAGACCCTGATCGCGGCCATGCAGTTGGAACGTGGATCTGGTCTCAGTGTCCAATCGTTGCGTAGCATTTTGGGTGTGACCGGCGGTGTCACCTCGCGCGTGTTCACAATGATCAAGGCGCTCGCCGTCGACGCTGTCGAAACTGGCGAGGAACGGATCACGGATGAGGCCGTCCAATCCTGGCAGCCAGTCTGGGCCAAGCACAGCTGGACCCTGCGGAACCGGCCGCAACCGGCTTTCGAGTGAACTGCAAACCATTGCCGAGGCGCCCTGCACCATTTCAGGATGAACTTCTGTCGAGTTGGCTCGCCCGACTTGCTGACGCTAACTATTGCGCTGTGCCGGAGCTCTGCCGGTATCTGGGGCTTGCACAAGAACACCCGCCGGAAATGCTGGCCGATCTGGCTAGCGTGGACGTCGACAGATTCTGCACCACATTACGTCTGCCGTCCAATGATCTCGACAGCATGTTGCTCAAGCGGCGCAAGGAATTCGCGGTTGAGTGTGTTTCATGGTCAGATTTTCAAAAATGCCGGACATGCACAAGCAAACAGCCCGGGATATCGTTGCGCCATTGGCGCTTCTCGTGGTCATTGCAATGCGAAGTCTGCGGGTCTGAGTTGGTACCTTTGCGAGGTGATTCCGAGGGGCTTGCGCAACCGCCCAGCGGGCTCCGCCGCCGCGCTCAAGAAGGGGCGAGGTACCTCATGATTGCCTACCGACAAGGGAACGTCCATTCGGGCCGACGGATGGACCTGACGTTGCAAGTCGCAGGTGTACTCGCGCCGAAACTTCGTCACGGTGCGAAATTTTCTCAGAGCCGTTTGGATCGCCACAGCATTCTAGCTGCGATCAATTTAGGAATGACCCGGCCTTTGCTCGCGGTCGCGCTGGTGATGAAGAACGATCCCCGCGCTGAACGCAGGCTTCGTGCTACCTTCCCACATAAACGGAAACTGGTGGATCGGTTGGCCAGCCTTGTCGGTGATTTGCCACTTCGCAGTGTTCGGATTGGAGAAAATCACAAAACCCGATCAAAGAAGCACCCCACATGCATCACCTCTTCACCTAAGCCCGAGTATCTCGCAGCGGCAAGGCAAGCGATCACAGAACTCGGAGCAACCGCGGACGGCGGTGAATTGCTCAGGGTTGCGGAAAGCATACTCCAAACCGCACGACGATAACCTGTGGATATCCAGTAATTAAGGGCACAAAATTCGTCCTAAGTCCCGCCACTACATCAGCGTCCATGAATTAATGGCACAGTGACAGCTATGTCGCAAGCGAGATCACCAAGAACGGCGGCATCGCCATCTGCGCCCCCATCGCGCCCTATGCCACCACGCGCCGCGCCGTGCGCGAGGACGTGGAGGCCTTAGGTGCCTTCGTGGAGGTCCATGTCGCCACCACGCTGGAGGAATGCGAACGCCGCGATCGCAAGGGCCTGTACAAGCTGGCACGCGAAGGCAAGATCAAGGAATTCACCGGCATCTCAGACCCTTACGACGAGCCGGTGAATCCCGAACTCAGCGTCGAGACCGAAAATGTCGAAGTCGATAACTGCGCACATCAAGTGATTCTCAAGCTGGAGCAGATGGGGTTGATCGCGGGGTGACGCAGAGCCGGGATCACGGGCGGTTTGGTCGACAAGCGCGTGGGTGAGCGCTAAGACAACAGAGTTGCGTAAATCTTGAGTTGTGCAGTCACCTATTCACCAACAGGTAGGCGGTCACGGCCACAAAGCCCATTGCCGCTCACACAGCGAAAAGCCTTGGATATGACACAGAAATGGGCATAGCATAGCAAGAAACTGGTTCTATTAGGCAGATGTACCTGAGTTATTTTGAAAGTTTGGCGCGCTGAAAATGAATAGGTTGGCAAGGATTGATCTGGTGAAAAATGCTGTGTCCGTCACGCGCAGCAGATGCTCTGGGTTTCGACAAAGCGATTCATTGCGGGCTCACTCATGGCCGAGTCCTGATCGGCCTATAAATGTCCCCGGAATTGATGCCACCAGCTCCGATCCGGTGTCATCATCGTGATCCGTGTTCTTGTCGTTGGATACGGGTCGATCGGCCAACGGCATGCGCGCATCCTGTCTGATCTGGGTTGCAAGGTCGCGGTCGTTACGCAACAGACCACCGAGGCCATGACTATCTATTCCGAACTGTCTGAGGCACTGGATACGCTAAGCCCGGATTACGTTGTGATTGCTGTCGAAACCGCGCGGCACGTCGAAATCCTAGAAGCACTTGCAAGGCTGGGATACCGGGGAAAGCTTTTGGTCGAGAAACCCCTGTCGGACACGCAGTACACATCACCCTCCGGTATTTTTGCTCGGTTGGCAGTCGCGTATAATCTGCGTTTCCATCCCGTTCTCTCGGCACTCCGCGCACGGCTGGCTGGTGTTGAAGTCCTAGCAGTCGATGTCCGGGCAGGCCAGCATCTCGCCGAATGGCGTCCTGACCGCGATTTCCGCCAGACCTATTCTGCGTTCCGCGAACAGGGCGGCGGGGTTCTGCGTGATCTCAGTCATGAGCTGGACTACCTACTCTGGCTCTTCGGGCCCTGGCGTCGGGTGGCGGCGCTTGGTGGGTCGCTGGGCGCTCTGCAAATAGACGCGGACGAACACTATTCAGCGCTGATGGTGATGGCGCAGGCTCCGGTGGTGCAATTGCGCCTGAGCTATCTCGACCGTCCGGCCCGGCGCGAAATCGTTGTCACCACACGCGACGCAACTTTGACTGCGGATCTCATGGCCGGAACCCTCGGGGTTGACGGCGTGATTGCGCATTACGAATGCGATCGCGATACCAGCTATCGTGCGATGCATCTTGCGATGCTGGAAGATGAGGGTGGCATACTCTGCTCCGCCGCTGAAGGGACTGCCGTGGGCGGGCTTGTGGCTGCGCTGGAACAGGCGGCGGCGATTAATGTCTGGGTTGCGGCATGACGCGCATCTGCACGATATGTGCCCGAGGCGGCTCCAAGGGGCTGCCAAGAAAAAACCTTCGGCCGCTCTTGGGCAAGCCTCTGCTGGCATGGACAATCGAACAAGCTACCGCGTCCGGCTTGTTCGATCTGATCGCGGTCAGCAGCGATAGCGACGAAATCCTTTCTGTGGCGCGCCGTTATGGTGCGGGTCATACGGTCAAGCGCCCTGATGAGTTTTCTGGTGATACCGCCGCCAAGGTTTTTGCCATACGCCACTGCCTGCTTGATGCCGAAGCCGCGCTTGGACGGTTGTCCGATATCGTTGTTGATCTCGATGTGACGTCACCTCTGCGTACTCAGGGTGACATCGCCGCCGCTATTCGTTTGCTCGAAGACAGTGGCGCGCCGAACGTCATCACGGGCGCGCCGGCGCGCCGGTCGCCCTATTTTAATCTGGTCGAAGTTGGCCTTGACGGGGTCGCCCAACTTTCCAAGCGACACACGAATTTGGTGACACGCCGGCAGGACGGGCCGGCCTGCTTTGATATGAATGCCGCGATCTACGTGTGGCAGCGCGATACCTTTGTGGAACGGCCAGAGGTGTTCTACGACGACACCCGGTTTTTTGAGATGCCCTCAGCGCGATCCATCGATGTGGATACCGAAGTCGATTTCGAGTTGCTGGAGATTTTGATGCGCCGCCAGCTGGAGGAAAGCACATGACTTGGTCAGCCAACGGAAAGGGTGAGTACCGTCGGCTTTTCGACCTGTCGGATCGTGTCGCGGTGGTGACGGGTGGACTGGGCCTTCTGGGCCGACGGTTCTGCGCCGCGCTGGCGGATCATGGCGCGCATGTCGCGATCGTGGACCAAGACATTACGGATACCAAGAGCTTTGCCGATGAACTGGTGACGACTTATGGTGGGCGCGCTGCCGGTTTCAGCGCCGACATCTCCGACCCCGAGGCAATTGCGCCTCTTGCCAGCCAGATCGAGGCAGCGCTGGGGCCGATTGTAATCTTGCACAACAGCGCCGCCAGCAAGAGTCGGGTACTTGACCGTTTCTTCGATTCGGCGGAGACATTTGAGCCAGAAGTCTGGCGCGAAATCATGGCCACGAACCTTGACGGTGCTTTCTACGTGACCCGTGAGATTGGTGGGCGCATGGCACGCCGCCGTACCGGTTCGATTATCCATACGTCTTCGATCTATGGCGTCGCAGGACCAGACCCGAGGATCTACGAAGGATCGGAATACCGCGGCAGGCCGATCAATACCCCCGCCGCCTACAGTGCATCCAAGGCAGGGGTCATCGGTCTTACACAATATTTCGCGACCTACTGGGGTGACAAGGGCGTGCGCGTGAACACGCTGTCCCCTGGTGGGATTGCGGATGGCCAGAACGAAGTGTTCCAATCTCGTTACAGTGCCCGCGTGCCGATGGGTCGGATGGGAGCGGCGGACGAGGTGACTGGCGCGTTGATTTTTCTGGCCAGCAACGCATCAAGCTATATCACCGGCCAGAATCTGATTGTCGATGGCGGGTTGACTGCCTGGTAACGTCCAGTGCTGCCCCGAGGGCCTTATTTGTGCACCTTGCGGCGCGTGCCTAAAAACCCGAGCCGCGCAGCAATACCACCATCGGCCATGCGCGCTATACAGCGAAGGCTGTAGAGGCCGCACAGGATCGCTGCCAATACGCCCGGCACGATGGCTGCACCGGGCCAGAGCATGGCAAGAATGCGCAGCCCGGCGATGATCGCAAGCATCAGCGCCGCCAGTGTGGCCACCTTGCCCGACCATCGAAATCCGTAGTGTCGTCTGGCAATGACGGTCGCCAGCACAAGCAGGATTGCCGTCATTGCGATTTTGCCGAGCGCCAGTGAAGTCAGCCCGTAGCCTAGCCCGAGAAGCCCGGATACCGCCGCTGCAAAAGCCAGGTTCGCCAGAAACTGGGTCGTGAAATAGGCTTTGCTGTCTTGATGGGCGACCATCAAGAAACCGACGACCCACGCAGGAACCAGCAGCACGTCAGACAGAAGCCACCAGCCCATGAGAGGTGCTGCCGGTGTGAACTCGGCGGAAAAAAGCAGCGGAAGAATCCATTCTGCCGTTCCGGCCAACCCGATCAGCAACGGGCCACTGACCAGCAACCCCAGCCGAGCCTGCGCGTTTACCAGCGCGTTCGTTTCGGCAACGTTGGAGGCGCAATTCATCAACCGGGGGTAATAATCGGTCTGCATCGCGGCGATGAGAAAGCTGGTTGATAACCCCGAAATCGACAGCACCGCCTGCAACCGACCCACATCGGCGGTACCCCGATAGTATCCCGTAACTGCCAGAACAAAGGTCAGCGTTAGCAACGCGACGCTTGTCCCGGCCATGTGCGCGACCGAAACAGACACGGCTTCGCGCCATTGCTGGGGCAGAGCGCGCCAACGCGGCACCATGTCGGTCCCGGCGTTGCGCGCTACCAGAACCAGCCCAATCAGGAAATTGAGCGCAGGCGTCAGCAGAACCAGCGCAATGACCCCTCCAATGCGCCATTCCAACAAGATCACGGTGCCAATGACGGTCGCCAGCGTGATCTCGATTACGCTGAGCCATGCGAGCGGCTTGATGAAGCCGAGCGCCTGAAGCACCGCAGCCTGTGAGCCGGCCATCATCGTCAGCATGGCCCCGATGCCGATCAGCCCGCACTCCCACGCCCGCCCGGAGTCTTGAAATGTCAATTCCGCCAGCCATTCCCGCGCGAAAAATATCACCGGAACGGCGATCAGGCCAAGCAGCAGATTGCCGATGAACAGTGCTTGGCGGGCGCTTGTCAGCCGGGCAGGGTCATCTTTTGCCAGCGCCAATTGGCGCACGCCGCCGAAATTCAGTCCAAGGCCCGCAACCGACGCGATCGAGCCCTGAAGATTGGTGAAAAGCCCAAAGAGCCCGACACCGGTCGGCCCCAGCAGTGCCGCGATGATCTTGAGCCGTAAAATGCCGATCAGAATGCGCAACGCTGACGCACTACCGATGATCGTCAAGGCACGCACGGCCGCGCCCGATGCGCTGCGCGCTGGCGCTTCATTGTGCATCGGAGCGCTCAGCCTGCCGACTCTTGGGTGATGCCGTCCAATGCGGATTTAAAGCAATCGCTCACGCATTTGGCGGTTTTCGCCGTCATGCCGATGTCCCAATGCGTGTCCTCAGCGTAATGGATTGTGTGATCCGGCAGGATCGCCTGCAAGAATTCGGGGTTTCCTTCCAACGTTGCTCTGTGTTCTTCGGAGGCGATGATATCGACGCGGCCAGTGTAGGGTGTCAGGTCGTCATAGGCCCCGGCAGAGATCATCAGGCTACGCGCCCAGTAATCAAGGCTCAGATGTTCCGGCGCGCCGTTGAAGCGTCGCAGATAGCGCATTGATACGTAAATCCCATAGGCCCGCAGCGCCTTGGACCGCCGCCGGTCGCCCTGCAGATACCCATCGCCCAGCAGCAGCCGCGCATTGATTACCCGGTCACAGAGGTCAATCGCACGGCCGGCGAGCGTCTTGGCCCCACCGTTGTATGGCAGGCCCGCTTCCATGTGCATGCGCATGACCTGAAGACGCGGAATGTTCGGATCGAGCAGGGCCAGATGCGCAATCGGGCGACCCTTTGCCGCGAACTGGCGCGCGATTTCGGTGGCCACATAAGCCCCGATACAGAACGCGCCCAGCAGGATCGGCCCGGTCGGCCATCGCTTCTCGATCTGGCCAACGTAGATTTGCGCAAGCTCGGCCAGAGTCCAGATCGGCGGGGTGCCAGGGCGCATGCAGGGATGTTCCAGATACTCTGCCGGCCGATGTGCGGTCAGCGCCAGATGAAACGCGGGCGGAGGTGCCGAATAGCCAACATCGCACGGCACGATAAAAATCGGGGCTGCGTCAGTATCGCCATCGCCGGTCGCCAGATGGGCCGCAAGCGCGACAGGGCTTGGCGCCTCATAAAGCACCGTGGTCGAGAGCCGGACCCCGAACGTCTCTTCGATGGCCAATAGCAGACGGATTGCCGTCAGCGAGTTGCCACCATGATCGAAAAGAGAATCCTGCGGGCCGAAGGACGGGTTGCGCACCTCGTGCTGGAATAGTCCGGTCAGCTTTGCAACGATCGCGTCATTTGGTGCCGCCGCAGGGCGCGGCGGTGGATCGGCCGGTGCCTGTTCGATGATCGGCAGGTCGGCGGCGGCGGCGCGGTCCAGCTTGCCGTTGGGGGTGCGCGGCAGGCTGTCGTGAACGACATAGAGCGCCGGGCGCATGTGTGGTGGTAAATCCCGGGCAGCCGCCGCGCACAGCGCATTTGTATCGAGCGCTCCGCTGTGTTCGACATGCGCGACCAGCCGCAGATCGGGCTGCCCTTCACGTTGCAGGAACTGCGTCAATGCGGCCGTCGGGTCATTGCTTGCACCCGCCTCGCGCATCGCCGCGGCGACCGTTTCAGCAGGCAGCGAGCCAAGCAATTCCGGCAATGGCCGAACATCCGCAGCGGTGACAACCGCTGCCGAGATCATCCGTGTCCGCAGCAGCGTGTTTTCGATATCTCCGGGCTCGACCCGCGCACCGCCGACGTTGATCTGGTCGTCAGCCCTGCCAAGATAATTGAGCTGACGACCCGAGATGACGGCGCGATCTCCGGTTCGGAAATAGCGTGGTCCGGGCAACTCGGCAAAGGCCGGTTGATCCGCGCGGGTGCCAAATCGCTCTGCCGTCGCAGCGGGGTTGTCCGCATACCCATCCGCCACGCCTGCGCCGCCGATGATCAAGTCGCCCGGCATGCCGCTGGGCAGAATTTTGCCATCGGCATCGACTACGGCCACCCACGTCCCTGCGATCGGTTGCCCGGATGACACCAAATTGTCAGTCGGCTTGCATTGATACGCCGTCGCCCAGACGGTGGTCTCTGTCGGGCCGTATTCGTTGATCAGGGCCGATCCGGGCACTTCGTCGAAATGGCGCGTCAGTGTGGAACCGGGGCAGGCCTCTCCTGCGACGATGATATGTGTTGGCCACGCCTCTGCCGGGTCGCGCCGGTCCAGCATCGCGTTATAAAGCGTCGGGACGCAGAGCGTGTGGGTTGCGCCACTCAACAGGTGCGCGAGCGCGTCCACATCCCGCGCTTCCCGCTCGGTTGGAAATACGAGGGTACCACCTGTTGCAAGCGTCCAGAAAAGCCCCGCGACACTGCTGTCGAACGCAATGCTCGACAGCATCGCGAACCGGGTTGGTGGGGCATCATAGAAAATGTCGCGCGCATTGGTGCTGTCCGAAAGCTGCCGGTGGGTGATGCTGACTCCGCGCGGAGCGCCCGTCGATCCAGAGGTAAAGATCAGGTAGGCCGGATCGTCGGCCTTTGGGGCGGGAAAACGGGTCGTCGGGCCATTCCATCCACCACCATCAAGGCCATTTTCGGTGACGCCAAGGCAGGGAATGTCCATGGTCCCTTCTGCCGCCGCCGGGTCGTCGACGATGGCGAGGCGTGCTTTGGCGCCTGAGACAATCATGCGGACACGTTCGGGCGGATAGGTGGGATCAACCGGGACATAGACCCCACCCGCCCGAAGCACGCCCAGCATCGCGGCGATCAGATGCGCGGACCTGTCCTTGCAGACAATCACCCGGTCCCCGGAACCTATGCCCGATGCCCGCAGCCGCGTTGCGATTGCCTCCGACCACTGGCCCAGTTGCGCCCAGTTAATGCTCTGCCCGGCGCAGGTCACTGCGGTCGCATCCGGGTACTGCCGGACGTTCTCGGATATCCGATCCAGAATTAGCCGGGTATCTTTCAGGTCCGGCCCCACCAGCAGGCTCCGGTTTGCCGCCGCATCTCCGACGCGGCTTACAGTGTCGTCCGGCGACCGCACGGCACGGCACAGGGCATCTTCTGCGCGTTTGAGAATCGTATTGGCCACTTCTTGGCCGATTGTCTTGCCGGAATATTCGATACCAATATCGACAGTGTCCCTGCGCAACTCGACAAAAACTGAAAGGTCCGTCACTGCAAAGCCATTGAACGCGACCCTTTGCGTGACGATCCTGCCGTCCAGTTCGGTCGGGATCGCATCGTCGTAGGCGACCAGCACGCGCAGCGGCTCTGCCGCCAGCCCTGCGGCCCGGCGGTCCTGCAAGATTTGCGTGATAGGATAGGATCGGTGCGGCAACGCACGCCCGACAGCATTCCCCGCTTGTTGTGCAAGCTCAGAGAATTTGCTGTCCTGTGCGCAATCGAGCCTGAGTGGCAGCGGATTGAGAAGATATCCGAATAGCGGCTGTGCATCAGGGTGATCACGGGTAGAAGCGACAATGCCGATCTCCAGATCATTGCCTGTCGTGTACAGGCGCAGCGCTGCAGCGGTCGCCGCCAGAGCCAGCGAAACAGGTGTCTCTTTTGCCGCCCGCACCTCGTTCGGTGACAATGCGCTGCGGCAGGTCAGAAATCCGTCGGGCGCGTGCGTTACGGCAGGCGCGCAGAGCAGGGCGGATGGTGGCTCTTGCGATCCGCACTTGAGCCAGAAAGCACGATGCGCCGCCTGCTCTGTTTCAGCCTGCCAGTGACAAAAGGATGCATAATCGGTTTTCAACTCGGGCAGAGGATGACCCGCCAATGCGTCGATCAGCTGTGCCCAGAGGCGATCAAAGCTTTCGTGATCGCCGCTCACATGGTGGATTGCAAATGTGATGATGGTCGACCCGTCCCGTACGGGTTGAACCAGACACCGCAACAGCGGGCCCTGCGACAGGTCAAACGGAGCGGTCTGGAAATCTGAAATGGCGGCCGGGACGGCCTCGGGTGTGACCGGCTCGCGAGAGATCACGACTTTGATGGCGTCGTTTGGTTCGAGCTTGCGGCGCGGCGTTCCATAGCTCCATGACAGCGGTTGATGCTGCGGGACGACGGTCCGCAACGCGGTCTCGAACCGGGGGGCATCGACTGCGCCTGCCACGTGAAAAACCCGCGCGACATTGTACATCAGTGCCTCAGGGCGCGCCCGTTGGTCAAAGAGCAGTGTTTGCTCGCCCACCGATAGCGGCGGGGCTTCATCCGCGGGCAGCTGAGTGATGTCCGGCAGTTGCGCAGTAGGCCGGACCGCCCCCCCGGATGCCAGCAGCCGGTCGATCTCTTCGGCGAGCGCCCGCGGCGTGGTGTGGGTAAAGGCCAGATCCTCGCGGATGCGCGCGCCAAATTCGGCGCTCAGCCGCACGATCATCTCCAGCGCGGCCAGTGAATCGCCGCCAAGCGCAAAGAAACTGTCATCGACCCCGATGGGCTCGATCCGCAACTGCTTCTCCCACGCGGCGATGATCGTTTCCTCGGTGGTATTCGATGGCGCGGCGACCGGCTCCAGCGTATGGCGATGGACCCGTTCCGGCCCCGGCAGTGCCGCCATGTCAAGCTTGCCATTGCGGGTCAGTGAAAACTCCGGAACCGCCACGAACGCGGATGGCATCGCATGTGCTGGCAGGGTTTGCGCCAGAAAGGCGCGAAATTCGGCCGCCGAGGGCGCCTGCGTCACACCTTCGGTCAGTTTGATCCATGCGGTCAGAGTCTGACGTGGCGCGGGATCATAGCCGATCTCTGACAGCATTCGCGCCACATCATCCGCATCCAGATTGTCGTCCAGCTCCGCCATCGCCTCGTCGCGGGTCTTGTGCCCCAGACGCACATCCCAGGCATAGGGAACCGCGTAATTGTGATAGCCCTGCTCGATCTTGTGGGTGTGGATACCGGCGGCGTTGATCAGGCAGTTGGTTGATCGACCGGTATCCTCGGGCCGCAGCCAGGGGGTGCGCTTCGTCAGATAGTCCAGCATCGTCGTGAGATCGACATCAATGTAACGGTAGAAATCCAGATACTCGATCTGCTCGAACATCGCATCCTCCCGAAAGGCGCGGGTATCCAGCAACCGGTTGGCGACATCATCGATCCGGTGATAGCTGCGCCGCGCCCTCAGCACGGCCTGGTCGATGGCATCCGGGTCGAACCGGTCGAGCGCGAACTGTTGCGGGATCAGCCGCGTCTCAAACAGCTGTCCGCGCGACAGACCGGTGACAATCAGCGGGATGCCCAGTTTCAGCGCGCGGTTCGTGGCCAGCGTATAGATGGTCTTGAAACAACCGTTGCAGACGTTGGAATGCGTCGCCAGAGAATCGCGGAAAATGGCGTTCATCGCCGGGGTGGTCGCAAACTCATGGTCAATGCCCAACTCATCCACGATGCGGCGGATATTGTCTTTGGCCTGTTCCGAGATATAGCCGTTGTCGAGGGTCAGGGCATAGGGTGTGAACCCCAGATCGATCAGGCGATAGAGGGCATAGGTGGAATCTTTGCCGCCACTCAGCAGGTGCATGCAGTCATATTTGCCTGTTGCGTGCGCTCGGGCTACCGGCTGCCTGGCGGCCAGATCATCCTCGGTCCTGAACCAGCTACGTGCCACCGGTGCGACGCGGTCGTATTCGCGGCAGGTCTGGCAGATCCGGCCCTCATCGAACGCAACGCCTGGCACATCGTCCGGCAACCCGCAGCGCGCGCAATGCACGCGTATCGGTTTCAGCGATGGTGCCCAGCAGCCCGCTGCGACACTCGAGACCGACGGATGACACCTCAGCGCATGTTCGATTTCGGTCAGGTCGATTCGGATGCCGCCAACCTTGATCTGAGTGTCAAAGCGCCCGAGATATTCCAGTTCGCCATCATTTCGAAGCCGCACGATATCGCCCGACCGGTAGTAGCGTTTACCGTCCAGTCCCACGAACGGATCGTCACCCGTATCGCCCAGATAACCGGCCATCACGCCAGGATGGGAAATCAGCAATTCGCCCGCAACTCCCACAGGCACGCGCTGATCATAGCCGTCGACAACCCGCAGAGTTGTGCCGGGGGCCGGTTTGCCGATCAGCACATCGGTGCCGCTCAACTCCATGCCGAGGCGGTAGATCATGCAGCCGACCACGGCCTCGGTTGGGCCATATTCATTGAATATCTCAATATCGGGATTGGCGGCGCGTAAATCCTCGGCAATGCGCATGCCGAACGCTTCGCCGCCCACCACCAGCGTTTGCAGTGCGTGCCCGGACGGCATCAGCCGGGTCAGGAGCTTCAGGTGCGACGGCGTTGCCTTGCACCATGTGATCACGGGCGTGGCGGCGATCCTCGCCATCGCTTCGGCGCCGCTGCCAGAGCAGACAACCAGCCGCCCCCCGGCAAGGATCGGGGGAAAAACCGTCGTTAATGTCAGATCGAAAGTCAGCGAGCCGAACAGTGCCGCGATAGGTGGTTCCGGCGCGTCGAAAAAGGAGGCGAGCGCAAAGCGGATGTAGCGCGCCAACCCCAGATGGGTAATCGGCACGCCCTTCGGTTCCCCGGCAGAACCGGAGGTAAAGAGCAGGTAGGCTTCGTTATCGTCCTTGAGAGCCGGTAGCGGGGCGGTGGAATGGCCGCGCAGATCGTCGACCTGATCGGCAGAGGTGAACACTTGGGCAAGACCCGCCCGTTTGGCCAGCGTTTTGCGCCGCGCCTCGGGTTGGGACGGGTCGATGGGCACAAAGGACGCCCCGGCCAGCAAAATGCCGTAGATCGCGACCACCGCCTGAACCGACGGACCCAGCGCGACGCCAATACGTGTGCCCGGCCCGGATGCCTGGCCGATCGAGGCGGCCACCCCCCGCGCCCATTGCCACAACTCGTCCCCGGTCAGCGCGATGCCGTCCTGCTCGATCACGACCGCAGGGTTGTCGGCCAGCGCAGCCTTTAGCCGGTCGGGCAACAGCACCGCCGCGCCATCGATATCCGGGGCGCTTTCCCATTCGGCAATCCGCGCGTCATCCGCCGCGCTGCAGATCGACGCCGCACCTATGGGGCTTTCAGGGTCCTCCAGCATCGCATGCAAGATCACTTGCAGATGCTCCACGACCCGGCCGCGATAGTCGTCGCCCGCCGCGCCGTGCCCGATGTCCAGCACAAGGTCGAAACGCTCGGGCGTGCGCCCCTGCGCATCGGCATATCGCACCGAATGCAATCGCAGCGCCTGTCCCGCGTCCATCGCGCCACAATGCAACCACTGCACGCGGGCGGGGATGTCCCCGAACCGGTTTGGGGCGGTTTCGGGCGGCAGGACGTTGACCAGTGCCGCATAGTCTGGTGCCGGGCTGGTTCCGCGGATCGCGAATTTCAGAGTGTCGAGAACGGCCCCTGCGACCCGCCGGTGAATCGCGGCATGCGTGTCGCCTGCCGCAATCTCGATATCCACCGGGAACACCTCGACCAGGGCACCGATACAGCGGCGCGAGGTCGCGTTCGTCCGATGACTGACGGGCAGGCCAATGGAAAACGCGCATTCGCCGCTAACCCGGTGGATCAACAGGGCCAACGCGGTTGTCAACAGTACCGTATGCGACAGGTTGCCGACAGGTATGGCGTATGCGCCCTGCTCGTGCGTCTCGACCAGATTGCGCAGTCCGTCAGACAACGGAACGGCGACCTGCGACGCATAGGGGGTCGGCAGGTCGGAGGCCGGGTAAAAAGCACCGGGGCGCGGTGGCGCAATACGCTCCTTCCAATGTTGCAGCGCGCGTGCCGCCATCGGATCAGGCGCGCGCGGCAGTGCGGCCGCCCAATCATAGTAAGAATTCGGCCCGAGCAGGCTGCCATCGCCGTAGGCAGCGGCGGTCGCTTCGAACACCAGCGCGGAACTGGCCGCGTCGGTCAGTGTGTGATGGATGTTGAGATACCACGATGCGGTCTCGTCCTCGTGCTGCAGCAGGACGCTGTCATAACCACAGACGCCCATGTCGAGCGGTCGCGCAGAGCGCCGCCGCGCCCATTCCGCAACCTCGTCCCGTGCCAGCGTCATTACCTCGGCGGGACGTGGCGGATCAGCCAGAACCACGGCCGCTGCGCGTCCGTCGGACATCATTCGCGAGCGCAAGGCATCGGACGCCTGCACAACCGTACCGAAGGCCCGTACGAACCGGTTGCTGTCGATGGCGCCATTCAGATGCGCAAGCACAGCCATGTTCTGGACAGGCGCGTCCGGATGCCGTGTCTGAGACGCCCAGAGAACTCGCTGCATCGCAGATAGCTGCAACTCGCACTGGTTCGACGGTCCCGTTGCCGTCATGTCCGTCTTCTCAGAGCCATCCAACGAAGTGTTCCCCATATGCATGAATCACGATGTTAGACGACATCCAAGCTTGCGAGAAGGCTCGAATTCCAGCTGCGCGTCACTGAAGCAAATCGTTTCGCGCAGGCAAAAACGCCGGTGATGTCGCGATTGCCTTCGGAAATCGAAGCTTGATTGGAGGGAGTGATTGATTAAACTGATCGTCAGGTCCTCGGATGCATCCCGATGCTGTTTAGAGGTATTTGAAAAGGATTTTTCTATGCGCCTGAGGCCGCTGATTTTATTCGTCTTGGCTATTGTGATTGCCCCGACACTGGCAACGGCCCACAGGAAAGGCGAAAGTTATGTCTACCTGAATGTGGGCGAGGCATCGCTTTCCGGTCGGTTCGAGATTCTGCTCGACGATCTGGGGAACGCCATGGCGCTTGACGACAATGGGGATGGCACGGTTTCCGTGCAGGAATTCGAGGCGCATAGTGCAGACATCTATGCGCGGATGCAGCCGAACCTGACATTCTTCATAGGCGATCAGAGCTACCCCGTCGAAATCACCGGGCACGACTTTGTTCCCGTGGGTTTCGGTATCTTCGCCACGCTGAATTTCACCACCGCGGTCTCTCAGGCCATGCCTGACGCCATCGAAATCGAGCACCGGCCGTATTATGCGGGCGGCGGGCCGGAACAACCGGTGCTGCTGATTATCGAGAG
This sequence comes from Roseovarius pelagicus, assembly GCF_025639885.1. Lineage (NCBI taxonomy): Bacteria > Pseudomonadati > Pseudomonadota > Alphaproteobacteria > Rhodobacterales > Roseobacteraceae > Roseovarius > Roseovarius pelagicus. The sequence continues at coordinate 158,811 of NZ_CP106737.1, read as the reverse complement.
CAACGCGCGCTCGGGTCTTGAGGGGAACGAAGCACGGCACCTGTTGGTCTTTGCATCCGAAACCGAACGCAGAAGCGTAGATCTGACGGCTGCATCCGCACTTGATATGTTCAAGAGCTTTGTCATCTACGGTGCCAAACACATCCTGATCGGTTACGACCACCTGTTTTTTCTGCTCGCTCTGCTCTTCCCTGCGGTTCTGGTCTATCGTGATCGACACTGGGATGCAGTGGAGGGGTTGCGTCCGGCATTGATGAATGTCGTTGCGGTCGTGACGTTGTTCACCATCGCACATTCTATCACCCTCAGCCTTGCCGCACTTGAAATCCTGAGGTTGCCCGAACGCTTGATCGAATCGCTGATCGCAGCGTCCATCGCCATCGCCGCCGCTGCAAACCTGATCGCGGCACCGCGTCGCCAGATATGGATCGTGATCTTTGGGTTTGGGCTGCTGCACGGGATGGGCTTTGCCAACGTTCTGGCCCCCTACGGCGTCGAGCCGACCAATATCGTCGTCACGCTGTTCGCCTTCAACGTCGGGGTGGAATTGGGACAGATCCTGTTCGTCGTGCTATGTGTCCCGCTGCTCTACATGCTGCGAAAGTCGCGGCTTTACGTGCCGGTTGTACTTTACGGCGGCTCATCGTTGTTGATCCTGATCGCGCTCTACTGGTTTGTCGAGCGAGCATTCGGAGTTAACATGTCTGTGTCCAGCCTGCTGCCTTGAGCACTGTCCAAAAAGGGGATGCCATATGACCGAAACCGAGGACGCGTCTGTGCGCGCAGACATCCGTGCGTATCTCGCCGGGTCACCACTCGCCGGGCATGAATTTCAAGACGGGGACGAACTGCTACTCAGCGGGTTGCTGGATTCGCTGTCGGTGATGCGCCTGGTGGCATTTCTGGAAATGGAGTTCGGGATCACCATCCCACCCGAAGACATCACTGTGACCAACTTGGCGAGCGTTGATGCGATGGCGGCATATCTCGCCCGCGAAAGGGTCTGAGCTGATGGTGGGTAGGGGAGAAGGAATGGATTTCGACCCAACCGATGAACAGCGCGCGCTATGTGCATCGGCACAGGAATTTGCGCAAAGCACCCTGAACACCGGACTGGCCGAGCGCGACAGGCGCGGCGCGGGCCAAGAGGACGGCTGGCGCGATTTGTGGCAGAAATGCGCGGACTATGGCCTATTCGGTCTTTGCATCCCGCAGGAATATGGTGGCGCAGGGCACAGCACCCTGACCACGATCATGGCGCTCGAGGCGATTGGCCGGGGTTGTGCCGACAATGGCCTGACCCTTGGGATCAATGGTCAGATCTGGGCGGTTCTGAAACCGATCATCAGTTTCGGAACGGACACGCAAAAGCGGAAATACGTGCCCGGCCTCATCGACGGGCGTCTGGTCGGTGCGCATGGGCTGACCGAGCTTGAAACAGGCTCTGACGCCATGAGCCTGAAAACCACTGCCGAGGCCCGCGATGGCGGGTATGTCCTGAACGGCACCAAGGCGTATATCGGCATGGGGCCGGACTGCGATCTGGCGCTGGTCTTTGCCAGCACGGCGCCGGATCACGGCGCATGGGGTGTTTCCGCCTTTCTGGTCGAAGCGGGCGACGTAGGGTTCGAGCGCGGCCAGCCCGAAGAGAAGATGGGCCTGCGGTCGGTGCCGCTAGGCGGGCTGCGCCTGACTGACTGCTGGGTGCCCGAGGATCGGCGGCTGGGGCCGGTCGGTGCGGGCATGAGCATTTTTCAGCACACGATGGAGTGGGAGCGCAGCTTTATCTTCAGCAGCCACGTGGGCGCGATGGCACGACAGTTGGACGAATGCGTGTCGTATTCCCGAAGCCGCGAAACCTTTGGCGCACCCATCGGTGACAACCAGTCGGTGTCGAACCGTCTGGCCGAGATGCGTCTGCGCCTCGAGACGTCGCGCCTGCTGCTTTATCGCGCCGCGTGGCTGAAGGACGTGGGTCGTCCTTCAGCATTGGAAGCCGCAATGGCCAAGCTGCACATTTCCGAAGCCTTTGCCGCGTCGAGCCTTGATGCGGTTCGGATTTTCGGCGGCCGGGGGTATCTTAGCGCCGACGGTATCGAGCGCGATCTGCGAGATGCGACCGGCGGGCTGATATATTCCGGAACGTCTGACATCCAGCGCCAGATCATCGCCCGGTTGTTAGGCTGACGGATGGCGGATCGGCCTGCGGGACCTTTTGCGCCGCTGTCAAAGGCCGAAGTGCAGGATCACCTGATCAAGGCAATCCATGACCATCGGCTGGAAAAGGAAGTAGAGATGCTGCTGGCCCTGCCGCCAGCCGCCATCGTAGACGATGCTCGGGCCAGTGCTTTGACAGTCGTCGCAACCCTGGCAATGATCGCTTCGGAAACCCAGCAGGCGCAGCAGGCGATTATTAGACACCTTGCCGCAATGGAGGTTTCGGCGCAGCCCGAACAGGCCGGATCTGCGCAATTCCAGATGTTCACCCAGCGGATTCCTGCAGACCGGATCGAAACGGCGCTACAGGCAGCGGCGGCAGAGGGGTATGCCGTTCCGAACGTATTCGGGCCTGCGGCACTTCGGGCGCTGCGATACACGCATGGCGAAATCGCTCTGATGAAACGCGATGCGGTCACGACACGGATGACGCTCCGGTGGGGCAGGGTGCTGCCGCGCGCCATGGCCCGTATCCGGCGCGGCCTGTCGCCGGGGCTTGCGGATTTCGCCGCCGCATCTCCGCCCGCATGGCTCTGGCCCACCTATTTTGCGATAAAACCGGTGCGGGTGGTCCGCGATATTATGCGCGGTGGGGGCAGACAGGCGGCGCGCGGTCGCTATGACCCCGGGATCAACCTGGGGACACCACTCCCCCTCGTCGCGCCACTGCTCAAAGTTGCTGGTGTCACCGAAGCTGACACGCTGTTCGATTTCGGATGTGGAGATGGCCGGATCGTGACCGAGGCCGCACAGAGCCGAAACTGCGCTGCGATCGGCGTTGAGCAGGATTCGAGCCTTGCGGAAATTTCGCGCGCAGCGGTGCAGGCCGCAGGCGTTTCGGATCGCGTCCGCATCATCACCGGCGATGCCGCAGCAGCAGACATCGCCGAGGCCACCGTCGTCTTTCTGTTTCACCCCATGACCGCGTTGAAACCCCTGCTTGACCGAGTGCGCACGGAATTGCGCCCCGGTGCCCGCATTCTGGTCCATGAACAATCGCCGCTGGCACCGGGGTTGCACCCTGATCTTTCTGTGCCAGTCTTTGCCGCAAATGCGCTGACGGTCGCACATATCTGGTACTGTTGACCGATCCACCACGCGGCGCTTTGCCGGGACGGCAAGAACACGGAGGATGAACGCAATGAGAGTGAACTTGCTGCACGAGATGATTGACCGATCGGCAGATCGAGACCCAGAACAGGAAGCATTCCGATTTCTGGGCAATAGCCTGACATATCAGGCGCTGGCGAGCCTCAGTTCCCGGCTTGCAGGTGTGTTGATGAATCACGGCGTGCGGCGGGGGGATCGCGTTGGCATCTACATGAACAAGGCGCTGGAAACACCGGTTGCGATCTTCGGTATCCTCAAGGCCGGCGCCGCCTATGTACCTATTGATCCAGGCGCGCCGGTCGAGAGAGTCGCGACCATGCTCCAGCATTGCGGTGTGCGCCATCTGATCACCGGCAACGACAAACGCACCCAGATACAGACGCTGCTGGACGGCAAGGCAGGGCTCGACTGTGTCATTGGCCTGTCCGACAGTCCCAAGGGAGGCGTGCAGAGCATTAGCTGGGACGCAATCCGGGACGCGCCGCCTGTCGCACCCGCAAAGGTCATCCCCGAAGATATCGCCTATATCATGTACACGTCCGGCTCGACCGGAAGGCCAAAGGGGATCACCCATACCCATTCCAGCGGGCTAAGCTATGCGCGGGCCATCGCCGATCTCTACGCCATCACAGCGTCCGACCGCTTCGGCAACCACTCGCCTCTGCATTTCGATATCTCGCTCTTTGACTATCTGTGTGCCCCGCTCTGCGGAGCAACGACAATTATCATACCCGAACCCTACACCAAACTGCCGGCGAGCCTGTCGGAGCTGATGGAGACAGAGCGCATGACGGTCTGGTTTTCCGCGCCCCACGCGTTGACCCTGCTATTGCTCCGCGGTGTGCTGGACAAGCGCGACCTGACCACCCTGCGATGGGTGATTTTTGGCGGAGAACCGTTTCCGCCGAAATACCTTGGGGCGTTGATGGCGCAATGGCCCCACGCGCGTTTCAGCAATTCCTACGGCCCGGCCGAGGTGAATATGTGCACCTATCATCATGTGGATGAGCCTGTGATCGAAGCCACCGAGACCATCCCCATCGGGCGCGCCTGGGGCATCGCCGAAGCGCTGATCGTGGACGAAAACGATCATCAGGTGGTCCCCGGTGCGCCAGGTGAATTATTGATCCGTTCCCCAACCCGGATGCGAAGCTATTGGCGGGCGCCCGCGCTGAACGCGGCTTGTTTCTATCGCCGCAACGTGACCGATGACATCGAGGACGTGTTCTATCGTACCGGTGATATCGTGGCTGAGGACAGCGTACATGGCATGCTATTTCTTGGGCGCAAGGACCGGCAAATCAAGATCCGCGGCTTTCGGATCGAGCTGGATGAGGTGGAAGCCGTACTCGCCGAACATGACAGTGTCGAAGAGGCCGGCAGCTACACCGCCCGCGACGGAACCGAGATCGAAGCAGCGGTCACGATACACAATCACAGTTCTGTTGCGGCCGATGATCTGCTGCGTCATTGCGCCGACCGGCTACCGCCCTATGCCATCCCACAGGCTGTGCACATCATAGACGCTTTTCCGCGCACGACTTCGCAGAAGATCGACAGGCGCGCGCTTGCGGCGCAGTTCGATGCCGAGGAGACTGATTGAGGAACGTTGCGCGATGCAGAGATGGACGGGACCGCAAGGGGGGTAAGATCAAGAGATGCATGAGAATTTCGATCCTTAAGACCTGCAGGAAACCCCCGAACTCAGTGCTGAGGCGAAAAGGCGAAGTCGAAAACTGCGCACACCAGGCCTTTCTCAAACTCGAAAAGATGCGACTGATTGCAGGTTGGAAACGGGCCAACCTCAAAGTATTTGGTAATGCGCTAATGGCGCGAGCAAAGTAGTCACCGCAGATATGCATTGGGTTTTCATCATGGCAGATCCCATGCTCAAAGGGATGGATCATGCAAGTCTGTGGCATGACAGATAGCATCTCCGTTGATTGCGGAGGATATACGAACTCCTACCGTGATGATCCTGCATCGCTTCGCAGTAAAACCAGTACCGTTAGTGTCGAATGGACCTAGGGTTTTGGATCGTGGTTGTTTATGGTCTGGAAGAATGGGCACCAAACACGAGGGTTCGAAGTGATAGGCAAGCATCCTGTTGTCATGGCTGCAGCAACGGCTCTGCTTGTCAGTGCACCGGTGTTGGGTGGCGCGGATAATCTACAGACGACCCAGACAAATATCTATGGGACACCCGGCGGGCTGATCGATATGCCGACCGCCGAAGTTGCGCCTGAGGGACAGCTTTCCACAACGCTATCGGCTTATGGCGCGGGCAATAATCTGACCACACGCACGACGCTCAGCTTTCAGATTCTGCCGCGATTGAGTGCCAGCTTTCGCTATTCGGGGGTAGGTGGCCTACTACCCGAGCCTGGGCGGCCCACGTTTGACACACTCTATGATCGTAGTTTCGACTTAAGCTATCGGCTAATCAACGAGGGGCGTGTTCGGCCCGCGTTGACCATCGGCCTCCGCGACCTTGCCGGGACTGGCGTGTATAGCGGCGAGTACCTCGTTGCCACAAAATCCATCGCTGACCGGTTTCGGCTTTCCGCTGGGGTGGGCTGGGGACGGCTGGGAACCTACGGCACCTTTAGCAGTACCGGCAATCGTCCCGCGGTGACGCTCGGCAAGGGCGGCATCCCCAGCTATGATCGCTGGTTTCGCGGCGATATGGCGGCTTTCGGGGGCTTATCTTGGCAAGTGACACAGAAGCTGAGCTTTGCAGCTGAATATTCCTCTGACGGATACCAGCGGGAGGTGCGTGCCAATGCCTTGGAACGCAAGATCCCTTGGAATTTTGGCGTAGGCTACAAGGTTAGCGATAGCCTGCGCCTGAATGCCTATTCTCTTTACGGCAGTGAATTCGGTGCCGGGCTGACACTCAGCCTCAATACACGAAAGACTGCGGTCAAGGGCGGGCTGGAAGGGGCGCCGCTGCCGGTGGCGCCACGCGCACCAGGCAGTGCCGCCGATCTGGGCTGGACCACCGACCAGACCCGTCAAGCCCAAGCGATCGGCTCGCTCAAGGGATTGTTGGATCGTGACGGGATCAAGTTGCACGGACTACAGATCGAACCGAGAAGTGCCCATATCCAGATTCGCAACACCCGCTTTGATATGCGCGCTCAGGCGGTGGGGCGCACTGCGCGGGCTATGTCCCGCTCTCTGCCCGCCTCGGTGGAGACTTTCACCATCACCCAGATGATTGAAGGCCAGCCGACCACTTCCGTCACCATGTCGCGAACTGATCTGGAACGGTTAGAGAACGCGCCCGCCACTCAGATACTAGCAGCCAGCAGGTTCCAGGATGGGGCAGTGACCGATAACGGTGTCACGCTGATGCCGGATGCCTATCCGCGTTTTGACTATAGTATTGGGCCTTATCTGCGTTTTTCGGTCTTTGATCCGGAAAACCCACTGCGCTACTCTGCCGGGATCAAGGCCAAGGCTGAATATCACATTGCACCGGGTTGGATTGCTGCGGGCTCGGTCTCGCAGAAGATTATCGGCAATCTCGGCGACATCACGTTGCCAGGGCCCTCGGGACTGCCGCGGGTGCGCTCGAACGTAGCCTTCTACAACCAAAGCGACGAGCCGACGATAGACTATCTGACGCTTGCCAAATACGGCCGCCCAGCCAAGAATTTCTACAGCCGCCTGACAGTGGGATACTTGGAGCGGATGTATGCCGGTGCCTCGGCCGAGTTGCTGTGGAAGCCGGTAGACAGTCGCTTTGCCTTGGGCGTAGAGGTCAACTATGTCCTGCCTCGCGCCTACGACCAGCAGTTTGGCACCCGCACAAGGGCTACCCCCACCGGTGTGATCCCTGAATGGAACGGGCATGTCTCGGCCTATTACGATGTCGGATACGGGTTCCATACGCAGCTCGATGTCGGGCAATATCTGGCCGGTGATTTTGGCGCGACCCTGTCGGTCGATAGGGTTTTTGCCAATGGCTGGAGCGTTGGTGCATACGCCACCAAAACCGATGTCAGCTCGGCCACTTTTGGCGAGGGTTCCTTCGACAAGGGTATCCGAATCGTGATCCCGTTCTCGTGGGGAACTGGCTCGCCGAGCCTCCAGAAATCCGAGACCGTGCTGAAATCGCTGTCGCGTGACGGTGGCGCACGCCTGGAGGTCGATGGCAGGCTCTACGACAAGGTCAAGGACACCCATCGTCCTCAGATGGCCAAGACTTGGGGGAAATTCTGGAGATGAGTCCTAAATCCATCCTGCGCGGCGGCACCCTCTTTGCTCTCGCCTGCCTGAGTCTTGCTGCCTGCAGCAACAGAGAGAGCAGCGACGTGACCGCGACCGATATGCTCAAGGGAACGTTCTCTGCCATCTTCAAACGGGGTGGGCCGAAAGCGCCAGACCCGAATCTGATCGCTCAGACCGCCGCTAAAATTCTTGCCACAACCTCCGGCCAGGTGATCTTCATTGCCATTCCATCCCGTGATGCGATGACCGTGATGCAAGAGATCGAACGCAACGGTCCCTATGTTACCTTTGGCAGTTCCGACCGGCGCAGCATCACCCTCAAGGGCGGTATCGTGACCGCCACGCGTGGCCTCGGCAACGACCTGATGTCATCAGATGTTGACGCAGTCGCAGCGATCATCCGCGCGCGACAGGACGGCGCAGCATCCCGGGTAAACCGCTATCTTGATGGTGAGAACTACACCGTCGCGCTTGATCCTTATTGCCAGATTAAATCCGAGGGCGGCGAGCAGGTGTCACTGGGCGAAGTGCATACATCCACCACCAGAATGCTGGAATCATGCATCGCAGATAAGGACGAGTTCCGCGACACAACGTTCCAGAACAGCTATCAGGTTACGCCCGGCGGGCGGATCGTACAGTCACGCCAGTGGATCAGTCCGTTGAACGGATATATCGTAATCCAGTCGCTGCGCTAACCGCAACAGACACCGTTTCTAATCGCATAGATGAGAGGGTCGCAAACCCGATGGCAGAGATGTGCCGTCAGGCCCGGCTCCGTTTGAGACCGTTACATCCAATAGCTCTCTCCAGAGTGTCCCTATTCTGAACGACCTGTCAGAAACACAAAAGGCCGGGCAATTCTGCCCGGCCTTTGCATCAGATAAGTCGTTCTCTGGCTCTGTTGCCTACTGCACCGCGAGCGCGCCACCCGTAGTGAGGATCGACGGTATGAACTGCTGCAACACGCGGTTCCAGCGGGTGATCGGTTGCTCGGCGATAAAGATCACGTCATTGGGACGCATCTGCATCTTGGTGGCCAACAGGAACTTGCTGGCATCAGAGCCATTGAGATGCCAGGCGGTGACCAAATCCGGCTTGCCCGGTTCCGGTGAGCCGCGCAGCACGTATAGTTGGCTGGGATTGGCTGTTTCATTGCGGAAACCATCGTTGTCGAACAATGCGTCCGCCAGCGATGCGGTCTGACCGAAAGGCAGCACGAACCGGCTGGGCTTGACCACTTCACCAGTCAGATAGACATAATCACGGTCCACCGCATCAAACTCGATTTGGGAGCGGAAGTTGTCACGCGATTCCTGCAATACGGCGCGGCGCAGGCTGACTTCGGAGTTCAACTCGTTCAAAGCCTGAATGCGGGCGGTCTGACGGAATTGGGCCAGTGTGATCTGTTCTCGGAAATAGGCTTGTGCCTTGTCCAGCTCATATTCGGTGTCGACAAAAACGCTGTCGCCATCCACCAGCCGGGCCTTTTGCACAGCCGGGCGGCGCAGATACTCGTTCAGCGGGATTTGATAGAGTGTGCCGTCGCGGTACAGCCGGATCGAGGCATAATCCAGATCCTTGGTATTGATCCCGCCAGCGGCGGCCAGCGCAGCATCAAGCGTGAGTGGCGTCAGTGTCACCGGTGCCACGGTCGGTTTGGCCACGGCCCCACCCAATGAAACGCGCTTGGAGTTGAACTCGGCAATCTCAAGGCTGAACGTCGGGTCGATCTGATTTTCGACAAGGCTCTGGAACAGCTGCGCCTCTGCCTCTTCCAGCGTAAGACCGGCGATCTGAACGCGCCCCACATCCGGGATAGCGATCGCGCCATCATCTTGCACGGTATAGCCTTGGCGGCTGTTCTGGGCTGCAAGAAGGCCGCTCAATTCCTCGACAGTGTTTCCCGGTGTCTTGGTTGCCAGTAACAGCACATCCCCAACACCGATCTCGTAAGGGCCGGGATTGACGTTGGGTGGCAGGCGCATCTCTAACGCGGCAGGCCGGTTCTGACGATCAAGCGACGCAGGTGGCGTTGCCCCTGCTCCACGCAGTCCGCCACCGCCACCGGCATTGGCAAAGAAGACGCTGGGCAATTCCTTGGGTCGGTAGGAAGAGCCGTTGGCGACCCGGACACTGTCGGCAGTCAGAGGTAACACTCGCACCTTGCCATCGGTTTCGGTGACACGCGGCGAGATATAGGCAACACCGCATCCAGTCAGCGTCACAAGACCAACAGCGAGTATAAAGTATCTCAACATCATGTTATCCCTTTGTGCGATCCGCGATTTTCACCGCTCTACCCTCGTTTGCACGAAATCCACTGCAAGCTGCAAGTCAAAGAACCCACCTAACTCTGATAAAAGTCCCCGCTTGTTACAGGAAGGCCGCATTGAGAGGTTTCGTGATGGGTCAGAAGCCATGCGTTTTCGTAAAATGCCTGAAAAATGCAGAATCTTCTCGAAATCATTGATCTGGCCCAAGGATAAATCGATCGCGACATAAGTCTGTGACAGACGATTCTGGACCTGATTTTCGCTTGGCGGTCTGAGCGGTGTTCCGCCCGATTAAGTCGGTGCGGGCAGCTTAATGCAGATAGTGTTCCACTTCGGCAAGAATTCTTGAAACGGCCGTTCTGGGACGTTGGCCCTCGACATCGCGCCTGCCGGTTCTGATTTCCTTCAGCGCCACGGCGATTGCATCAAAATCCTCTACGGCAGTGCTCATGCCGAAGTCGCCGAACGGAGCGTCTTTGCTGAAGACCGAGCATTCCACGCTCAGAACGGGCGTTCCGGCAAGATAGCCTTGCAAGCCAACGGTTGAGCCGATGACAATCACGACATCAGCGGCATGGACCAACGCATTAATATCATCCGACCGAGGACTGGCATAGACACGCTCACCGGTCGCGATGGCCTGATCTTCACTGGGGTGTCGGCGGATGATCAACTCGTATTGCGGATCAGCGTCGATCAATTCGCGCAGGTGATATTCCAAATCACGCGGCAGGGCGGGATTAGCCGGTTCACCGGTAAACGGGTGCTTTTCTGGCTCGGGCGAGCTGGCGTAGAGCAGGCTGATCCTGCCATCCTGACCCCAGCCCCGATCGTCGCGCAGGCGCTGTCCCGCCGCGATCGTGGCGGGATCATACAGGCTGTCGAATGCTGGATTCCCGGTCACGACGATATCCTCGGCAGGCCGTCCATGATTGATGAGCATTTGTCGGACGCTTTCATCGAAGACGAAAAGCTGTCGGCCAAAACCAGGTTTTTTGAGCCAAGCCACTTCTTGTAGTGCGAACATATCCACCAGACACAGCGCCGGTATTCCCACTGTTCCGGCCGCGTCGATGGCAGCCTGTTCCGATCGTGGAGAGTTCGTGGCCATGATCAGTCTGGGCGCCAGATTTTCCAGCACACGGATCATGGTGGGCAGCGGAAAGAAATGCTGCCGCCCGCCGTTTTCCCACGCCTGATCCGTCTCTTCGGGCCCCAGCCTGGCGACCATGTCCAGATAATTTATGCCCAGATAGGCTTGGGTTTCGGCGGCGGGAAGGACGTTGTTTGCAGGCATCTGTGCTGCCAGGCGTTGACCGGTGGCGATGACCGCCTGCTCGCGCGCTTGTGGTAGATCCGCATAGGTGAAATAGGGCAGGCCGGATTTCTCGACGACGGCGGCGGCAGTTGTCAGCGCGAAAATGCAGATATTTTTTCCCGCGTCATGCAAGGCCTGCGCTACGGGCAGAATTGCCTGAATATGCCCGCCCCCATAGCTAACGAAGAGAACATCCAGACTGCCAGACTGCGGGTAGCCGCGCGCTGTACTCGGTGTGGGTGATATCATAACGCCAGAAAACCGGCCAGAAAGGCTTGTCCGCCATTTGCAGAGCGTTCGGGATGGAACTGAACGCCTGTGATATTATCGCGCTGTATGGCGGCAGTCACATGGCCGGTACCCACGGGTACTGTCGCGGCGACATCGGCAGGATCAGAGGCATCCACTGAATAGCTGTGTACGAAATAATAATCCGTTTGCGGAGGCGTGGAGGCAAACGGCGTACCCTGCCAGCGGTCCTCTGTAGTGGGAACCGGCGTATTCCAACCAATCAGCGGCACGCGCAGTTTTTCGCCCGTCTCGTCGGCCAGATCAATACGCGTCACCTCACCCTTAAAGAACCCCAGTCCTTCATGTGTACCATATTCCTGCCCGCGCTCCATCAACACCTGCATGCCGACGCAGATCCCCAGAAAGGGGCGTTCCGTCGCGATGAATTCGCGCACGATGTTGTCGAGACCCATATCGCGCAGCGTATCCACCGCTTTGCCGAAGGCACCCACGCCGGGCAGGATGACCCGGTCGGCCGCCAGAATGATATCCCGGTCGGCACTTAGTTCCACGTTCGTTCCGAGCTGGCGCAGGGCCTGCATGACGGAAAAGACGTTTCCGATCCCATAATCGATCACAACACAAGAAGGCGATTGCATCAAAATGTCCTTTTGCTTTTCTATTCCACCTTGCGGGCCGGCAGACCGATATATGTGCCAGGCGCGCTTATATCACGGGTGACCACAGCGCCAGCGCCCACAGTCGTGCCATCGGCAATCGTGATCCCCTGCAACACGGTCGCATTGGCGCCGATCCAAACATCAGCCCCGACATGTGCGTCCCCGGCCACGACAGCGCCCGGCGCGATATGGCTGAAATCACCAATGTAACAGCCATGTTCCACGATCGCACCATTGTTGATGATCACGCCTTCTCCTATCCGGGTTTCGGCATTGACCACCGCCCCGCTGAGAACGACGGTGCCAAGCCCTGGTGGCGGTGAGAAATATTGCCCCGGATCAGCGATGAACGTGGTTAACCGACAGCCAAGTGCACAAGCCTCAACCTGATATTTGCGCCGCACATCTGCCGCCCCGATTGTGATCAGCAAATCATGCGCCGCGACATCGCGCAGATCAGTGAAATGCACATGAGCTTCGCCAATCATGGTCCCAACCGGCAGGCTGCCATCGGCAAAGACGGGCATCACACCGGTGATTTGCGCAATCTGCGCCGCGATCCCGCGCCCATGGCCGCCGGCACCGAATAAGCAGATAGCAAGAGAATCCGGGCTGCCTGTCATCGGTCAGGTCAGGCGGCGGACAAAGCAGTCATTGGCGTTCAGCGTGTCGCGCAGATCAGACATATTCAGCTTCTTCCAATGCAGCGCCTGCGCGACAGACGCCGCCGAAGCCTGAGTTTTGTCGATCAGATCGGACAGATGGTCGGTGGTTCCCAGACCGCCACCACTAACGATCGGAATTCTCACTTGTTCGGTCACCAGTCGGATCAGGTCCAGATCGTAACCGTGCCCCAAGCCCTCACGGTCAATGGAGGTGATGATCAATTCGCCCGCGCCGCGCTCTTCGGCTTCCTTGGCCCACTCGATGACGTTGCGCCCAGTGTGGTTACGCCCGTTATCTGTCATTGCCAGCCAGCTACCCTTGTCGCGGATCGCTTCTATCGAGACAACAGTAGCCTGTGCCCCAAAGCGGTTGGCGACATCGGTGATCAATTCGGGATTGCGCGTGGCCGCAGTGTTCAGCGCGACCTTGTCAGCCCCACAGGCCAGCATGGCGCTGACATCCTCAACTGTGCGGATGCCGCCGCCGACCGTCATCGGCACGAAGACTACTGAGGCGACCTTACTTACGATGTCATGCAAGCTGTTGCGCTCGTACAGGCTCGCAACGACGTCCATGAACAACAGTTCGTCAGCGCCGGCATCGGCATAGGCTTTGGCGTATTCCGCCGGGTCGCCGACCTTTCGCCAACCTTCCATCTGGACGCCCTTGATGAGCCATTCCATCTTGACGTCGAGCCGCGGAATGAGACGCAAATTACGCATGATTCCGCGCCTCAGATCTGTTCGATGCGGTGACGCAGCGACCAGTCGGTGCCGTCATGCTGCCACAGGTGAGGGGACCGGAACTTATTGGTAAGGGCTTCGAAATAGGCACGGTCCATGATGGGATGTTCGAACATCTTATGCGCTTCGGGGAAGCTTTTCTCGTCGATGCTCAGGTATTCGAATATTTCCTCGGCCCAGCGTTCGGGGAATTCGCCATCATATCGGCGGATCAGGGCCACGGCTTCTTCGCGGGCGATATCGCCAGAGCGGACTTCTTGGCTGGCGTCATAGGTGGCGCGGCCGATTCCGAATTTGATGTAAGTTGTATAGTAATGGAAATCGTCGATCTTATCGTCGATTGAATTGTATTTGGAATAGGTGCCAGCCGTCCGTTCCGGCGATGCTTTGAAGCCACCGTTCTCAACTGCAAAGTAATAGGCCGCTTGCGGGTGCCATTTTAGGTAGTATCCCAGATAATGTACCTCAGCGCCCAACTTGCGCAGCGGCTCAACATCCGAGGGCAGATAGGGGGTAAGGTCGGCCTGGCTCATCCCAAAATCGGCCTTTAAGCTGGCGACGCTTTCGCCGCCCAGGAACATATTCTCCTCGCCTGAGGAGGCGAAGTAGTCGTAGGACCGCTGTGCTTCGGCATTGTCGTCGATCGGATTGCCATACTCGGCCTCGTTCTCACCGTAGAAGACCAGCGGAATCTGGAACATCAGGGCCATCTTTGGCGCAAAGCATTTCTGACCAATGATGAACGGCTGGAACGCGTGAAATATGTTCTCAACCGCGAGTCGCGTGAGCAGACGCTTGGAGCGTCCGGAGGCCGTCATCAGGTAGTTGTCCATGCCTGAATGAATCCAGGCATCAAAATTATGCCGCCCCCAGTCTGTATAGATGTTAGGAGCCCAGGTCACGGTCAGCGGGTTCATGCCGTATTTGTATTTCAGCATCCACGACTGGTAAAAGCTGTCCTTGCCGCCGGACCCCGGCACCAGGCAGTCGTAAGACCCATTGCGGCTCCGGAAACGATCACAGAGTGCGACCAGCTTCGCCTCGCGTTCATCCCAGTCGATTTCGGCGGTTTTGCGCTCGGCCGTACGGCAGGCATCACAAACGCCGCTATCGTCGAAATTGATGGTCTTCTTTTCAGATTTCTCGGTGTGCTGAAACTCGACAGCCGAGTTCGGGCGTTGATTGGACACCCCGCATTTGTTGCAGAACTGCACCCGCTCGGGCAGGCCATATTTGCGCGGCAGATTCGATGCTCCCGGCTCAAACAGGGACATATTCAGGTTAATATCGAGCGCGTTAGGTTTGCGGGCCATTCGCAATAGTCCTTTCCGTGGGTCAATTATTCCCGGCATCAATAGGGCCGTTCTCTAAAGGAGATTATATATCTATCACGCGGCAACTTTTCAGGGAGATCGAATCTTTGAAATAGAGAAACCGAACATAAATGCGATACATCCAGCCCGCAAAATGCTGCCGGATAACGCACTGATATGGAAGGAAAACCTCTCTGATACCTATATGATTGAATTCGGCCAACCGCTTTGGCCACCGGGGACCCTATTAATCAGATGTATAGTCGGAATCAAGTCTGCTTTCCCATTGCTGCGCGCGAAGTAAGTTGATGATAGAATACGGTATAATTATCAATCAGTTGACCAAACAGAAAGGACGTAGCGCTGCGCGGAGCCTAACAGGCGCTGCCGTTTCTGACCCTAATCGTCCGTGCCAGAAGGTGTGGGGGCCTATGCCTGTCGCCAAGAAATGTTCCCGGCACAGGAAATTCTGACATTGATCTGGCACTGATAAAGCGTCAAACGAATAGCGATGGACAAAATCGGCGCACAAGGGCACAAATTCGACTCTGGTGACTCGCCTTTCGGGGCGGTCTGGGGGAGCGGTGGGCCATACCGATCTACACCCATAGACATGCAGGGCAGCCTAGACTATGAAAACGCAATCTATAGATATCCATAGATAATTTGAGAAATAATAGCGTGATTTTCGAGAACCATACCATTTCATCCCGGACGACAATTCGCTCCGCGATGGAGACGCTGGACAGCTGCCAGATCAAGTTATGCATTATTCTGGACGCCGACGGTCATGCCGTGCGGACCGTGAGCGATGGCGATATCCGGCGCGCCCTTCTGGAAGGGGCGGATCTACAAACGCCGATGTCCTATTTCGGCGCAAAACGTCCCGTCATGCTGCCTGAAGATGCCAGCAGACAAGCGATTCTCGAAACGATGCATGCCCATGCGATTCAGGTGGTCGTCCTGTGCGACGCCAAGGAACACCCTGTGGGGCTTGTTGACCGGACCTCTCTGGAAGGC
Source organism: Roseovarius pelagicus (assembly GCF_025639885.1). Classification (NCBI taxonomy): domain Bacteria; kingdom Pseudomonadati; phylum Pseudomonadota; class Alphaproteobacteria; order Rhodobacterales; family Roseobacteraceae; genus Roseovarius; species Roseovarius pelagicus. Next base: position 143,001 of record NZ_CP106737.1, on the reverse strand, counting down.
ATGATCCTGCTGTCACCGCCACATATCGGCATGGCCGAGATGGATTACATCCACGAAGCTTTCGCCGACAATTGGGTCGCTCCTGCGGGCCCCAACCTAGAGGCCTTCGAGCACAGACTGGCCGAGGTCAGTGGCCGTAAGTCAGCGCTGGCCTTGTCGTCGGGTACGGCAGCGCTGCATCTGGCATTGCGGGTTCTCGACACAGTGCCGGGTGACCGTGTCTATGTATCTGACCTGACCTTCGTGGCCTCGTTGCAACCGATCCTCTACGAACATGCGGTTCCGGTGCTGATCGATGCCGAGCCGGTCAGCTGGAATATGTCGCCGCTGGCGCTGGAGCGTCAACTGGTTCTCGATGCGCAGGCAGGCAACCTGCCCAAGGCCATTGTTGTCGTGCATCTTTATGGCCAATCGGCGGATATGGCAGCCATCCTGCAACTGGCCAACCGTTACGGTGTGCCCGTTATCGAGGATGCGGCAGAAAGTCTGGGTGCTACCTACCAAAACCGCCCCAGTGGATCGCACGGCCTGCTCAGTGCGTTTTCCTTCAATGGCAACAAGATCATTACCACATCGGGCGGTGGTGCCTTGGTATCTGACCGAAACGATCTGATCGACCGGGCGCGCATTCTTGCTACGCAGGGACGCGACCAGGCGGATCATTACCAACATTCACAGATTGCCTATAACTACCGGATGTCCAACGTTCTGGCGGGGATAGGGCGCGGGCAGCTTGACCTGCTGCCAGACCGGGTCGCTGCCCGGCAGGGGGTTTTCCGACGCTATCGCGATGGACTGGCGGACATCCCCGGCATTGGATTTCAGAGTGACCCAGAGAATTCGATTGGCAGCCGCTGGCTGACGGTGATCGATCTCAATCCAGATCTGATCGATCTGCACCCTTATCAATTCATGCGTTCCCTGCGCGCACAGGGAATCGAAACCCGCCCCGCGTGGAAGCCGATGCATATGCAACCCCTGTGCCAAGGCATGCGCTTTGTTCCTCATACAGGCAGCGACGCGGTTGCGCCGGGGCTGTTTCTGCGCTCGCTTTGCCTACCATCGGGTAGCGCTATGAGCACCGCAGCCCAGGACCGTATCATCGACGCTGTGCGTCTTATCGCGCAGGAAGGCTGACGCTAATGTGTGGAATTTTTGGATCATTCAGTTTTCAGCGTACGCCGCTTGCCGATGACATAATCGCTGCGATGTCGCACAGCATTGTACATCGTGGGCCGGATGCGCAGGGGTATTTTAGCGACGATCTGGCCGTGGTCGGCAATCGCCGCCTGTCGATCCTTGATCTAAGCGAAGCCAGCGATCAGCCGCTCTATTCGGAGGATGGGCAGGTCGTCGTGGTTCAGAACGGCGAGATATTCAATTTCATTGAACTGCGCGCAGAACTACAAGCGCTTGGCGCTGTGTTTAATAGCACTGGCGACACTGAGGTGTTGCTGCATGCCTACCTGCATTGGGGCCCCGATTTTGTGACCCGCCTGAACGGTATGTTCGCCATCGCGGTCTACGATATTGGCCAGCGGACCCTGCTGATCTATCGGGATCGTCTGGGGGTAAAGCCACTCTATATCGCTGGCACACCCGAGGACGGGTGGCTTTGGTTCGGATCGGAGATCAAGGCGATCCTGGCGAACGGACAAAGCTACAAGACCGACATGACGGCAATCGCGCAGTATCTGGCGCTGAACTACATTCCCCAGCCCAGTACCGTCTTTGAAGGTATTCGGCATCTGCCGCCGGGCCATATGGCCCGGATCAGCTGTGCGGACGGGATTGAGATTTCGCGTTATTGGGATCTGCTGGATGTCGTGCCCGAGCCTGAGATGACAGAGGCGGAAGGCAAGGCCGGATTGCTGAGTCTGCTGGATGACGCCACACGCATCCGTATGCGTGCGGATGCGCCCTTTGGCGCGTTCCTGTCCGGAGGGTTGGACAGTTCTTCGGTGGTCGGTTTCATGAGCCTTTACCAGACCGAGCCTGTGCACACTTTTTCGATCGGGTTTGACGATCCACGTTTCGATGAGACCAGTTATGCCAAGATGGCCGCGCGGCGATTCGGAACACAGCACGAGATGCACGTGATGGATCACGATACCACCGCCTTCTGGCCGCGATTCATTTGGCATTGCGACCAACCGCATGGCGATGTGTCCTTTATTCCGACCGATCAGGTGGCCGGATTGGCAGCGCGCGACGTCAAGATGGTGTTGACCGGCGATGGCGGTGACGAGTTGTTTGCCGGGTACGAGAAATATCTGGCACTGTTCCCCGACGGTAAAACCGATCACCTGCAACCGGGTTGGGAGGACGCGTTCGTCCGGACGTCTGGTCTGCTTCAAAACGATGAGCCGGATCGCCTGCTGACGGGCGATCTGCACGCTGCCTTTCACGACACGAACCCTTATCAGGCGCTGTCGGACGAAATCCGCCGCGCGCCGCATCAAGACCCAATCAACCGGGTACTCTTTGCCGAAACCAACACGCTGTTGCCCGGCAACAATCTGGTCAAGCCCGACCGCATGGCGATGGCCAACTCTTTGGAGGTACGCTCACCCTTCCTCGATTATCGGATGGCTGAATTCGCGTTCCGTATGCCCGGCCACCTCAAGCTGAGTGACGGCCAGACAAAGTGGATTTACAAGAAGGCGGTCGAGCCGCTGCTGGGTGCGGCACTGACCTGGCGCAAGAAACAGATGTTCACCGTGCCGGTCGGAGAATGGTTCCGTCAGGCGCTGGCAGGCTATTGCCGCGACGTGCTGTTGGACGGGCGTCTTGAGGGCCGCAAAATCGTGAACACCGCCATGGTCGAGCAGATGATCAGCGACCACATCGCTGGCACTGCTAACTATACCCGGCAACTGCGCGCGCTGATTTCGCTGGAAATCTGGTTCCGGCTTTTCGTGGACAACGACGACGCTTGGATCGCCAAGACTGCTGCCTGATTGCCCAAAGGACACAGCATGCTTTTCTATATGATCGCCGACGATCCGGCTATCGCACAATTCGCTAGCGCCAATGGCGTGGACCGGATTTTTGTTGATCTGGAATATATGGGCAAGGACGAGCGTCAAAAGGGATTGGATACCTGGAAAAGCCGCCAGGGCCCGGATGATGTCACCAAGCTTCGGGAGGCTGTTCCCGGCGGGCATATACTGGTGCGGGTCAATCCGCTGCATGATGGCTCGGCCCGCGAAATCGACGATGTGGTCGCGCGAGGCGCAGACAGTGTCATGCTACCGATGTTCCGCGGTGCCGATGATCTGGCGCGCTTCATGGACATGCTGAACGGGCGCGCCGAGGCGCTGCCGCTGGTCGAAACCAAGGCAGCACTGGACGCACTACCTGAGATCGCCACGCGCATTCCGCTGAACAGGCTGCATATCGGCCTCAACGATCTGCATCTGGACATGGGGTTGAAATTCATGTTCCAGATAATCGCCGATGGCACGCTGGAAGATGGTTGCGCCGCCCTGCGCGCGGCCGGTATCGCCTTTGGCATCGGTGGCCTGGCACGCGCGCATGAAGGGATCGTGAATCCTGCGGTCCTGTTGGGTGAGCATGTTCGGCTCGGGTCTACTGCCGCGATATTATCGCGCACGTTCCATCGCGGTGCCGAAAGTCTCGCTGCATTGCGCGAGGAAATGGACTTTGCCGCCGAGGTCGCTACTCTGCGCGGCATCTACCGCGAGTTTCAGGCGATGAGCCCAGATGCGCTGGAACAAAACCGCCGACTGGCTGCGGACCGGATCAATGATGTGGTCCACTTGCTGTCCAAGCGGTAGTCAGTATTTGCAAAGCACGAGGACCCGATGACATCTGAACCTTCCATCCAGCTGGGAAATCGTACTGTTGCGGCAGACCGTCCCTGTTACGTGATTGCCGAAGTCGGAGTGAACCATAACGGTGATATCGATCTGGCCCACAAGATGATCGATGCCGCCGCCGCGGCCGGTGTCGACGCGGTCAAGTTCCAGACCTACCGCACCGACGATCTTGTTCTGTCCTCCGCACCCAAGGCTTCCTACCAGCAGGACAAAACCGGCGGCGGCAGTCAGAGCGACATGCTGCGTGCACTCGAATTGACCGGGGATGATTTTCACGCCCTGCGCCGTCATTGTGCCGATGCTGGGATTGATTTCATGTCGACTGCCTTCGATCCGCACAGCCTTGAAACGGTGATCGGGCTTGACCCGATCTGCCTCAAATGGCCATCGGGCGAGCTGAATAATACCGGTCTCTTGCGGCAGGCGGCCAGGTCCGGCTTGCCGATCCTGCTGTCCACCGGCATGGGGAGTCTGACCGAGATCGCCGCGGCGCTCGATCTGCTAACAACTGAGGGCTGCGACGATGTTGTGGTCTTGCAATGCGTCAGCAATTATCCCGCGCGCATTGAGGATCAGAACCTGCGCTGCATGCCCGCCATGTCGCGAGTTTTCGGCCGCCCTGTCGGGTTTTCGGATCACACTGTCGGCCCCTATGCCGCGGTTGCGGCGCGTGCCCTCGGCATGGCCGTTCTGGAAAAGCACTTTACACTGGATCGCACCATGGAAGGCCCCGATCACTCAGCCTCAAGCGAGCCTGCTGATTTCGCCCATCTCGTGCAAATCCTGCGTGCGATCGAAACCGGGCTGGGTGATGGCGTCAAGCGCCCGAATGCCGCCGAGGCGAACGTGCAGGCAGTGGCGCGCAAAAGCCTGGTTTTTCGGCGGAATCTAAAGGCAGGCCATGTTCTGGATGAAGCCGACCTGACCGCGAAGCGACCCGGCACGGGTATCGCGCCGAACCGGATCGATCTGTTTCTTGGATCACCCCTGACCTGTGATGTGGCGGTAGACGACATGCTGTCGATGGATCACATCCGCTAGTCTGCGTTGGGACCCTGCAATAAGGCCTGCGTATACAGTCAAAGGCTGTTGCGCTTTACCACCTTCTTGACCGTGCCCAGCAGGATGCGCAGATACATCCCATAGCTACGGTTCTGCACCCATTCTAGATCCTGCGCGGTCCGCGCGGCCATGCTATCGACACTGGGGTCGATTTGGGCCAGCCCGGTGATACCGGGGCGGAGCATATGGCGCAAAATCCATTCCTCCTGCGTATAATCGGCCTGCATGACCGGCACATCGGGTCGTACACCGACCAACGACATGTCTCCCTTCAGCACATTCAGCACCTGCGGCAGTTCATCCAGATGCAAGGGCCGTAGAACGCGGCCTATACGGGTGATCCGGGTATCCCCCGGAACGGTCGTCTGGAACTGTGCGCGATCCTCGGCGCTGATGTTTTCACCACCAGTACCGCCGATGAACCGGGACGTATCATGGGTCATCGTGCGAAACTTTGCGATGCTGAACCGTGCACGGTTTCGTCCAACACGGGGCTGGCGAAACAGGATCGGGCCGCGATCCTCAACGCGGATCAAAATAGCGATCACAAGCATCGGAATGGCTGTGACAGCAAATAAACCCAAAGCCAGGATCAGATCTGTTATCCGCATCAACGTATCGGCAGGGCGATAGGTCGCGATGTCGGAAGGCAGTGGATTGGTGGTTTCACGTAAGGGCATGGAAGGCTCTGATTATGATGGTGCCGGATAGTCCGCTTTATGTGCGATGCAATGCAGAAGGCGCAATGGTCCGCGACGGGGACACTCCTGTCTTGGAAACATAAAGCGTAACAAGAACCAGGCCGGGGACGGCGGCAATGGACAAGGTAGAAAAGCCGAACGCGCCACAGGCGCAAGCAAACAGAAAAATAGCCGTAAGATGTGGATAGCGGACCAGTTTCAGCAGGCGTATGCCAAGCAGGATAATGGCTATCAGAACCGTTACAAAAAGCCAGCTAGGGACACCTTGGATAACATTCAGGAGGATGCGTCCGTACCCGTGATGCAGCATTTCTGCAATGCCACCATAGAAGGTAAGGTTCTTGATCATTCCGATCACCACTGAATTGCCTATGGTATAGATCAGCAGGGTGGTGACCAGCAGAAGAATGATGTTCGTTCGGGTTAGCTGCATCCGGGCGACAACCGGCGCAATATTGATCCCCAGGGTCATCAGAAAAACACCGACGGCTGACACCAGCACCCCACTGCTGACCCCGCACAAGATTACACCGCATAACATCATCATCCCGGACTTCAGGCTAATGCGCGCGCTCCGGCGCGATTCAAGCAGGGCACGCAACAAAAGCGAATATCCCAGAAAGGCAACGGATATGCGTCCGTTCATCAGAAAAAAGAGACCGACCAACCCGCCAAAGACGATCAGACTGGACATGACGTTCTGACGGAAACCCGGCCGACAAAGTCGGATCGCTTCGATGCAGTTGCGGCCGGTGAAATAGACGATCACCAAGATCACATAGGAAAACACCTTGTCAGCCGATATTCCTGTGTATTCGGATGACCACATGATCGGATACATCAAGGCGTATCTCAGGCCATGAGCCCCGAATTCCTGAAACCCGGTCAGCAAAGGTAGTCGTGATTGCCACATATAGGTGATTTGAGGCCAGATATCATAGGTCTTCAGGCCCGAAATAACCGCCAGAATCAGAGGCAGCACAATCAGAAAGCCGACAAAGCTGTGTTTTGAGATCTTCATGAATCCCTCTGTACGTGGTTTTGCTGCGCGGGTCAGGTCGTATCTATACGCATATGATGCAGGACACGGAAAGCACTTAGATTGACAGCACTCAGGCACAGACCACACAAAATGAGCAGACCAATATCCAGCCAGAAGGACGACAGTTCCGGAAACCAGATCCTGTAAAGGACAAAGGGCGTCGCTGCGATACCCGTCTTTATGACCCCCCAGAATATCCCGTGCCAAGTTCCCCAGATCAGACAGCGCTTGCCCAGGATCACTCCGATATTCAGGATCCCCGCAAAGATGTGAAACGCCACGAACCCGACTGGTGCGCTAAGTGTGTTGAACGTAAGCTGCAGGAAGAAAGTCACTGCGAAGCTGAGACCTAAAGCAATCAGCGTATTTGTCAGCACCGTGCCGACACGGCCCTGAGCACTGAGGGCAATCGCCCCAAGATGCATCATCGCGTAGAATGGCAATGCAAGGAAGAATAGCTGTGCCAGAAGGGTGATATGTGCTGTACCTGCCGGGGTCATCGCCCCATGCAAGTAAATCAGATCGGCGATCATCGGCATGAAGATCAGCCCGCTGATTGCAATGATGCCGACAAAGGCCAGCCCCGCGGTAAGGGCTTGCTGCACATGGTCTTTTACATCACCATCATCTGCATTCACCATGGCCGCCAGCTTGGGCAGTAGAATGGTAACCAGCGGTGCCACCATCAGTGCGGTAGGAAGGTCGAACAACTTCTTCGCAAAGCTGAAAACTGCAAGATATCCTTCGCCGCCCGTGGCATAGATTGAGCGAAATATGATCGGAGCTCCGACGATCACGCCATAGCTGATGACTCCAAAGATGAATTTCTTCAGCAGATCGAATGTCACAAGGTTGCCCGGACTGGAGACCTCCTGAGGCAGGCGCCTCAATGTCTCGGGAGCAAAGATCATCTGCGACCCCAAGCGCGTCAACGTGGCGATAACCAGAATGAGCGCAAGCCCCATCAGCCCACCCGTGGCGGACACAAAAAACGCCAGATAAAAACAGATAATCAGATTGAAGATCAGAACACTGATATTAGGCAGCACAAAGCGCCCGACCGTGTTCAGATAGCTGGTTTGCGCACCGACATAGGCGACCACCGGCAGCGCCAGCAGGCTTACCCGGAACGCGTCTGCAAATCCGGGAATGGGATTGCTGATCAATGCCGGCGCCATGAGGGCGATGATCGTGTCCGCCGTGAGCGCCATGCCGACGGCCAGCAAGGAAAACAGCAACACCGTCAACATCGCGATGCGCCGAAACAACCTGATGCGCGCGGTGCCGACGCTTTTCTTCAGGGCCGGTACGATGGCAGCGCTGAGTCCCCCGGCCAACAGGAATCCAACCATGAAATCCGGGAAGGTCAGCATCAAAACAGCCGCATCAGATGTCTTCCCGACACCCAGCTGGGATGCGAGCAGTAGTTCACGCAGGAATCCTGTGAGACGGCTGAGCAGCAAGACAAGGCCAATTAGCGCAGATGTCACCAGAACAGAACGGGCCAAAATCGATCCCCAACTACAGAGTGGCCATGTGTCTGGCCCAAGCGTTTTCATCCAAGGCTGATATTGCCTCTAGGAACCCGCTCTATGCATCAGTTATACGAGAATAGAAACGGATTATTAGGCACGAAGTGAAATGGATTTAGTTGCTGTAATTCCAGCGCGCGGGGGCTCCAAACGGTTACCGGGCAAGAATATACGGCCTCTGGGGGGGCTTCCGCTGATCGCTTGGACGATCCGGGCCGCCATTGAAGCCTCGATCTTTGACGAGATTGTCGTCACAACCGACGATTCCGGGATCTCGGCCTGCGCGCAGGATGCGGGCGCGCGCGTCATCGATCGCCCGGCAGTTCTTGCCAGCGACACCGCCTGCTCTGCAGATGTGGTGCGCCATGCCATTGACCTGCTGAAGCTGCCCGATGCGGCCTCTTTCATGCTGATGCAGCCAACATCGCCCTTCCGCACCGCAGAGCATATGCGCGAAGCGTTGGCACTGCGGGGTCACGGATGCTCTTCTGTGATGGGCATCGTTGCGGGAAAGCCGCTTGGCTGGGCTCTGAACATGGATAGCGACGGCATGCTGCATCCAGCCCTGTCCGCGCAGGCCGTGTTGCATGACGATAGCCCCCCTACCGCCCGAACGGAGCGATTTACCTGCAGAACTGCGGGCTGTTCCGACAACACGCCCAATTTCACGACACGGCGACGCGGGGATATGTCATGCGTTTCACCGACAGCATCGATATCGACGAGCTGGATGAGTTCGAACTGGCCGAGGCCCTCGTAAGCGCCGGCATCAAGAAGAGACCCGCATGAAAATACATTATGTCACCGGAAGCCGCGCCGATTTTGGGCTGATGGAAAAGACTCTGCAACTTCTCCACCAGACAGAGGGGTTTGAAGTCGGGATCATTGCGACCGGCCAGCACCTTGTGGCGCGCTACGGACAGACTCTGTCTGATATTGAGGCCAGCGGTCTGCCGGTTGTTCACGAAATCCCTGTCTCGCTGAGCGGCGTGAGCGGTGCCGAGATGGCACAGGCGCTGTCAACGGAGCTCAGCGGGCTGGTGTCCTTCTGGCAGCAAAACCGCCCCGACATAGCACTGGTGCTCGGGGACCGTGGCGAAATGCTGGCCGCAGCCCTTGCTGCTGTGCATCTGGGCATTTTCGTCGGCCATCTGCATGGTGGCGAAGTGTCCGGAACGCTTGACGAGAGTTTCCGCCACGCGATCTCAAAGCTCTGCCATTTCCACTTTCCAGCCACGGATGAATCCCAGGACCGCCTTGTGCGTATGGGCGAGCATCCAGACCATATCTGGACCGTCGGCGCGCCCGGGCTGGTCGGGCTGACGCAGGATCGTCACCATGTACCCGGCTGGTTCGATGACCGCTTTGGGCTGGCACCTGCGGCGCACCGGATGATGATGGTGTTCCACCCGGTGGTCCAGGAGGCAGATCAGGCGGCCGCGCAAGTCGCGACCGTCATCGCGGCGCTGACTGAACAGGATTGTGGCGGCATCATCCTGCGACCGAACTCCGATGCCGGCGGCGCGGCAATTGATATGGTGCTCGACCAGTTGCCCGACGATGGCCGGTTTACCGTCAGGGATCACCTGGAGCGTGATACCTATCTGGAATGTATGGCCAACCTGGACCTTTTGATCGGCAACAGTTCCTCGGGGATCATTGAAACGGCCAGCTTTAATCTGCCCTGCCTCAACATCGGATCCCGCCAGAATGGCCGCCAACGCAACGCGAATGTCGTCGATTGCCCCGATATCACAGCACAAAGTGTTTCCGATGCCCTGCAACAGGCTCTGACTCTGGGGCGTGGTCCATATGTCAATCTCTATGGCGACGGACACACGGCGACCCGCTTGCGAGACATCCTGAAAGGTCTGACTTTGAACCCCGCCACCTTGTCAAAAACCAATGCCTACTGAGGCATTTGGGCTGTTTTCAGTGGTGGGGGTAATCGGATGTTTTTCGGTATTCAGAAGGCCGTCAGAACCCATAGCTGATCTTTGGTATCGAGGGTTCCTTTAACCAAAATCAAGTGGCGGAAATCTCAGCAGCCGGTCCCACACAGCACACTACCGACGGTGCGCAAGATGATCACAAGATCAAGTCCCAGACTGTGATTGCGGACATAGTAACAGTCAAGTTCAACCCGCTGCGCATAGGGCAACCGGTTGCGCCCCGAAACTTGCCACAACCCCGAAAGACCCGGACGGCAGGACAGGTAACCAGGCATTGCTGTGCCATAATGCGCATACAATTCGTCCCATGGGACAGGACGAGGGCCAACAAGGCTCATCTCGCCGATCAGGACATTCCAGAGCTGCGGCAATTCATCCAGGCTATAGCGACGCAAGAGTCGACCCAAGGATGTGACACGCGGATCGTCAGGGAGTTTGCGGTGACGGCGCCATAGATGTGCCATTCGGCCATTCTCGGCCAGAAAAACAGGCAAGGCAGCCTCGGCTCCGGGGTGCATCGTGCGGAATTTCCACAGACGAAACATCCGGCCGTGCCGCCCGACTCGCCATTGCGCATGCAAAACCGGCGCCCCTTGCAGGGCCAAAACCCCCGCCACCCCTAGCCCCAGTGGCAGCAACAGCGGCGCTAACACCAGCAGCAACAAAATATCCGTACACCGCTTGGGGTCGAACCATACAGTTCGAGGCGGGCAATCGACAGTATGCTGGCATGATGTCGGCATGAGGGACCAAGGCTGAAAGCGCAGCGTGATCCTATAGAGTCAGTAATTAAGCCTCGGTAAAAGCTACCAGAGAAATCACAGGAACCGGCAAGTTCCCGCCCCGAGGCATATTATCAACAGGAAAAGTGCCAACACATCGTGAATCTGGCTCAGCAGAGTGAGCGCGCCATAGAGTAAGGTAAAGCGCCATATAGAGACTGAGGGGAATCAAAAAAGGTATCGACTGCCAGAAAAAACAGCGTGCTTAGTTGGGCAAGAGCGCATGAAAGTTGGGGAAATTCATCTCTCCGAATCTCTTCTATTTGGCAAAATAGACACCTCGGTTAGTATCTCTTCTAGCCGCCTCTGCAAAGTTTCGATATGCCTATGGGCGGGAACGAGTTGATGTCCGCCGCCAGAATGGCGAAACATCTTGCCAGAAAAATGTGTCATTGCCATCAGACCACGGTTATGTGAAAGCGACGCAATATCCAGAACAACAGCGGATGGTATGATGAAAGATAGCACGTTGTCAGCCCCGGCACACCAGATCACTGCCCCGCAGGATAGCGCCGAGATTGATCTGACAGAACTTATACGCACGCTATGGCGCGGGAAATTCTGGATTGCACTTTGTGTCTTTATTGCCATCGTTTTGGGCGGGTACTACGCTTTTTTCAAAGCCGTGCCAGTCTATACCTCCAGTGCCGTGGTCATGCTGGAAAGTCGCCAGGAACAAGTGGTCGACCTGGAAAGTGTGATGACCGGCCTGTCCGGCGATCAGGCCACGATCAACACTGAAGTCGAGGTGATTCGTTCACGCGGGTTGATCGAAAAATTGGTCAATAAACTCAATTTGATGGAAGATCCGGAATTTAACCCCGCACTGCGACCTCCCCGGGTATTCTCTCCGGGCCGGATCATCAACCAAGTACGCGAGATGATAAGCGGCGAGCCCACCGCCGTCCGCCAGCCTCACGAGCGTGAAAGTCTGGATGCCGTGATCGACAGCGTAATCAATACGATCTCGATTATAAATCTTCGGCAAAGCTATGTTTTCGAGATTACAGCGGCCACCAAAGACCGTGAAAAATCTGCAGCCATCGCCAACACATTGGCCTCACTTTACATCTTGGAACAGATTGAGGTGAAATTTGCCGCCACCGAGCAGGCAACAGAATGGCTTAGCGAACGCGTGGGCCAGCTGCAGGTCGAATTGGAAACCGCCGTCGCCAAAGTCAAGGAATTCAACTCTGGTACAGCGCTGATAAGCCCTGAAGCATTAGTCGGGTTGAACCGACAGCTGAAAGAGACTCGCGACCGGCTGCGTGAAGCGCAGCAATCCAAAGCCACAGCCACGGCCCGGATGGCGGAACTGGAAGCGGTTCAGGCGACCGGCACGCCCGAAGAGATAGCAGAAGTCGCGAACGATACCACGCTCACCCGCATCCTGCGAGTGATGGAAGACGGCAACCGCAAAGCCTTCGACACACGCTTCAGTCAGGTGCTGGAGCGTGCACAACTGGACGTTACCCGTGCCGACAGCCAGATCACAGCATTGGAATCCTCGATCAAAACGCAAGATGCACAGATCGAACGGCAATCTGCAGATCTGGTAAGGTTGCAACAGCTCGAGCGCGAAGCAGAGGCCAGCCGTCTGATCTACGAATACTTTCTCAACCGGCTGAAAGAGACCAGCATCCAGCAGGGCATTCAACAGGCCGACAGCCGTGTTCTGTCGCAAGCTGTTGTCCCTTTGCGCCCTTCATCGCCGCGCAAGCCTCTCATTCTGGCCCTGTCGATGGTGCTGGGTCTCTTAATCGGGGCTGCCATCGTGCTGATCCGCGAGTTTGCACAGAACACATACCGCGTGGCCGAAGATCTGGAAGCAAAGACCGGCTATTCAGTCCTAGGCCAAATCCCTGCCATTCCCGCCCGCAAACGCAAGAACGTCCTAAAGTATCTCTCGGATAAGCCCACCTCAGCCGCCGCCGAGGCGATCCGCAATCTGCGGACGTCAGTGTTGTTGTCGAATCTCGACCAACCACCAAAAATCATCATGTCCACCTCGTCAATCCCGGGCGAAGGCAAGACAACCCAATCCATAGCACTCACCCAAAACTTGGCCAGAATGGACAAGAAGGTGTTGCTGATTGAGGGCGACATGCGTCGTCGCATCTTTGCCGAGTATTTCGATATCAAGGACCGCAAGGGGCTGATATCCGTCCTGTCGGGCGATGTGGAATTCTCCAATGCGGTCATCCGCGAACCGGCATTACAAGCTGATCTGCTGATCGCCGAAAAGACCACGACCAATCCGGCGGATGTATTCTCCACAGAGCGTTTCCGATCCTTCCTGGACAATATGCGCGAGAAATATGACTACATCATAATTGACACGCCGCCTGTTCTGGCGGTGCCGGATGCGCGCGTCATCGGGCAATGTGTGGATGCCATCATCTACACCGTAAAATGGGACAGCACGTCACAGCGTCAGGTGCTCGAAGGGCTCAGAGCTTTTGAGAGCGTGAATGTCCGCGTGGCCGGGCTGGTTTTGGCCCAAATCAGCGCGAGCGGTATGAAACGCTATGGCTATGGTGACAGCTATGGCGCCTACAGCTCCTATTATGACAGCTAAGGCGTTTCAGGCTCAAGCCGGGCAGCCCTGAAGGCGGAATGCTGCCCTGCCGACAAACAGACCAACGTGCGCAGAAGTAGGGATTTTCTCAGTTATTGAGAGAATGATCAGATGTGTTATTCCACGCCTGATCAGGGGGTCTTTTCATGCCCGGCTTTTCCGACTTCTCCACACACCTTGCGCTGCCCTATATCCAACCAGCCCAAGCCCAAAAACACATCACCCATAACGAGGGAATGCGGCGGCTGGATGCCCTCGTACACCTGTCCGCCACTTCGATGAGTATAGCCACACCGCCCTCCGCTCCGAACTCAGGCACGCGTTTTATCCTACCCACCGGCGCATCAGGTGCTTGGGCCGGGCAACCCGCAAGCATTCTGGCGGTATTTGAAGACACGACATGGATCTTTTACGCGCCGCAGCCCGGCTGGACCGCATGGATCAAGGATATCGCCCGCCATCAAGTCTTTGACGGTAGCGACTGGCAGAACCTGACCAACACGCCCGACTATCAAAACCTGCCGCAGCTCGGCGTGCAAACCACAGCCGATTCCATCAATCGGCTGGCCGTCGCAGGCACGGCGACATTGCTGACCCATGCTGGGGCCGGTCATCAAGTGAAAATCAACAAGGCCGCTACGGCCGACACGGCCAGCCTGCTGTTTCAGACCGGTTGGTCGGGTCGAGCAGAGATGGGCATCGCTGGATCAGACAATTTTGAGGTCAAGGTCAGCCCCGACGGCACCACCTTTCACAGGGCCCTGATTGCCGATGCTGCCACGGGGCGGGTTCGCTTTCCGCAGGGCGCGGATGGCCTTGCGCCCGAAGGGTTCGGTACCGGGCCGGTCCTGACGACGGATTATGCCGCCGCACGCGGCACCGATCTGGTAACTAATGGCACCGGCCTGCTGGGCAACACTTACAACTACCCGCCAGAATTCAGCTATGATGCGACGACCGCGCCGAACCTGCCCGCCAGCTTTTCGTTTGCCGGGTATTACAACAACCGGGTGCAGATGCTGGAGCCGCTTCCCATCGATCCGAACCGCGTCTACCGACTGGAATCCTATCTGCGTCAAGAGCGGTTACCAGGGGATTGGTCCGCATATGCCAATGGTGAGCGGCACAGCCAGTATATGGGCCTGATCTGCCTCGATCTGGACGACGAGATCATCATGGCACATCATCACATGCGCTATCGCAAGGGTGGCGTCGACAGCCTGACCACGCTGACGGCACCACTGGCCCCAGGTGATACGGTGATCCACCTGAACGACACATCGGGCTGGAACGATACCTTTACGGCCTCTTATTACCGGGGTCTGATCATGTTCGGGTACCGGAACTCTTTGGGCTTTACCTATGACCGTTACAGTCGACTGGTGGAAATGGATATGTTCGACATAGGCGATGTCGACAAAACCACCCATACCGTGACACTCAACAAACCCCTGCCCGTCAGCCTGGCGAACCCGGACGACCCGTCAGGCATCTGGCCCATAGGCGCGGAAATCGCCAACGCCTCCAGTGGCAGCACCTATAAATATGCCTTCTATAACGGACTTATCCTGTCCGAAACCGACCGTTGGTACCGCACCGAAAGCTATATGGGTGGCATCGACCGGTCGGGCGGCAATGTCTTGGGGAACTTCCCGCCCGGAACGGCCCGGGCCCGGGTCTTTTGGATGCCCAACCACACCAACCGTTCAGGCGGATTTTCCAGCCATCCCGATACCGGTCCGGCGCATCGTGTGTGGTTTTCCGGGGTCTCGGTCACGCCCGAAACGCTAGCGTTGACACAGGCGACCGCATCTGGTGCCCAGTCGATCAAGGTGCCGCAGGGTGATTTCGCCGCAGGCACGCTGGCGCTGGCTCCCGCCTCATCTGTGGTCGAGCCCATTTAAAAGCACATAACACATCCGCGTTGACATACCCTCCGCCAGTCATATGATATCAAGCCATCCGATTATTTTTGGGTGGTGTATCCTACCTTTTCACAAGCCCTGTTCTTCGGGCTTTGCTCAATTTCTGCTTGCCTATCTAAATATTTTGAACCTGTTACGAGAATTTAAATGCCACAGTTTCGACCATTTCGATGCCGTTCCTGTCAGCACCGATTGCGTTTCGGCGCAGGCCAGTGCGGTCGCTGCCATGATGACACTCCTTTTTACAACCGGTCGACCGCCTTGCTGCTGGGAGCCATCCTGATCCTGCTACTGCTGGCTGTTCTCATGTTTCCTGCTTGATACGAGTCCGCATCAACCCAAAAAGCGCCGCCGATAGAGCCAGTCCAACAACGCCATCGAGACACTGATCATCCGCCTGCCCCTTGTGTGGCGCTCGATTTTCCAGCCCTCCATCAGGCTATCACCGCAGCCTGCGCAGTCGCGGGTGCAATGATCTGCAAGGCAGGACGACACCTGACTGGCTGAGGCCTTACCGGTGCGGTCGCGACCCGCCTGAGCGCCGCGCTGAAGGTGCATTTGTTTCGCACGCGAAACAATTCCGGGATGCGTTTGTGGCGCGGCACAAAATGCCATGACAATAGGGGCATTGCTGGGCGGAGGATTGGGGCAGCACTGAAGTGCGCCCGTTGATCAGCATGTTCAAATACTGTAGGGCATCAGGGTTGATTGATACAGGGCGATATCAAGCCGTTCAAACTACATTTGTAACAGAGAGATTTTACACAGATGAGCCTCAAAAAACGCCTGTTGAAGCTTGAGCAAGCGTATCCGAAGGTTTTCGCGACTTTCAACATACGGACTATCTTTTATGTTATTCGAGACATCGTGATCCTAAGCAAGTTCCTGCGCGTGCTGCTGCTGGCGCCAGTTGCGTTTCTGGTCGCCCGCTTGCGGCCCGCAGGTGATCCCTTTGTCATGATTGCAACGCGCGACGCGCATATCGGTCCTTGCTCACTGCAACTGATCCAGATGGTTTGCGCCGATCCAGACCGTCAACTGGTCCTTAGCGTGCGCAACCGCGCGGCATTTGACGAGATCAATCAAAGCCTGATCACAACCGGCGGGTTTAAAATCATGGATATCGTAGAGCAGGATAGTTTTAAGTCTCTGTGTCGCGTCTTTCAGGCCAATGTGCATATAGCGTTCGAAAATGTTTTCGAGACATTCATCTTTGCCAACCGTCTGGGCGTTTGGTCAGGCAAGCGGCCAAAGCCTGTTCTGGTACCTGACGGGATCGTCACCAAGACCAACGGAAGTCTTTTGTCGTCAGACAAAATCGTCGGCACAGGGCTGAAGGTGTGGCTGGTTGGCCGGGCGGCTAAGCGCATCACGTATGTGTCGCAGTCGGGTGCCGATAATTATCGCACATGCCTTAACACGGGCATTCGTTCGCCCAGTCTGATGCGTCCGCGGGGCCTGCCGCGGTTCATGCGCGCGGCGGCGCTGAAATCGGAAAATACCCAACCTCTGTTGACGCCCCATTTTCGGGAAATGCTGGCCGAAGATACTGCCCGGTTCCGCATCATGGTCGCCTTGACCAAGAACAAGGAAGCCTCGGATCTGGTTTATCTGCTGAAGCAGATGAACATGACCCTGCTCGACCTGAACACCCTTCTGGCCGAGGCCGACACCAGCCTGTGGATCAAGTCCCACCAGTCGACCCTCCCATTGGACGATGCGGATACTACGGTGGGAAATCAGGGACCCAAACGGATCTTCGCCGTCGGCACGCCTGACGGACTTTCATCAGTTGATCTGTTCCCGTCATTTGATGGTTTGCTCACCGACATTTCGTCAATCTACGTTGACTTTCTGCCCTTCGAAGGACACATCGGTTTTGTCAGCTACGACACATGGAAAGCGGAGGGCCGGTTCTGTTACCCGGATAGCCCATTCTACCCCGGAGCGAAGCTCAATACCGTCGACGACCTGCGCGCATTCCTGGAGGGCTTGTCAAAGCAGGACCCGATAATGCAGCAAGAGCGTGACTATGCCCGTCGGGTTCTGTTGGGAGACGGTACAGACTCCGATTACTGGGCCGCACTTCTGGCATCCTGACACGCGCAACCCGCAAGATAGCAAAAGAAACACTTACATGACGCATTCTTCCTCTGAATTTACCGACGGCAGCCAAACGTCGCGATTGATCATTCTGAACGCCGGAACGCCCCATCAGAGTAGCGCAGATGCCGAGGCGGCACTATCGCGTGCATTGCCCATGCATGGGAAACGGACATTGGACTGGATCATCACCACGTCCGGTCTGAAAACGGAATCTATCACGATCGTCTCTGGCTATCAGACAGAAGAGACACGTACGCAGTTCAGCGAAATCAATGTGGTCGAGAACCGAAGCTGGCGTGAAACCGGCAGCGCAGGATCGCTGTTTTGCGTTGATCTGGATGGGCTTACCGAGTTGCTGGTTTGCTACGGCGATATCTTGTTCCGGGACAAGATCCTTCGGCAGTTACGGGCGAGCGATAGCGATTTGACGGTCGCATGGGACAGCCAGTTCCGGACCCGGTACACCGACCGTCAGGACGAGGATCTGGAGCGTTGCGAGAAGGTCGTTGCGCGTGGTGACACCCTCGCAAGCCTAGGGGACGACCTGCCAACCGATTGGGCATCGGGCGAATTCATCGGCTTGGTGCGGTTCTCGGGCGAGGCCTTGCGACAGCTCGCAGCCCTGACCGACAACCAAAAAGAGATGTTATCAACGCTCAGTCTGGCGCGGCTGGTCGAATGGTTCCGCATTCATGGCCACAGCGTGCGCGGCTGCGACGTAGGCGGTGACTGGGCAGAGTTGAAGGAATCACATGATATTGCGCGCTTTGTGTTGGGAACCAAGGCCGAATCTCTGGCGCGGCTCAGCACAGTGGTTAAGCAATCCGTCATTCAACCCCAAATCTCATTTGACGTCGCCGCATGGGAACGTGAGCCCGACCAGATTATTGACCGCATCCGCGCGGCCTTTGAGGCGCAACAGATCATCGTGCGCTCTAGTGCGAAAAGCGAGGATTCATTTCTGCACTCCAATGCGGGCGCCTATACCAGTCTGCTGAATATTGATCCGCAGAGCGATCTGCATGGCCCGATCGACGAAGTCTGCGATTCCTATGAGAACAAGCAGATCGACGATCAGGTTCTGGTTCAGCCGATGGTGCCGGATGTCGTGATGAGCGGGGTCGCTTTTACACGCACGCTTGATTTCGGCGCGCCCTATTATGTCATTAATTACGCGGAAAGTACTGAAACCGACGCCATTACCGCAGGCAAGGATAGCGACAGTGTTACCTATGTTGTACGGCGCGATATCAAGGACGGCGCGATACCCTCGCCACATCTGAAAAAACTGCTGTGCGCCATCCGCGAGATTGAATGGCTGCTGAGCTATGATGCGCTGGATATCGAGTTTGCCATTGATGCAGACACGCAAATCCACATTCTTCAGGTTCGCCCCATCACAGTGAAAAAATCGGGCGGTGGCGTGACCAAAGCTTGCCTGTCGATGGCAAGGCGTGCCGAGAAAAAATGGAAGGCGCACCAACAGCCCAGGCTACGCGTCAAGGGTGATCTGCCGATTTACGGGGTCATGCCAGACTGGAACCCCGCCGAGATCATCGGTACCAATGCGGGCAATCTGGCTGCGAGCCTTTATCGCTACCTCATCACTGACGATATCTGGGCCACCCAGCGCGCTGAATACGGCTACAAGGATGTGCGGCCCCAGCCCTTGCTGGTCAATTTCTGCGGCAAGAACTACGTCGATGTCCGCGCCAGCTTTAACTCGTTCATTCCGGCGAACGTGAGCGATGCGTTGCAGGAAAAACTGGCGAATGTCTATCTGCGGCGTCTGCGGGACAAGCCACAGTCGCATGACAAGGTCGAGTTTGACATCCTGCCCACCTGCATGAGCCTTGGGACGGTCCACTGGCGCGATACGCTGGCCGGCGAAGGGATCAGCGACAAGGCCGATCTGAATGCGCTTGAGGACGGTCTCAGGCAGATAACACAGAACGGCATCACACGAACCCCGCTGGATTTGGCCGAGGCCGAAGCGCTGGCCGACCAGCTCGACAACTTTAAAAACACATTCGAACATGCCGGTTTGGCCCGCGCCCGCTACCTGCTGGAGGAATGCCGCCTGCGCGGGACGCTGCCGTTTGCACATCTGGCACGCAGCGGATTCGTGGCAGTCACCCTGCTGCGCGATGCCGTGGCCGAAGGTGTGTTAAGTCAGGCAGCCAGCGAGGCATTCCTCGCGTCGATCCGCACGGTTTCGCATGAGATTGTCCTTGATGCTGCGCGGGTGGCTGATGGGGCACTAGATTGGGACAGCTTTGTTGGCACCTACGGGCATCTGCGCCCCGGGACATACGACATTCAGTCACCAGCCTATGCCGAAGCACCCGAGCATTACCTGCGCCCGATGGTCATACAATCGGGACAAGCCCCGTCGCACGACCATGATATCAGTCTCTGGGACGGGCAAAAGCAGGCGTTCTTTGACGCTGTGTCGGCGCTTGGCATTGCGGCTTCCGGCGACCAGATCGAGACATTCCTGCGGCAGGCTATCGAAGGGCGCGAGAAAAGTAAGTTCATCTTCACCCGCTATCTGTCGGCCGCGCTGGATGATATCCTGCTCTGGGGCAAGGAGAACGGCCTTGGACGCGAGACACTGTCACATCTTCATCTGAGCGAATTGATGGATCTGGCGGATGGCCCGGTATCGGCACAGAGAAAGACCAAGGCGCTGGCAAAGGCTGCCAAGCGTGCGGCTAAATCCGCCCGTGTCTCGGCTGCTTGTCAACTACCGGAACTGATCACCAGCAAGACCGATTTCAGCATCTTCCGCCTGCGCGACGGGCAACCGAACTTTATCGGTACGAACGAGGTTCGCGCGTCAAATGTCGCCTTGGGTACGGGGGACGCAGAAGTGGCTGGTCCAGTTTCGCTGGAGGGCTGCATCGTGATGATCCCGATGGCCGATCCCGGCTATGATTGGCTGTTCGGTCAGAATATCGCTGGACTGATCACCATGTATGGCGGGGCGAACTCGCACATGGCGATCCGGGCGGCAGAGTTTGCGCTGCCTGCGGCGATCGGAGTCGGTGAGAAGATATATAATTCGCTGGTAGACGCCCACATGCTGGAGCTGAGCCCGCGGAACAAGACGATACGCGTGATCAGCTAATGCGACGTATCGGCATCTCTCAGCGGATCGATGCGTATCCCGACCGCGATGAGCGGCGCGATGCGCTGGATCAACGTTGGGCCGAGCTGCTGTGGCAATGCGACATCCTCGCGATGCCGCTCAACTCGCTTTGCCCGGATAATACGGCCTATCTCGATCTTCTGGCGCTCGACGGCTATATCCTGAGCGGCGGCAACGATATCGGACAAGCTCCGGAACGTGACGCGCTCGAGGCGGCGGTTCTCGATCATGCGGTCCAAAACGGCCTGCCTGTGCTGGGCGTTTGCCGCGGTATGCAATTCATGAACCATCATGCCGGGGGCCAGTTGCGGCCTGTTCGCGGGCATGTGGCACAGATGCACCCGATTACCGGCCCCTTCGCCGACGATTACGGGCTAAGCACCGTGAACAGCTATCACGGGCTGGGCATGGTCGATGCCGATATGGGCACCGGGCTGAATGCCACGGCACATAGTGCCGACGGTATTGTCGAGGCTTTTGCGCATCACAACCTTCCGTGGCTCGGGATTATGTGGCACCCCGAGCGTAACACACCTTACGACCCCCAAGATGCCCGCATTATCCAATCCCATTTCAGAGTGAACTCATGAAAACCATCATCCTGGCCGCAGGGCAGGGCAGCCGCCTGCGCCCGCTCACCGACGACCGTCCGAAATCCATGGTAGCCCTCGGCGGCAAGCCTCTGCTGGTTTATCAGCTTGAGGCGATGCAGGCCGCCGGGATCGCGAAATCAGACATCGCTATTGTGACCGGATATCGCAAAGAGCATCAGGAGGCGCTTGGTTACAAGACTTTCGTCAACCCGGAATACATGACAACCAACATGGTCTATTCGCTGTTTTGTGCCGATGAATGGATGGATGAGACGCAGGACCTTCTGATCGCCTACGGTGACATCGTTTATGACAAAGGCGTGCTAGAGACACTGTTTTCGGTGCCCGGCGATGTGGTTCTGACTGCGGATACCTCATGGCAAAAGCTGTGGGCGGCCCGCGCCGAGGATTTTCTGGCCGACGCCGAAACGTTTCGTATTTCCGAAGACGGGCTGGTGACCGAAGTGGGCCAGCGCCCGCAATCGCTGGCTGATATCGATGCGCAATATATGGGACTGATCAAGATCAGCGCCGACAAGATCGCCGAAATCAAGACTGTCTTTGCTGCCGCCAACGCCGCCGCGGAAAAAACCGGGGCGGACGTGGATAACATGTACATGACTGATTTTCTCAATGACCTGATTGAGGCCGGCTGGCGCGTCAGACCTGCGCTGATTTCAGGCCATTGGATCGAGGTGGATACCGTGGGCGATCTGGAATTGTATCAAGGTATGCTCGATCCCGCGCGACCCGGCGACCTGTCGCCTCTGTTTCACGCGATTCTGGCATCGTAGGGCATTCCGCGTTAGTCGTCTGACACTGGCGGTTCGATGAATTATGTATCAGAATTCTGAATATCTGCCGGGCAGGCCATCATGGGCCATGTTCATGGTATCGGTGGCAAACAGACGATCGACTGGTGCCGCATCACCCTGCACGATAATCGCGGACCCGCCCTGCGCGATCGTGGGAAACGGTATCGTGGCACACAGCCAGAGCAGGCGAAACGAGGTTGCCAATCTTGTCGAGGGGCAGATCGGCCATCAGCGATATCACCTGCTGTTCAGGTCGAAACTCAAGCGTCTTTAAAACGCCGGAGGCGACGTCTGGCAGAAGCCCCAGAAAGATCAGATCACTTTGCGCGAGAACCTCTCTGGTTGCTGGCCACCGTTACATTGCCAAAGGTTCGCGACAACGCGGATGCGTTGGCGATGCTGCGTTCGGAAACGACGATCTGGTGCCCGTCATTCACGAGGCCGCGCACGACTGACGACGCAATGGTTCCGAGGCCGGTAATCCCGATACGCATCAGATATCCTTAACCAGTCGCAGCGCATCATAGATCGCCGCATGGGTGTTGCGGGCACTGACGGCATCTCCGATGCGATACAGACGGAACGCACCAGCCGGGTTGCGCAGGACCTCTTGTGGACGACTTTCGATCAAGGCGTCGTAATCAACCTCGCCATGGTTGATCGCCAGCTGTCATTGTGCTGTTAATTCCCGGACGTTGGCTTTAAAAAATTGAGCTAAATCAGATGGCGGTTGTGCCTTTTATTTCTGGGCTGTGCCTTTATTTCCCGGACGGTTCGTTCTGTGGATAAGTAATTTGGGTGGCGGCGCTTGGCGAAGGAAACGGAGAATCCTGGAGATATTGAACTCGCAATCGAGAGAGCCAGAATTTTGCGCCCGATTTTAGAGTTGGATCGAGCTGGCAACGATGTGGGTCCGCGGTTGTTGGCTGCGGCGGAAGAGATGGGTGTTTCCCGCAGCTCTGTATGGGAATTTTATCGACGGTTGAAACAAAACGATGGACGGTCGAGCGCCTTGCTGCCCAAGCGCCGTGGTCCAAAGCGTGGATCACAGCGCTTAGGTCGGGAGGTTGAAGCCATCATTGAGCGTGTTTTACGCTGGCATTATTTGGTGCCTGAGCCGCCTAGTTTTCTCCGGATTGTGGGAGAGATCCAGACCGAGTGCGGAGCCCGAGGTTTTCGCCGTCCAACCCGCCGAACGATCAAGGCCCGTCTTGACGCGATGGACCAGCGCGAGGTGTTGCGGAAGCGGAAAGGAGCGAAGGCGGCCAGGCAAGTATTCGAGGCAAGGGCAGGGGCCTTGGATGTGGAACGTCCGCTGCAGGTCGTTCAGATCGATCACACCTTGGCGGATTGAGGTGCCCCTAGATTTGTAGACGCTTTGCCCGCTAACTTTGAGGCGAGGAGGCCGACATGGGGACAAGCAATTACAGCGACGATTTCAAGCGCGATGCGGTGCATCAGATCACGGTGCGGGGGTAGCCGGTTCGGGAGGTGTCCCGGCGATTGGGCGTCAGCACGCATTCTCTTTACAAGTGGATGAAGCTGTTCGGGGAACCGGCATCCAAAGCGAACATCATCGACCACGAAGCAGAGAACAGGCGACTGAAGCGCGAGCTGGCCAGGGTCACTGAGGAGCGCGACATTCTAAAAAAGGCAACGGTGTACTTCGCGCGCGAGTCCCAATGAAGTACGCCTTCATCCGGGCGCATCGCGGAGAGTTTGGCATCCGCGCCATGTGCCGGGTGCTGCGGGTTCATTTCAGCGGCTTCTACGCATGGCTTAAGGAACCGTTAAGCCACCGTGCGCGGGAAGATGTGCGCCAGACAGACCTGATCCGGCTGGCCTGGACGGACAGCGGCAAGGTCTATGGCTATCGCAAGCTGACGGACGATCTGCGCGATCAGGGCGAACAGGTTTCCGAGAACCGGGTGGCGCGCCTGGCGTCTCTGGCCGGGATCGCTGCACAGATCGGTTACAGACGCCGTCCGGGTCGCTACGGCGGCAAGCCAGCAATCGTTGCCGAGAACAGGCTGGAGCAGCAGTTCCAGGTTTCTGCCCCCGATCAGGTCTGGGTGACCGACATCACGTACATCAAGACCCATGAAGGCTGGCTGTATCTGTGCGTCGTCATCGACCTGTTCTCGCGCCGGGTTGTCGGCTGGTCCGCCCAGTCCCGCATGACCACAGACTTGGCCTTGCAGGCATTGCTGATGGCCGTCTGGCGCCGAAAGCCAGAAGGGAAGGTCATGGTGCATTCCGATCAAGGCTCGCAGTTCACCAGCCGCGAATGGCAGACGTTCCTCCACCAGCACAATCCGGAACCGAGCATGAGCAGGCGCGGGAACTGCCACGACAACGCCGTCGCCGAGAGCTTCTTTCAGCTGCTGAAGCGGGAGCGCATCAGACGGCGGACATATCCAACCCGCGAAGACGCAAGGCGGGCTGTGTTCGACTACATCGAGATGTTCTACAACCCAAAACGCAAGCACACGAACAACGGAATGCTGTCGCCTGTTGACTTCGAAATCCGACAGCACAAACTGAACAAGGCAGGTGTCTAAGAATTTAGGGGCACCTCAAAGGTCTCCAGTTGGCAATGCCTCACATAAGTTTCGCCCACCCGCCACGAACAAACCTTTGAGCGCTTCCGACGATGCGCTTTAGCAGCAATAGTATCCGTATACTTCTCGACCCAGCGGTTGAGCGTTGCATGATCCAAATCGACGCCGCGTTCTGCCATGATTTCTTCGAGGTCGCGATACGAAATGGGACAACGAACGTATAAATACACGGCACACAGGATCACGGATTTCGGGTACTGCGCGTTTTCGAAACTGATCAACTCTTCAATTCTGACTGAGTCTCGGGAAAGTGTGCGGGCTGTCTCGGCGTGCCTGACAACGCAACTGAAATCCGAAACATTGCGACACTACCATATGGCGACACCAGACATAGGCGGGGTCGCCAAGAAAGTCGGAAATGCCCGCGACATGATCCTTGACCACCTCTACCTCGCTGCAGTTCGTGTGAATGGTCGGCCTTTCCGCTGCACTGCGACAACGTGATTTACGATGCCACAGATATTTTCTGTGCCGCGAGTCCACGCAGCGAGAAAATAAAATTCACAGACTGGGCTCTTACCCCAACCTTTGCTGCGCTTTGCACCAATGTATGTTGATTGTCACTGAGAACTGACCCGGTATTTTCACCGAGATTTGACCCACCCTCAGTTATGCGTCGTGGTCTATGATGCGGTCAATGTTTTGGCCTCCTTTGCAGTTTTCTTTGCTGCCTCAGAACTGACCTTGAAGCGGTAGCTGTCGTTTCCGGTTTCGAGGATGTGGCAGCGGTGGGTAAGCCGATCCAAGAGAGCGGTGGTCATCTTTGCATCCCCGAAGACCTGCGCCCATTCTGAGAAGCTAAGGTTGGTGGTGATGATCACACTGGTGCGCTCATAGAGCTTACTGAGTAGGTGGAAGAGCAATGCCCCACCAGATGAACTGAACGGCAGGTAGCCAAGCTCGTCTAAGATAACCAAATCGACCTTGGTCAGCATCTCAGCCAGTTTCCCAGCCTTTCCAAGCGCTTTCTCTTGCTCCAGTGCATTAACCAATTCCACGGTCGAGAAGAAGCGGACCTTTCGCCTGTGATGCTCAATCGCCTGCACACCAATTGCTGTAGCAGTATGGCTTTTGCCGGTTCCGGGGCCGCCGATCAGCACGACATTTTCAGTCGCTTCAATGAACTCGCACCGATGCAACTGTCGGACTGTTGCCTCGTTGATCTCACTGGACGCAAAGTCAAAGCCGGTGAGGTCTTTATATGCGGGGAAGCGGGCGACCTTCGTGTGGTAGGCGATAGACCGTACCTCGCGCTCGGCGATCTCGGCCTTGAGCAGCTGTGACAGCATTGGTGTGGCAGCTTCGAACGCTGGCGCGCCCTGGGCGACCAAGTCTTCAATCGCATTTGCCATGCCGTACAGCTTGAGACTGCGTAGCATGATCACGATAGAAGCTCCTGCTGGGTCATGACGCATGGCGCTTCTCCTTAGTCTGTCGCAACCCGTCATAGCGATCGACGTTGGCCTCTGGCGTTGACTGCAATGCCAGTGCGTCCGGCGGATCGACCTCGGGGTGATCTGTCGGTCTGCGGTCGATCAATCGATGCAACAGGTTCAGGATGTGCGTCTTGGTGGGGACGCCCGCTTCAAGTGCCAGCTCCACTGCGCACAAAACGTCATCTTCGTTGTGCTGAAGGACCAGAGACAGAATGTCGACCATCTCTCGGTCACCGCCTTCTTTACGCAGCATGTGATCCTGAAGTTGCCGGAAGGCATCCGGCATCTCCGTGAACGGCGCACCATTGCGTAAGGCACCTGGTTTGCGTTGGATGACAGCGAGATAGTGACGCCAGTCATAGATGACCTTGCCGGGCTTGCGATGAGACCGCTCGATGATCCGCGCATGCTCGCAAACCGTTTGCCCTTCAGCGACCATGACCAGCCGTTCGGGATAGACATGCAAACTGACACGTCGGTTCGCAAAGCTGGCGGGAACGCTGTAGCGATTGCGTTCGAACGTGATCAGGCATGTGGGTGACACACGCTTACTATGTTCGATAAAGCCATCGAATGCCGGCGGCAGTGCCATCAGCGTGGGCTTCTCGGCCTCCCACACGTCAGCGATGGACCCCGGCAAAGCCTTGTGCGGTGTCTCTGCCCAAAGGGCGATACAGCGATCTTCAAGCCATTGGTTCAGCTCTGCCTGATCGGCAAAGACTGGCATGACCTGCCACATGCGGTTGCGCGCATCCTGCACGTTCTTCTCAACCTGGCCTTTCTCCCAACCTGCGGCTGGATTGCAGAACTCGGGCTCAAACACGTAGTGGCTGGCCATAGCCTTGAAGCGTGCATTGACGTCCCGCTGCTTGCCTTTGCCCACACGATCAACGGCGGTCTTCATATTGTCATAGATCCCGCGACCAGGCACGCCGCCGAAGACGCGGAATGCATGCCAGTGGGCGTCAAACAGCATCTCGTGCGTTTGCAGCGGGTAGGCCCGCACCAAGAAAGCCCGGCTGTGTGACAGTTTGATATGCGCGACCTGAAGTTTGACGCGCTCACCACCGATGTTGGCCCTGTCCTCGCTCCAATCGAATTGGAAGGCTTCGCCGGGCGCGAACACCAAAGGCACATAGGTGCCGCGCCCCGTCGTCTGTTCCGCTCGATGCCGATCTTCACGCCATGCCCGGGCGAAAGCTGCCACGCGTTCATAGGAACCATTATATCCCAGCTTCACCAGATCAGCATGCATTTGCTTCACTGTCCGCCGCTCTTTGCGTGACTTCCGCGTCTGGATTAAAAGCCAGGCTGACAGCCGATCCGCGTAGGGGTCCAGCTTGCTTGGACGCTTGGGCGTCTTGAACCTCGGCTCCACCGCACCTTCACGCAGATACTTCTTGATCGTGTTCCGAGACAAACCCGTCCGCCGGGCAATCTCCCTGATTGGCATTTTGTCACGCAATGCCCAGCGTCGAATGACACTCAAAAATCCCATGTCGATCACTCCAAATCCCCCCAACCAAAACCGTCGGGGAAGTGTGTTCACATGGGTCAGTTCTCAGTGACAATTTATGGGGCTACCGGGTCAGTTCTCAGTGACAATCAACACCAATGTACGCTCGGATCGTTCGAGTACCGCCCTAATGATTCTCGACCATTTTTACCCATGAACAAAGGAAGAATTGTATGACGATCAATGATGAAATGTTATTACATAAGATTGGCATGCAATAGATATACTATGAGTTGCGGTCGTATAGTTTTGTATGTATACTGGAGTCCCCTTGCCAAGGACTAAGAGTATGTTTCGACCGTTCAAGAACCTAGTGGGCACGTCGCTGGCTGCTCTGACTCTGACTTCGCTGCCTCCAAGCTCAGAAGCGCAGAGCTATCCTATCGACTGCGCAATCCTCCTCTGTCTGTCCGGTGACTGGCCGCCCTCTGTACACTGCTCACGTGCCCGCGCCGAATTCATCCGGCGGATCACGCCCTGGCCAGTGGAACCGCCGCTGCAGATCTGGCGCTGTCCAATGGGGGCGTCCTCCGAGATCGAACGTCGGCCGAGCGAAAAAGACCGGATCTTCGACGCCCAGTTCCAAACTGATGAATTTCGACCAAGCCAGTCCTTTCCCGTAAACCATCACGAACCTGACGCAATGACAGAACCGGCCGTTTGGAACTTTGACGAAACCTCAGATCAGCTCGTCTTAGAGGATTTTGCCCTTCGCTTCGTCCAAGACCGCGCGGACATCGACATCAGTGGTCCGGAGTTCAATTTTGTGCGGTCCATCCGGGTTTTTGATGTTCGCTTCGCCTCACAGCGAGAAGCCGGAGAAAACGATGAGTGCAGGCGTTATGCGCTAGTCTACCTCGGCACCTACGGTACGCAAGGCGCATTTTCATGGACATTGACTGCACCGACGGCTCTACCCCATGCGCATGTCGGGCTCGAAGGTTGGGGATCGCACTGCCCAAGTATCAATAATCGCTCGGTGTTCGTGGACTGGCGCGACTACGAAGGCAACTATGGGTTTGAGCAGGTCAATTACTGACCCGTTGGGGCTGCCCCTCAACCGTCATTCGCCGCAGACACTCTCAGAGTCAACTCTGCCCAGAGTACCGCTTTATGAAAAGATACCCTCGATTGGCTTCGACCTGTTATAACTGATCTTGCCAGCTGTCGAGCGTCGGAATTTGGGTCAATCCACCGAAGTCGATTTCTCGCTTTTCAGCGTCACTGAGGTCAGGTCGGCACTCTAAAACCCGCTGCGGGCCGTCAATATCCCACCGCACCGCCAAAGCCCCCGTATTCCAACGATACACCCAGCCGACAATACTGCGCTCATCCGTCCCAATCAGATTTGCGATCGCGACGCCTTCGATCTTATCTTCACTCACTTTTTACTGACTTCCTGCAATTTGGCATTGCGGATGGCAGCTCAAATCCCAAAGCGTTTGCTGCAACCGTATGCCGGGCCTCGTTACTATCGGTTACTGTTCTTCCTCGCGGTAACGAATTCACACTGGGAGAAGTCAGCTCCCGTGGTCTCGATTGATGAAATGGCTCAAATCCTGTGGTCGGGCTCCGTGGCGGCTTCGACGATCGCCAGAGCCTCGAACGGGTCAAAGCCGATGGCGCGAGCCAGAACGACCAATTCGACGACGTCGACCCGGCGCTGGCCGCTCTCAACACGGGCAATAAGAGACTGATGGCATCTGAGCCTGTCCGCCAAGTCTTTCTGACCGAGGCCCGCCTTGTTTCGGGCGTCGACCAAAACCTGGCAGAGTGCCACATGTCCCGTGCTTCTGATTGTTTTTGCCACGCGTCACATACCTTTTGTGACGTCGCTAGCTGATGATATCTGTTATCTAAAAAGTAGATACTCGAGGATGTTATCGGCGTCGGGTTTCCATGGTCTGCAAGTTTGATGCTCCCAAAGTTGCCCATCAATCCCCTACCAATTGCAGAAACCAGCCATAGTCTTCACTGACTTCGCGCGCTTCCTCGAAGGCACGGGCACGCTCCTGCTCGAGGCAGCGGAAGTAGCTCTGCATATCCTGGATGTAATCTTCGAAATCGCCACGGATGATGCCCGAATAGTCCCGCGCCGCCTGCGAATCGCTTGGCAGGAAGGGACGGGGCGGCGCGAAGCAGGATTCCGCCAAACCCGGCTCGGGAACACAGACCAGAAGGGCCATAGATTGTAGTGGGAGCAGACCTATCAACCTTGGGTTTCTCAAACCTGTTATCTCCTTGATCGTGGGCACTGGCCATGACTAATGTTTGAGTAACTAAACTACAGCTAAACCGTGATATTACATCTTGCGGTTGATATTATACTATCGTAACTCTGGGCTTCAAGTGAGAATGCCCGGGCGTTGCGTCTTTGGAGAAAGCGTGAGCCGGGCCATGAACGGGGACATCGAAGCACCAAATGTGGTTACGGAAGCACGTTTCCGCGAACTCGTGGAAAGCGGCTATAGCGCTGAAATCCTGTGCCAGGAGTCGGCACACAAGAAGGGCCCGAGTTATTACGGGGTCTGGATCATGCGCGTCGTCTCTGACGTTGGCGTGGAAAAGTTGCTGGTCACTGCCCGCACCCGGACGACCTATAACGACATCAAGATCCGCGAATTCAAGACCATCACGGGCGTGGTTTCCTTCCTCATCGGTATCGGCTTCTCCCATGCCGATGTCCCGCTCGAAGAAGGCCAGCGGACGACACACAAACTGGCTGCGACCGACAAGGGCGGCAGCAAGTAGCCTTCTCCTTGCTTGGTTCCTTACGGGCTCTGCCTCTGCCCAGATGGTGCTGGTCATGGAGAGCGATGGCTCTCTGACGCCTTCCCAATCCCAAAATAGCTTTGCGCGCAACTACAATGACGGCATCGGCCAGGGGTCCGCTGCTGATGAGTTGGCGATCCTCGGCGAGACTGACCTTGGGCCAGACGAAATCCAATTGGCAGCCGCATCGCGGCCCGCTCCCCTGCCCCCAGCTGGCGTTCTCGCTGCCATCGAAGCCACCGCCCTTCGCTACGCTGGTCATCCCGGACTGCGCCGCACGTCGCTCTCTGTCCGAGACTGGCTGACCCTCTACCGCGCCAATATTGAAGTCGAGAGCGCCTATCGCCAGGATGCGGTCTCGAGCGCGGGAGCGATTGGCCTCGGGCAGTTGATGCCTGCGACCGCGCGTGACCTCAGTGTTGACCCGCGTGATCCGCTTCAGAACCTCGACGGCTCCGCCCGCTACCTCGCGATGATGCTGGAAACTTTTGGCGATCCGCGCCTGGCGCTGGCAGCCTACAACGCCGGACCGGATGCGGTCCGCCAGTACGGTGGCATCCCCCCTTACCGAGAAACCCAGAACCACGTGGCCCGCGTCATGGCTGTCGTGGCCCGATTGGAAGGATCAAATTCATGAGACAGATTTCAAACCTCTTTGTCGCCTCGCTGGCGCTATTCCTGCTGATTGCCGAGCCCGCCCTCGCACAGAGCATCGATCTTTCCCCGATCCAGAGCTTATTGCAAGGCATTGTCGATGCGCTGACCGGACCTCTTGGTGTGGTCATCGCCACACTCGCGGTCCTCGGCGTTTTCTTGCCCACGGGGAAGGACATGAGCATGTGGGTGGTCTGTCCGAGCTTGGGCTTGAAGCCCGCATCCCACCGCTTGGCAAAGCGCTCGGTCAGGTCCTTGATATCACCCGCCTCGAGCTTCGCCTTGCCATCCAGGAACCCGCTACTGTCCACGATATGGGTGGACTTGGTTGTGAGGTAATCGAGCTGGTTTGCGAGCTGCGATTTGGTATGCGTGCCCCCGCCCCGGATCGCCTTGAAGACCGCTGGCCGATGCCCTGCTGCCGCGCGCGTAAGCTGGGTCTGCTTGGCGACATGCAGCCCCTGCATCGAGCCCCGGACGCGGCTCCAGCCATCCCGGAAGACCTCGCCCGTGACGGCATGGACGGCATCATTCAGCCGCATGCGCAAACTCCCTCAGCGCGGCCGTGGCCTGCAGCTGCATTGCGTCCCGACGGCGGCGCAGAAGCAGATCGATCTCGTCAGCAGAATCCAGGATGAACCGCGCCAGCCCGCGCATCTGCGCAAGGCGCAATTCGGTGAACTCGGCACTCGTGCCCCCCACGGCCCCCTGCCCCCGCCTGTTGGCCTGCGTCATCTGCTTGGCGATCTGCGCGACCCCATTGCCGACCTCGTGCAGAGAGGCGCGGTAACGCGCCATCTCGGCCGCCAACTGCGCGTCCGGGACAAACACGCCGCCCGACGCCTGGATCAGCCGTCGCAGCCCCTCGGCCCGGCTCTCGATCCCCGCCTTCGCCAGCACCTCGTCGAGCGCCTCAAGCTCCGCGGCGGTGACCTTCACACTGACAGCGGAGACCGGAATAGCGGCATCGGCCTGGCGCTCGGCATCAGCTTTGAGCGTGTACTGGATCGCCCGCACCGACACGCCAAACCGTTCCGCCAACACTGAAGTGGAAACGCCTTCCGCAGCTTCGCGAACGATCTCCATGCGCTCCGCATCGATGAGGCGTTTTGAGCGAGACATGCGAAGAAAGACCCCCTATTTCCTGCCACCTTCCACCAAGGCTGCTCCCACCTTACGATAATATATCACGCTGTCAATTATATACTTACGTCGCCTTCAGTCTCAGGCAGCCTTGGTGTCCGCTTCCCCCGCGGCCCGTAGGGACGCGGGCCTGTCCCCTCGCCATCAAGAACCCCACCTGTCCAATGGGTCCCCTTCCCCAACACCGCCCGAGGATCTGGCCGAACGCCACGTGTTCGGACGGAACCGCGGGCGGGCGCAAACCCCTCCGACAGGGCGGACAGGCAGGGTCAAGGAGGGCCAGATTTGGGTCCCCAAATCTCTGCCGCAAAAACCGGGAGGCCCTAGCCGATAGGTTTTTGTGGATGGCCCCCTTGAGGCTGACTGGCCGGTCTGTCGCGGCCTGATCATTCCGGGGGGTAGTGCGTCCGTTGAATGCGCAGCGACCGGCAGCTTCGTGAGGTCGCCTCGGGCGATCTGACCGCCGGACCCGGCATCCCTGGAACAGGGATCGGGCCGCCTCGAGTTCGTCTCGGGGCGACCCATCTTCGTCAGGGGATTCAGTCCTGGGGATCCTTGGCGCTCGGCGGGAACATCACCAGCTCCGAGACCGCGACGGGAAAGTCGAGCTTGAGGCTGAAGAACTCCGATCCATCCCCGTTGCGGGTGTTGCGGAACATCGCGCCCACGCGCTGAAAACGGGTGCGCTCCTGGCCATCGGTATCGGTGAACTTGACGGGGACGGTGGCGACGTAGTGGTTGGTCATTTGGGTTACTCCTTGTTGCGATGGGGATCACCCGGCACGGGGGCAAGAGGCCCGGTCGCAAGCGCAAATGCGGAGGGTCCGCGGCTCCGCCGTGGAAGCCGTATTTGTGCTTGCCGAAGCGTCAGCGGAGGGCACGATTGGACCGACCCCGTGCGATCCACATCAATGAGCAAAAAGGAGTGATCCGGATGACCCCTGCCATCACGCCGCCACCACGATCCGCGTCTTAGTCCCGCCAAGCCTGGCCGGGGTGCTGACGGAGCCCGCCCGCGCAGGTACGATGTTCCGAAACACCACCCGAGGGACGCGCAAGTCTTCAGCCTCAAAAGCGACGTCTCGACCCCTCGCGTCTTGCCCCGCTGACGATGTGCGAGGTTCGCACCATCCCCAGCCCCTACCGATGCGGATGGGCCGAACTCTGACGGACCGGGTAGAGCGATGACGGTGCTGGCCGCCGCGAGTTGCTGATCAAGTGTGACCGATCGCACGCGCCATGAGACATGACGAAAGGGCCGCGCCAAGCGCGACCCTCTCTCTTCAATCCTGCGACGCCTTCTTCGCCGGGTCCGCAACCCGCATGACCGTCAGACCTTTCGCTTCCGCCTTCTGCCCGAGGTTCAGCTCGACCCCGTTGCCGCGATCACGCGTCCAAGCTGTCGAGCATCACCTTGGTCTCGGGCATCCGCTTCAGCGTGTTGCCGATGTGCTCGCGCCAGCGGGGGCCAACCTCCAGCGCAGTGGCATAGGCATGGGACAGTTCATCGGGACGATCCTCAGCCATCGCCTCAATCAGGAAGCCCGCCTGCTCGCGATCCTTTGCGGATTTGAGGCTGCCTGATCCGTCTCGTCGCCGATCGGCAATGATCAGCTTATGGATCGCATAGCGCTCTGGACGAGGGACCTGCACGAGAATGCCGGATCGATAAACGGCCGCGGCGTAGATGGGTTCGGCAATCAGGAAGTTGAGGTAGTTCAATCCTTGGGCGTTCACGCCCAAGGCGGGCAAATCACGGATGGTCTCATCTCCGAAGGCCGGTGTGAGGAACTCGACCAGCTGGCCACTGCCACCCTGGGCCCACCGCCAGGTCCGACCTTGGTCAAGCGCTGGCAAAGGGTCAAACTTGAGCGCCGAGAAGGTCTCGGCGAGACTCGGGTCAACCTGATCCTGCAACGCCACGCTGAGCTTCTCGAATTGCGCAATGTCGATATCGCCGGTGTTGGCCATGCCGCCCAGGGGAAGGCGAATACCAAGCTCGCCTTCAAAGAGCCGGAACGCATTCGTCCCGACGATGGTGCCGCCCAACCGGAAGGTCCCGGCTGCGGCCATGGCCGACAGTATGGAACCGGTCGCCCGGTCGGTGGGCGTCATGCCTTCGGCGCGCAAGAGCCGAACGAGCCGCGACCGTTCCGCCTGCCGATCCTTGGCGGTCGCGCGCAGCTCCTCGATCCGGTCGATGCGTGCACGCGTCTCTGCGCTGTCCTCGCCGATATAGACGAACCGCATCTCCGTTCCGACGCGTCGCGCGGCGTACCAATAGGCCTTGTCGCCACGCTCCTTCAACGTTGGTTTGCCTTCGACACCGGACAAGGCGTCGTCCTTAAGGAGCCGCACCAGATCGGTGTAGGCGCTCATTGCAATGCTGCTGAGTGGGGTCATGCCAATCATTTCCAAGTTTTGCTTGGCACACGTCTACCTATCAAAATAGAAAATTGCTAGGCACGATAATCTGAGGGCATTACCACGCCCCGTGAGACATGACGAAAGGGCCGCGCCAAGCGCGACCCCCTCTCTTCACTCCTGCGACGCCTTCTTCGCCGGGTCCGCAACCCGCATGACCGTCAGGCCTTTCGCTTCTGCCTTCTGCCCGAGGTTCAGCGCGACCCCGTTGCCGCCGAAGAGAACAACGCCTGTCGCCGCGAACTTGTCGTCCAGCATTTCGTCGTTGCACTTGAACGGTGCCGCCCGCCCGTGCGCGGACCAGCGCGGATCGAAGCGCGCCTGTGCTATCCCGCGTGCCCGGGCCCACCGAGCCGCAATCATCTCCGCCCCGTGCTTGCCACCCTTGTGGCAGAGGAAGATCTCCTGGTTGCGGTTCTGCTTGATCCGCTCGCGAACCTTGTCGAGCGTGTTGAAGATCACATCGACATCTGTCCAGTCGGTGGCACCCGAGACGATCAGGGGCACCCCCTCGACTTTCGACTTCGCCGCCGTCTCCCGGTCGTGCTGCTCCAGCAGTTGCCGCGCCTCGAAAACCGCGCCGGTCTCTTGCGCCCGGACGCTTGCGCGCGACCCGGCTGCCGGGATGAAGGCGTGGCCCGTCTCGATCTCGTAGCATTCCGCCGCTGCCTCGCTCATCACCTCGATGGCGCTGACAATCTCGCGCAGCTGCAGAAAGCGCGCCTGCGCTTCTTCGAGCGCGGTCTCGGCGATCTCTGATCCGTCGTGAGATTTTGCCAGCGCACCGATCTTGTCGGCGGTGCGGTCGACCTCCTTGCCAAGCGCCACCTTGCGGCGCTGCAGGATCGTGGCGAGCCCATGGGCCAGCGGTTCGATTTCCGCCTCGAGTCCGGTCCCACGCAGCGGACCGAGCAGAGCCTCGAAGCTTTCGCGGATGATGTGGTCGGTCAGGACGTGATCTTCCGGGATCGGGAGCTGTGCGTCCTTCTCGGTCAGTCCGAAAAGTTCGATGGTCTCGTAGGTGTTTGCATTGTCGTAAGCCATGTCTGGTCTCCAGTATTCGGTTCCTAGGCCACCACGTGAGTGTGGGGGCATGGCCGAATGCCTGGTTTCCGAATCTGCCCGGGTCAGGGACGGCGCAGCCGCCGGCTTGCCGGGCGCAAAAGTTTTCTGCGCGCAGCTCCCGACACATGCGCGCGCTCACGTATGGGACCGCCCCGCGCCACGGGCCGCGCCCTCGCCGAAAAGTTTTGCGATCCTTGACGCGGGCTGATTTGGGGGCCATCCGGAGGATATGCTTCCACGCTCATGTGTGTGTGTGTTTTGACGGTAGGTTTGCCCGACCCGAGCAGGCAAACGGCCCGACCGGACGCGGGAGACGGATGAAGCGGCGGGATCGTTTTGCCCCGCAAAACAGACCAGAGCGCAATCCGGCGGAGCGGCCAGGGAGGGACGTGCTCGCGAGGCGGGCAAACCGGGATGCCAGGTGCGACGCCGCGGTGAGGCCGCATGGCCGAATGCGCGACGGACCGAAGGGCCGTTCTCCCCTGCGACACGCGAAGCCGAGCGGGGGAGGCCGCAAGGCTCAGTCCAAGGTTGACGTGCAGGCGACTACGCGGTGATGCGGGCGCAGGTGCGGGCATGTGGGTAGTCCGGCCTCACCAGGCGGCTCAGGAAACACTAGTGGGGAATGGCGATGAAGCCGCGAACACCCGCGAGCAAGATGATTTCCGCGCAACGCGCAGATAGTTTGCGACCAATTGATTTTGAGGGTGCGTATTCTGCACGGCTTCTGGTCTGATTTTTAGGTCTCCTGCACCTGATCGAGTGCTTCGCCATGCACCACGAGATCAAAGCCTTCTTCAGCGGTCGGCGATGCGAAGTGACTGGAAAACTGGTGGAACTGTGCCTCCGTGACCGCGAAAGGATGGTCTCCCGCCGCGTTGCGCGCGCGCAGCCGAGCCAAGCAGACGTCATCTGGCACGTCAAACACATGAAGCTGGTGGGCAGCCTCAGTGCTGGCGATGATCTCCCTCATCCAGGCGCGTTGCGCGACGGTGTTTGCCGGGAAGTCGAGGACGACCGACACACCCGCGTTCAGCAAGGCGACCACATGAGGCCCCATGACACTTTGGAGCTTCGATGAGCACCGCACGTAATCCTTCAGCGAATGCAGCTCATCTGCGAAGAGCGCATTGAGCCAGGAGTCCTCAGCGATAAGAACCGTTCCGGGCGTGGCCTCAAGCTGGGCCGCCATGGTGGACTTCCCAGATGCGATCTTACCGCACAGCATGTGCAGCGTCGGAGATTTTGACAACATTGTTATGGCTCCCTCATTGCGGGTGAAAAGATTTCAGGATTAGCCCATAGCGGGATCTGATGCCAAAGTGTTGGCCTCGGCCGCCAAGGCTTTGACAGATCATGCCGCCGCACTTCTTGCTTGGTATCATACTGCTGCTCAACGGCTCACCGATTGTGGCGCCGCACTTGAACGAGCGGCCCAGCCCGGATCTTTGGCAACAAGTTCAACGGTGTTGCCATCTGGGTCGAAGGTGAAGACTCCGCGCCAACCTTCCCAATCGAAAGTTTCGACGTGGTATTCCCGACCGAGCGTCTCATACCATGCGATGACAGCGTCCTGCTCCTCCCAAGGCAGGCTGAATGCAATGTCATGAAGCGACGAGCCTGGACCCGTCGCAGGGGCCACCTCACCGGCCCGCGTCTGGCCTGCGCCTTCGGTGTCGTTACGAAACAAGGCCAACACTGCGGTGTGGCCACCAAAGCCCTCGGCGATGCGAAGGAATACGATACAGCCGTTGTTCGCATCGTTGAGCGGTTCAAGCCCGATGACATCGCGATAGAATGTGACCATTGACTCAAGATCGATGCACCGGAGGGCGATTTCGCCTAGGGCGCGGATAGTGAAACTTCGTTGAGACATGAATCCTCTCTTGGTTGATCGTGACAAGCCGAAACCGGCTGTTCCGAAATCTCCGACACGGGCGCAAGGGCACGCATCTGTTGATCGGCGGCGCATTCGATCCGGACATCTCTTGAAACGACCTTTTCAACCTGGTCCATGTTAGACTGGGTTCCTTTGCAAAAGCAGCCGGACGCAGAACGCCGTCTCAGCGAGGATCGTCAGTAGATACGCCGGTAAGAATGCCTGGGACCATTCAGGGGAAAAGAAGCGCAGTCCGCTGCCGATTATATAAACGAGTCCGGCGATCGCCAGGCCGCCCCCGAAGACCTTCGCAAAATGACCTGATCGCCAGACAAGCAGACCCATGATCAAGCTGTTGACGCCAAAGAAAAAGAGGCCGAGATCATAGCCATGACCGTGCAGATCGAGGAACATCAGCGCAAGCTCGTTGGCATCGGCAAGCTCGTTGGGGCCAGAAATCAGAAGCCACGCGGCTTGCAGGACCATGAGGTTCGCGGCGATCAGCACGGTCTGGATCAGTCGGAACACCATCGCGGACAGGGCAAGCCCCGGCGACGCGGCCCGAAAGATCAGATAAAGCAGTATGGCGAGTCCGGCATCGCAAAGCGCCATCACCAGATCGGCGGCGATGGCCAGCCGGAACTGCCCCGGGGCGGCCAGGATCGCCGCCGCGGTGCCCGCCGCATCGCCAAGGTCGATCAACGGGCCACGCAGGGCCAGCTCGGCCCCAAGGCCCGCGACGATGATCACCAGGTACAACAGGCCGGCAAGCCGGGCTTGGCGGGCAAACGCGGGCGTCAGTGCGGGAACGGTCATCTGGGCCTCCTTTCGGTACGGTTGCCAATGACGTACCGGAACGGTTGCGCGCCGGATATTGCCGGAACCGCACCGGTGCGGTTCAAGATTGTTCCGCCCGCCAGTTCAGAATTCACCTCTGGCCTTGCCGGTGCTGGTGTCGTTGGGCGGTTCGCTCGTTGACCTGTCCAGACCGAGCCAAGGACTATCAGCGCGCCGAGCCCCTGCAGCTGTGACAGTGACTGCCCCAGAACTACCCAACCCAGCAGCACGGCCGTCACCGGACTCATCATACCCAAAATCGAGACCGCGCCAGGCTCGATCCGGGCGACGCCCCGGAACCAGAGCGCATAGGTGGCCGCAGCACCGATGATCCCGAGCCAGACAAGCGCCGCCAGGTTCGTCGCTGTAAGCGGCGGCAGCGCGGGTTCCATGATCAGCGCCAGAGGAAACAGGATCAAACCCCCCGCAGTGAGCTGCCACGCGGTGAAGCTGAGCGCCGAAACGGGCGGTTGCCATTTCCGGCTGAGGACTGTGCCCGCCGCCATCGACGCGGCGCCACCAAGGCCGGCGGCGATGCCGACGGGATCGAAGCCGGCCTTGGGCGAGATCAGCAGAAGCGCCACGCCCAGAACGCCGGTGGCCGCCGCGGCAACCGCACCCGCCCGGACCGGCGTACCAAGCCACCCACGGGCCAGAACGATCACCATCATGGCCTGCAGCGACCCCAGTGTCGCCGCGACACCGCCGGGCAGCCTATAGGCGGCCACGAACAGAAGCGTCCAGAACAGCGCGAAGTTAAGACTGCCGAGCAGGAAGACCCGACCAAGCCAGGCACGGGGAGGCAGACACCGCGTGACAGCAAGCAGCAGCAGTCCCGCAGGCAAGGCCCGAAGCGCTGCAAGGGTGACGGGATACCCCGCAGGCAGCGCCTCGGTCGTGACAAGATAGGTGCTGCCCCAGATTGCCGGGGCAAGCGCCGTGAGAAGAATATCAGTTGTGCGTGACATGGGTCATGTCTCCAGAACGGGCTCACCAGAGCGGGTAAGAGGAAATGTGCGGACGTTCTGGCCAAGGCTCGAGGCCAATGTCCCGCATCATTTTCGGGGATAGGTCGCGCGGCACACCGTGCAGAAG
Source organism: Roseovarius pelagicus (assembly GCF_025639885.1). Taxonomy (NCBI): domain Bacteria; kingdom Pseudomonadati; phylum Pseudomonadota; class Alphaproteobacteria; order Rhodobacterales; family Roseobacteraceae; genus Roseovarius; species Roseovarius pelagicus. The sequence goes on along the minus strand of NZ_CP106737.1, from coordinate 103,478 downwards.
ACGCAGGCGGTGCCGGAAACCGTTACAAAAGAACGAAATCAGCATGGGTATTCCTATCAGGCGACAAGGCGGAGGGCGGCGCGCAGTTGTGCGGCCAGATCTTCGCGCGGTCCGTTGACGAGGCGGGAACCTGTCTCGCGGACGATAAGGGTTGGAATGGACCGGACCTGGAGGTTTCGGGCGTGTTGCCGGTCGGTCTCGACGGCACGTAGGGTTCTCTGGTCTTCAAAAATATCAGTGAAGGCGGCGCCCTCGAAACCAAGGTCCCGGGCGGCGTGCAGCACCGTTGCCGGATCGGCGACGTTCCGCGCCTCCGTCAGATGCGCGCACTGCAGGCGGTCGAACATGTCCCAGTGGGCAGCCTGTCCGCCGAGCCGCTCGGCCGCCTTGCATCCCAGCGCTGCTGTCATGCCATGCGGATAATCGAAGGACGCGGCCCGCATCGCGTCGATATCAACGCGTTCTGGCCGGTCGCTGACCTCGCGGCAGACCGCCCAGTGCCCGAGGATGGTCTCGCGGGCATCCTCGGGCGTGCCCCAGCGGGTGGCCATCTCGGCGCGGCTGGCTTGCAGGACGAAGGTGCGGTGCGTGATGTCGAGTTCGAATTCGGCGGCAAGCGCCCGCATCCGCGACGAGATGTTGAAACACCAGCAACAGACGACATCGTGGAAAAAGTCGATGGTCAGTGCAGGCATCACGCGGCCTCCTCTGACAGGTTGGTGCCAGCCAGCCGCGCCGCGATCCGCGCGACATGCGCACCCTGAAAACGCGCGCCGGCGAGGTCGGTCTCTGTCGGTGCGCGCGACCCGTCGGCGCCTGCAATGGTGCCCGCGCCATAAGGCGCACCGCCGACGATTCCTTCGGCCGTCGTCTGACCGGCGAAGGTGTAGGGCATGCCGGCAATTAGCATCCCGAAATGCTGGAGCGGGATCTGAGTGGACAACAGCGTCGCCTCGTGCCCGCCATGCTGCGAGCCGGTCGAGGCGAAGACGGCTGCGACCTTGCCGACCAGCGCGTTCCGCGCCCAGAGGCCCCCAGCTTGATCGAGGAAGGATTTCATCTGCCCGGCCATCATGCCGAACAGTGTGGGCGTGCCGAAGATGATGGCGTCATACGCCTCCAGATCGGCCGGCGCGGCCTCGGGCGTATCATCTTGGACAAAGCCGACCTTTTGACGGATCTCTTCGGGGACGGTTTCAGGCACGCGACGCATGTCGACATGGGTACCGGGCACGCTGCGTGCGCCTTCGACTTCGGCCTGCGCAAGGGCGCGGACATGGCCATAGCTGGAATAGTAAAGAACAAGAACGCGGGTCATGGGATCCTCTCAGTGCATTGGGTTTCGATGCCTGAGAGGATGGGGGATCGGTCGGGCCGGAATAACCCGCTGACTGTCACTTCATTCTTTACGCAGGTTGAAGAATGTCAGGACCGGAGCGCCGTGCGCAGGTGGTCGAGGAAGGCCGTGACCTTCGCGTCCATCCCCAGCCGCGAGGCCGTCACGGCGAAGATCTCCGGCGCGGGAAGCTCCCAGTCGGGCAGAACGCGCACCAGTTCACCACGTGCCTCGGCCTCGTTCGAGACGAAGTCCGGCAAGGTGCCGATGCCCTGTCCCGCGATCAGGAGGTCGCGCAGAACGAGGCTGTTGCCGACACGAACCGGCGGATCGAGGTCGATTGTGACCGTACCGGAAGGGCCAGTCAGCGCCCATGAGGTCAGGTGGTCCGCAAGCAGGAATCCGGTCACCCGGTGCCGGGCGATGTCCTGCGGGACAACCGGCACGCCCGCCTTTTCCAAATAGGCGGGTGCCGCGAAAATCCGCTGCCGCATCGTCCCGATCCTGCGCGCCACCAGCGCCGAGTCCGGCATGGCAGGCCGAATGCGGATCGAGACGTCGAACCCGCCCTCGACCATGTCCACTACCCGGTCGTCCATGGACACTGTCAGACGCAGATCGGGATAGGCGTCGAGAAACGTTGGCAGGATCGGTGCGATCACTGTCTGCCCGAACGAGTTGGAGGCGTTGACCTTCAGGTGACCGCGCACGGCCCCGGCACCATCGCGGATGCGTGTCTCGACTTGCGCCACGGCATCCAGAATGCCAGTCGCCTCGTCATAGTAGAGCCGCCCGGCATCAGTGAGCGACATGGAGCGGGTCGTGCGGGTGAGCAGCGTCGTGCCAAGACTCTCTTCGAGCAGCTTGATCTCGCGGCTCAGAAGCGCCGGTGACACACCGAGATCCTCCGCCGCACGCGCAAAACTGCCGCGATCGACGATGCGGCGAAAGGCTTGCATGACGGAAAGCTTGTCCATTCTTCTCGGTCGTTCCTCGCGTGAGCGCCCCTTGCGGGTCGAATATCCCTCAACCTTATCACGGGCACGGCAAGGCGCGAACGGTTTGCGTTCGCGCCCGCCGATGGACCGTGACCGCCGCCTAGGCCGTCTGCCGAACCGCAAGCCAGTCCAGGATCGCCCGAGTGGTTTCCTCGGGCTTCTCCTGCTGGATCCAGTGGCCGCTATCGAGGCTGAGCACCTCCACATTCGGGACGAAATCCGCGAGGTTCTCGGATGGTGGGATCATGTCATGCGCTCCGTAGATCATGAGAGCCGGCTGCCGGACGATGGGGTCCACTTCCGCCAGAATGTGCCAGTTGCGATCCATGTTCCTGTACCAATTGATGCTTGCCGTGAACCCGGTTTGCTCGAAGGCCGCGATGAAGACGGCAAGATCCGCGTCGCTCATCACGGGATCACCTGCGGGCGCTGCGGCCGTGGCGAGGTTGATCATCATGCCCGGCTCGGGCGGCGCAGGCGGCTGGTTCTTGCGGAACAGGTTGCGCAGGAAGCAATCGGTGTGGGCATCCAGCACAGCGTCTGCGACACCGGGCTGACGGTTGAAGTGGACGAAATAGTTGTTGGGCCCGAATACGCTTTCCATGAACTCGATCCATGGGACTGGGGTGCGAGGCTGGTAGGGCAGCGCCAAGTTGATGATCCGGGTCACACGAGCCGGATGCAGGAGCGCCATGCTCCAGACGACGTTTGCGCCCCAGTCATGACCAACGAAGGTGGCCGCTTCGTACCCGAAGTGGTCGAGAAGCGCTGCGAGATCGCCCGTCAGATGTGCGATGTCGTAGTCTTCCACCTTGGCCGGGCGTGACGAGTTCCCGTAGCCCCTCTGGTTTGGAACGATGACGTGGTAGCCCGCCGCCGCCAGCGCAGGTATCTGGTGGCGCCACGAATAGGCAAGCTCGGGCCATCCGTGGCATAGCAGGATTGGGTTTCCTCGATTCTCTCGACCGGCCTCGAAGACCTCGAGGTGGGAATTGCCCAGCGAAATGAGCGTAGGCGCGGGGAAATCAGCGTTTCGGTTCATGGCAGTTTATTCTTTTTTAATTGCTTCGACGCTCGCCTATCTCAAAAAGGTTTCAAATCCTGATACCTTTGTATGGTATTAAGCCTCCATGAAGAGCCGTAGCCGACAAGACGCCATCGTGCGGACCCTGCGCCGTACCGGCACGAGCACAATCGACGCGCTGGTCCGAGAGTTCAGTGCGTCGCGCAGCACGATCATCCGAGACCTGTCGGCGCTGCGCGACGAGGGCTACGTAATCCACGCCGAACAAGGCCGTGGCGGGGGCTTGTCCCTGGATCCGGGATCCGTGCAGGCGACAGTGCGTATGTCGGTCACCGAGGTCTTCGCGCTCATCATCGGCGTCTCAAGCATGCGCGCCGCCCGGACACTTCCGTTCTCAAGCCTTGCCGATGCCGGGCTTGCCAAGATCGAGAAGGCCTTGCCATCCGACAAGCTCCGCGATCTGCGCCGCCTGCTCGACTGCCTCTACGTCGGGCCCTTGGCGCCCCAAGTCGACACGTCGAACCTTGGAGATATGGAGGCCGCCCTGTTGCCCGCATTCGAGCAGTCGTTTCTCGAGCGCTTGTGCCTGAGGTTCCGCTATCGCGACGCCAAAGGGACCGAGACCGAGAGGCAGGTCGAGCCGCAGGCCGTGCTGATCTTACCGCCACTGTGGTATCTGGTCGCCTGGGATCCGATGCGCGAGGATTTTCGGCATTTCCGCATGGACCGGATCAGCCGGCCCGAAGTGGTCGAAGGCACGGCATTTCGATCGAGGCACGTCCAGTTTGATGATGGCGTGCAACCCGTTCGATACGCCTAGCGGCGGTCAGTTGGCGGCGAGGGCAGCGGAGGTCAAACGACGACGACGTTCCCGCGCTTGTGTCCCGTTTCCATGTGGCGGTGCGCATCAATCAGATCGGTCAGGGGATAGATCCGGTCGAGCACGGGCGACAAGGTTCCGGCCTCAACCATTGCCAGAAGATGTACCAGGTGGGCGCGCAGGATCTCCGGCGACTGCAGGCCCGCAGCGGCAAACAAGGCGCGGCGATGGCCGATCAGGCGGCTTTGCAGCATCGCGCCCAGAAGCGGCAGCGTCAGCACGGGGCAGACATAGCGCCCGTTATTCGTCAGCCGGGCCTTGGCTGTTCCGAAGGTACTGATGCCGAGCGTGTCGAAAATCACATCGTAGCGCTCTGGCAGAGTGGTGAAATCCTCTTGGGTGTAGTCGATGATCCGGTCCGCACCCAGTCCCGCGACAAAGGCGGCGTTTCGCGTGCTGCAGGTTGCAGCAACATGGGATCCGGCCGCCTTGGCGATCTGCACCGCCGCAGTGCCGAGGCTGCCTGATCCGCCAAGGATCAGCACGCGCTGCCCCGGCCGCACCTGCGCGACCTCGTGCAGAAAATGATACGATGTCAGCGGACCGTCGCACATCACGGCGGCGTCCTCATGCGCCAGCGCGCGGGGCTTCTTCATCAGCACGCTCGCCTCATCAAGACAGATGTGGCTGGCATTGGCCCCGAACTTCATCCCCGCCTCGCCGAAGACGGCGTCGCCCACGGCGAACCGGCCAACCTTTTGTCCGATTGCGATCACCTCACCCGAAAGCCCGGTGCCGGACAGGTTCTGGCGCGGTCGGCGCAGGCCGAGGAACGGCCGCGCAAACAGCGGCCGTCCTGCGCGCATCATGCCATCGGCTCGGGTCACGGCCGAGGCGCGGATGCGGATTAGGACTTCGCTGGGTCCGGGTGTCGGAAGCGGGCGCGTTACGGGGTTCAGAACATCGGGCGCGCCATAACGTTCGATGCTCCAGGCGCTGAGAGTGGCAGTCATGGTGGTGTCCTTTCGGTTCGATTGGCTTGTCTCTACCGGATCGAATTCCCGCCGCATATTGCCAGAAACGCGCCAATGTGGTTCATAATCGTTCCATATGGTGGATTGGAAATCTCTTCCGGCCTTTCTGGCCGTTGCGCGGGCGGGTTCCCTGCGCGGGGCTGCCGAGCAGTTAGAGGGCACCCATGCAACCGTGCGTCGGCAGGTCGAGGGGCTGGAAGCGCAACTGGGTGCCCAACTGTTCCGGCGGAGCGCAGGGGGGCTGGAGCTGTCGGCGGCGGGCCGCAAGTTGTTGCCTCAGGCACTCGAGGCCGAAGCGTCCTTGCGTCAGGGCTTCAACGCCGTTCGCGGGCTCGACAGCGAGGCGGCAGGGCGTATTCGCCTGTCGGCTGACCCGATGACCGCACATTTCCTGCTGGCGCCGGTTCTGGGCGAGTTCCTGTCGCTCTATCCCGATATTCACATCGACATGAACCTGTCCTACGCCATCGACTCGATCGAGAAGCTGGAAACCGACGTATCAATCCGTCATGTGCGCGACCTCACTGGCGATGCCGTAGGGCGTAAGCTGTTTCCGTTGTCGATCGGTGTTTTCGCTTCGCGCGGCTACATCGACAGGCACCTGCACGATGCCGGGCCGCGCGGCGACGGGCTGACCTGGCTTGGCTATGGCGAGGTGCCGGAATTGCAGGCGATGATCGCCGCTTCACCCTTTCCGCGTGCCACGGTGCGCCACGCCATCGCCGATCCGGCGATGCACCTGCACCTCGCCCGCGCCGGGGCTGGCATGACTTTTCTGGCGGCATGGGTACAAAGCGTCTTTCCTGAGATGCAGCGGGTGCCAGGAACCGAGCTTGACCAAAGCCGGTCAACCTGGGTGCTGATGCATGCCGATCTGCGTCGAGTGCACCGGGTCAGGCTCTTCGTCGATTTCCTCTATGAGAGCCTGCTCGAGCGACGCGCTGACTTCATCGGCTGATTGTCACTTCAGGCTTGATGCGCGTTTGGCCGCGAAGATTACATCTCCGGCATTGCTGCATATTGTATCCTGACCGAGCGCCTAACTTGAGCTTCTTCTTTCAACTCTTTTAATAATTTATGGCGGAGAGGGTTCTACGTCAGGCCCGCTTCCTCCAGTATTTGGACTTATCAGGGGGGTCCAATTTGCCCTGACCATCTTCGCAAAGCTGCCGTTAAAAATTCATGGTATGAGCGAACGCTAAGGGCCGAGTGTACGGCTTCAGTCCAGATCGACGCCGCCGAGGCGCGGCGCATGGACATGCGTCCGGACAAGGACTGCAGCGGCAACGCCCGCGATGGCACCGAAGAGATGCGCCTCCCACGACACGCCGGGTTGGCCCGGAAGAACGCCCCAGAAAATGGAGCCGTAGAGGACACCGACCAGTAGTGCAGCGCCCAAGGTGACCAGTGAGCGATCCACGAGGCCGCGTGCGACGAGGAAGCCAAACCAGCCGAAGACCAGCCCTGACGCACCGATATGGATGGCGGAGCTTCCGAACAGCCAGACGAGACCGCCGCCGAGGCCAATCACGATGGTATTCACAGGCAGCAAGGCCCGCGCGGTCGTGGCCACCAGAAGCCCACCCATAAACAATAGCGGCGGCGTATTGGCCATCAGGTGCGCGAAGCTTCCGTGCAGCAGGGGCATTGCGATGACGCCATCCAACCCGCTTACGTGCCGGGGGATCAGGCCGAAGGCCGGGTTCAAGCCGTAACCGATAATCCAATTGAGGAGGTGAACCGCCCAGAGCAGCGCGACAAAAGCGGCAAGCGTTGCGGCGCGCCGCAAGAAAGCGCGCATGTGATCCCGGTTCATCATGTTGGCGACAGTAGACGTCCCCACAGCGCCTTCAACAGCTTTCGCGCGCTGCACAGGGTGCCACCTTTGGGAAAGGGGGTTGAGGCGGCAAACCTCGGTACGGCTCAAGCCAAGAGAATGGCTTCGATCTTAGACAGTATTCCCCAGCCGCAGGGGCATGATTTCACGCTCAGGGCGCTTCAGGGCTTCGGCGTATTTGCGGGCATTGTCGTCAATCGTGCCGTGCCAAAGCTTGGAGACGAACGCCCGAGCGTCTTGGACCGTCATATCGTTCAGCGATGAGGACAACGCCATGAAGAGCTCATCCTCGCTGATCGCGGCGGCGCTATGCATGGCGTCCGCGTAAAATGACGGGTCGTTAAGGACCTGCTCGCTTCGCGGCATCCGCGCGAGGTTTTCCTCCGGGATCGCCATGAAGATCGTGTCCTGCAGGTCGGTCAGATACGCACGCCGCGAGGTGGACACCGGCTTTCCTGCTGCCTTGGCCTCCAAATATCCCTGCCTGGTCTTGTCGAACTTCGACTTGGCAAATGACATGATGACATCGCGCTTTCGGGCGGGTAGCGCGAATCCGGTGCAGCGCTCGATATGAGTGAGGAGATCTTCAACCTCTACCTCAACATCAAAGCTCTCGAACCATGGAACCGTCCCTGATCTAGCCGCCACGCGCCCGCCCTCGACATTACGTTAATATATTATTGTATCGCATTTGCACCAGATCGCAAGCGGGTGGCGTCCTTCACGCAAACAGACATGGAAAAAGGGGAACCGTGGTCCCACGGCTCCCCTTTCAGTTCAGGTCGTCTCCCCCTCGCGCGCCGATTAGGCGACCAAGGAGAGCCCCGCGCCTGCGTCCTGCGGCTGCTCACCGCTGTCGATGAACGGGATGATCGAGAAGGTCTGCCCGCCGCGCTGTTCTTCGTTCTGCACGGCGTTGACACGCAGATCGCCATCGGGCGTGTTGATCAGCAGCGACAGGTAGTCGTTGCCCGTGCGGCTGCTTTTCGCCATCCACGCCGAGCCGACGCGGATTGGCGTGCCCCGGGGCGAGCTGACCTCGATCCGGTAGTCGGGGTGGGTCTCCTCGGTCTTGTAGCTGTTCTCGATCAGCATGAACTCCAGATCGAACATCATGTTGGCGATGTAGCCAGTGAAAGCGTTGTCGGCGTCCATGGCGGTAAGCTCGCCCGAGATCGAGCCGGATTTCATCAGGCCGTTCGAGACCAGAGGGATGAACTCGAACACGCCACTCTGGGCCGTGCGCGCCTCTTTCGTCTGCACCGCGTTGACCCGGAAGGGGCCGAGGCCGACATCGATCTGCATCGAGATGTAGGGGTTGCCGCTGGTATTGCCGGTTTCGTTCCAGGCCGTGCCGATGCGGACCTTGCGGCCCGACTTGTTGATCGCCGTCACGTCAAAATCCGGGCTGCGTTCGGACATCTTGGCCCGCGCCTCCAACTGGATGGCGATGTCAAAGCGCGTCGAGTGGATCATGCCGGTGTACTGAGCGGCTGCGGTCTCGACATTGCGAGTGAGGGTTCCTGCGAACATGGGATGGTTCCTTTTGGATTGGCCGGTGCCTGACGTTCTTGCCAACGCATCCGGGATTGCTTTCTCGACCCCTTGAGGGATCACAAATCAGAAAGCCTGCTTTCCTTTCAGCCCCGCCCACGGGTCAGAGCTGCCGTCCGAGTGGGAATGCCCCCGCGCCTCCGGGTGCTGCGCCCCTCCCCTGACCGTCTGGTCTTGATTGGCTGCACGGATTTTCCGCGCCGTCCTCGGATCGCGCGATGAAAAACTCCGCCTCTTTTCCATTCAACTGGTGCCCGCACCGGTCGGTCAGACCGATGCAGCTGCCGTTCGGCACATAGGTGATCAGGTACTGACCGACCCGGTCCTTGTGGACAACGTAGCCTGTATTGGCCCAGTGCACGATCTGGCCGGCATCAACGGCGGCCTTGATGTCTTCGAGTGTCATGCGAACCTCCTCAAGAAGAATGGTGGGGAAACGACGCAGGAAGCCCGGTCGTCCAACCGGGCTTCCATTCAGCATTCGTTTGGCAAACGGCCGAGACCTGTCAGGCGCTTTGCGTGGCTTGCGTCGCGCGCGCCGCCATCCAATCTTTCAGGCCAAGAACCGTTCTGCCGGCTGCGACCTCGGAGGCCCAAGCAACCCTTGGGTCGCCGCAGGGCTCGGAGCCGACATGCCGGTCGATGTGGCCATTGGCCATCCATGGTTCGGGCTGGATCCGTCGCAGCCAGTCCGCCATGCTCGGGATTCGGCCCTGGCAGTCTTCGCGGACGTGCTGCTCGCCGATCCAGCGCACGGGAATGTCCCGACCTGCGCTATTGGTCAGGGTCAGGCCGAAGACACGTTCGGCCTCGAATAGGCCCTGGGCATGGTGGCGCATGGCTCGGTGCGTAAAGAGCGCGAGGTGCTCTTTCGAGGCGTCAAACCAATCGTGCACAGCCTGATAGTCAGACGGCACCCCGCCGAATTTCCGGGCGGAGCTTTCGGCATGATGAAGCGGATGGGCCATCTCAAAGACCCTCGACATAGCTGTGCGAGCATTCGACATAGCGATCCGCGTGGTCGAGGGTGATGCTGTCGCCGGTGATGTCCCAGGTCAGCGTGCCGTAGCCGCCCTCGTTGTTTTCGAACCCCAGGTGATGGTGATAGGCGAGCGACCAGGCGAAGTCGCCAACCTCTGTGGCAAGCGGCTCCGGTAGTTTGACCTCTGCAGGCTGCACCGTCACATCCTCGACATTGCCAGAGTCGCCATAGCCTTCGTATTCGGCAGTGACCTCGCTGATGCCAAGCGCGCGTAGTTGCGCGAGCAGCTCCGTTCGGGATGCCTTCAAGGTGGTTTCGCGCTCCGCGCGCCACTGAGCCGCCATTGCGGCATAATCGATCTGGGGATTGGTCATGGGTCTGTCCTCTTGTCTGAAGTTGGGGGGGCCGGGCGTGGCATTGGTCTGCGCGCGCCCGGAAAGAGCAGACCGGTGAAATCCAGATCCGCGACGCCCGACCCAAAGCCCGCTTTGACTTTTCAGGCGGCTTGTTCTGCCGTCATGGCGGCTTCCTGCCCCACGATCCGGGCCAGAATGCCCTCAGTGTCGACCCCGTCCCCATGCGGCAGGAACACCCGCAACTGGAAGGCGATGATCTCGGTGAAGCAGCCGAGGGCCTTGAGGCCATCGATCATGCCCTTGTCCGCGCCGCCCAGCTCGAGACGAATCTCGCCTGCGACACGGCGACGGGTCAAGGTGAGACCCCGGCCGAGATCGACCGGCGCCGTGGTGCCGAGCGCAGCGGTCAGCATCTCCTGCGGTGTTTGCGGGTTGGAGACGAGGAAGCGGGCGCGCAGCGCGGCCGCACCTTCCTCGCTCAGCGTGCGCCCGATCATCGCAGTCGCCCCGTCAGGCGTGACCCGGTAAATGCGTTCATTGGTGGTCGGAATGTCCTTCCAGATCGGCAACAAGAGCCCGGTCAGTAGGTAGAGCTTGGTCGTGGTGGTTTTTGGCAGGGACGCAGCCTCGGCATCCCAAAGCCTTGCAAACTCAGGCCTTCCGATGTCTTCCCAGGCCGAAGACTCGAACCGCGTCTCCTCCAGATAGCTGGACCCGTTTGGCCTCGCCGCCTTGCGCATCAGCGTGACAATGTCCTCGTCATACATCTGCATGGGGCGCGCCGAGATGAGCGCCGCGCGACCGGAGGCGCGATTAACCATCGGCAGCTTGTCCGGATTTCGCGATATGGCCTCTTCCGCGCCCAGCACATACACTGGGTCGGTCACCTCAAGCCCGATGATCCGCGTCACGGCGCCGGATTTCGGGCAGGTCCAGAGATCCTCCGTGGAGACCTGTTCGATCTTTTCGCCACGCAGGGTTTCCACGCCGAGATCGAGCGTGCCCGCCGCGCGCGCCCGCTCAGACTGATCGGCAATCCGCCTCATGAATTCCGCAAAGAGCGCGTTCTGCTTGTGGATGGGCAGGGCCAGAACCCGGTTGAGAAACCGCTGGATCGGCGGCAGCTCCTCGAGCAGCACCCCGTCCTTGTCGATCAGCCGCAGGGCTGTCCAGTCGGTGAAGCTCTCGTAGCTCATCGCCTCGGCGCGCCCGGCGGCAAGATCGGCGAAATACCCACGCAGTGCCGCCCGCGCGATCGGGCTTTCGAGATTGTCCTCCTCGCGGAACATGCCTTGCGAGCCGGTCTCGCGTTGGCCCTTGGTCAAGGCCCCCAGCTGGTCTAGGCGCTTGGCAATCGTCGAGGTGAAACGTTTCTCGCCATGCACATCCGAGGTACAGACCCGGAAGAAGGGCGCGCTGACCTGAGCCGAGCGATGCGTGCGCCCAAGCCCTTGGATCGCCGCATCGGCACGCCAGCCGGGCTCCAGCAGGTAGTGCCGCCGCCGCTTCTGGTTCTTGGCCGTTTGCGCCGCATGGTAGGATCGGCCCGTGCCACCCGCATCGGAGAAGATCAGGACATCCTTTTCGCCGTCCATGAAGGCCTGGGTCTCGGAGGAATTGCTGCTGGCGCTGCGCTTCTCGATGAAGAGATGGCCATCCTCGGCCTTGAGGGGCCGGATCGATCGCCCCGTGACCTCGGCGACAGCCTCGTCACCAAAGGCCCAGAGGATCTGGTCGAGCGCCGAAGGGATCGGGGCCAGCGTCATCAATTCCATCATGGCCGCGTCACGCAGAGCGAGCGCCTCGCGCGAGACGACCAGCGCCCCGGCCTCATCGCGCAAAGGTTCCGCCACCATATTGCCGTCGATCTCGACCAGCTTTTGCGCATGAATCGGGAAGGCCTGTTCAAGGTATCCCAGAACATAGTCGCGCGGCGTTAGCGCGCCCTCGACCAGCTCGTCCTCCGGGTCCATCGTCTCAAGCCGGCGTTTCAGCAGGCTCTCACCCGTCGAGACCACCTGGATGACGCAAGCCTTGCCCGCCGCCAGATCTTCCTTGATCGCACGGATGATGGTCGGGGCCTTCATGCCCATCAGGAGATGGTTGAAGAAGCGCTGCTTCGTGCTCTCGAAGCGGGATTTGGCCGAGGCGCGTACGGCCGAGGCATTGGTCTCCCCCGAGGCATCGTTGATGCCCGTGGCTGTCAGCGCCGCCTCGAGATTGTGGTGGATCGTGCGGAACGCGCCCGCGTATGCATCGTAGATCTCGATCTGTGCCGGGGTGAGCGCATGTTCGAGCACATCATATTCCACCCCATCGAAGCTGAGGGCACGGGCCGTGTAGAGCCCGAGCGTCTTGAGATCGCGCGCGACCACCTCCATGGCAGCGACACCGCCGGCTTCCATCGCCGAGACGAAGCTCTCACGGCTCGGGAAGGGGTATTCCGGCCCCTGCCCCCAGAGACCAAGACGCGCGGCATAGGCCAGGTTGTGCACGCTCGTCGCCCCCGTGGCCGAGATGTAGAAGACGCGAGCGCGCGGGGCGGCCAGTTGCAGGCGCAGGCCCGCAAGGCCCTGCTGGGAGGGTTTGACCCCCCTGCCCTGCTCGGACCCTGCCGCATTCTGCATGGCATGGGCCTCATCGAAGGCAAGAACGCCTTCGAACTCCGCGCCCATCCAGTCGAGGATCTGGCTCAGTCGCGTGGTGCCGCATTTGCCCGCGGACCGCAGCGTGGCGTAGGTGACAAACAGGATGCCGTCGCCCATCGGGATGGGCTGGTCCGGTTTCCATTTGGAAAGCGGCTGGATGTCGGCGGGCGAACCGCCGAGATCGGTCCAGTCGCGAATGGCGTCCTCGATGAGCGTGGCGGATTTGGAGACCCAAATCGCCTTTCTGCGTCCGGCCAGCCAGTTGACAAGGATGAGCCCCGCGCATTCGCGGCCCTTGCCGCAGCCGGTGCCGTCACCAAGGAAGTAGCCGAGACGATAGGCCCGTGCATTAGGGTCATCATCGGCGCGCGTCAGCTTGGTCTGGTCGTCATCGATCGTAAACCGCCCCGGCAGATCGCGCCCATGGGCATCATGGGCCATGATGATGGTCTCGAGCTGCGCCTCGGAGAGATCGCCCTCCTCGATCAACCGTGCGGGCAGGCGCAAGTCATCACTGCCCGCGCCTGAGGGCACCGGCGGCGCAACCGAGGCCATGGCGATGCTTTCGACCAGCGGCGTGGGATGTTCCTGCGCACCCGCGATCTCGATCCGCTGCGGACGGTAGCGCGCATAGATGTCCGACATGGGCGTGTTGTCGCGCGGGGCCTGAAGGCTCGTGAAAGTTAGCGGGACAACGGCATTGGCCCGGGCTTTGGAGGCGGTGACAACACCGGCAGCGGTCTTGCGCGGAGCAGAGGATGGTACGGTCGGCCGCCCGTGAGGGATCGCTTCACCCCCTTGGGCGGGGCGCATCTCGGGCCGGGTTGCGGCCACGGCGTCGACAAAAGGAAGGGCTTCGTCCAGATCGCACACAATGGCGCGGATCATCTCGCCATCCTCCTGCACCTTGTCGAAAACCATGAGCTGGGTTTCGACAGAGGTGCCAAGCTTGCGGTAGACCTGCCCCGGCATCGTCAGCGCCAGTCGCGGCGTGAGGAGACCGCAGGCGCGTGCCCAATGCGCGGCATCGCGTTCGGGCGTGAATCCCGGCGGCATGATCGCCACCAGCCGCCCACCGGGCGCGAGACGCTTTGAAGCCGCGATGAGATGTTTGGCGGCGATGTGCTTGTCTCGGGAGCGATCGACCGAGGAGGCGAAGGGCGGATTCATCACCACGACGTCGGGTAGAACCGGCGTCTGCAGCAGATCATCGATATGCTCGCCGTCATGGCCTGTGACCTCGGCACCGAAGAGGGCCCGCAGGAGGCGCTGGCGAAAGGGGTCGATTTCATTGAGCAAAAGCGTGGCACCGGCCCGGGCGGCGAAAGCAGCCAGGGCACCGGTGCCAGCCGAGGGCTCCAACACGGTCTCGCCCTTGCAGATCACCGCCGCCCGCAAGACCAGCGCCGCAAATGGCAGCGGCGTGGAAAACTGCTGCAGCCGGATCTGCTGCTCTGACCGGCGCGTTTCCGTCAGCAGCCGTGAGGCAAGCAGCTTTGCAGCGGCGATGTCACCTGCCGCGCCGTCCCCACGCAGCAGCACATGGACAGCCGCGGCCTGCATCAGGTCATAGGCCATGCGCCAGTCCCAGGCACCGCCAGCATCGCTGCCATGAAACGTCTCGCGCATGATGCGCGCGAGCGCTGAGCTGCGCAGGGGTTGGTGGTCGACCTCCGCGCCGATCTGCGCGAGGGCAGAGGCGAGGTCAGGGTGGGAGATTGAGAGAGCCGGATTTGCCGGTTTGGGCTTGGTCATGGGGATTTCCTTTGGATCAGGGTCTGAGTTCCAAAGGACAAAAAGCCCGCTCTACACTTTGAAGGCGTAGAGCGGGCAATTTTTTAGCGGAGGGCCTGCACGCCGATCATGGCCACTGCTGCGCAGCATGAAGTACGCGCAAAATGGTCACCATCTCAGGGCTTTCAGCATAAACCACGATGTAGTTTGGCCGAACAACCATCTCCCGGGTCCCATCGACACGGCCCGCGCGGTACATTTGAGGGCGTTCTGGAAGGAGGGACGTCTTGTGTTCAATCTCATCTTTGAGAACTTGGGCGGCATCCGGGTTGTCATCGGAAATGTAGTCAATAATTGCCAGCAAGTCGGCGATGGCCGTGGCTTTCCATTCAAGATCGGGCCCATCAAGATTTGGCAAGGCGCTTCCCGTCAATCAATGCTTGGGCGTCTTGCATCGCCTTGGCATGGGGCGTTGTGGGGCTTGGATCGTCCAGCGCTTCCTGTACCTTCGCCCGGAACCAGGCGTCATAGGCATCCGGATCAGCGGTCAATCCGGCAGGCAATCCGCCTTCTGCGGCTACGCGGGTCAGAAGAATACGCACCGCATCGGAGAGCGTCAGACCGACGCCCGCAAGTGCGTCCGAAGCCTGTGCTTTCAGCTGATCGTCAACACGGACATGAAGCATGGATGTTTGGGCAGGCATGGATGGTCCTCCAGTTGATGGGAATGATGTATCTCATTTGAGATACGATTTCAAGTCGGCAGTATGTGTGCGCGTGGTCCCGTGGTGTTGTCTCAGCGGGAAACTCAGCCACCCTGCCCCGCCAGGAACTCCGCCAGCACAGGACTGGCCTCGCCCTTTGCGGAGCTGAGCAGCTCCGAGCCGGCAAGCGAGGCCTTCGACAGGCGTACGAGCCCACCGGTTTCCTCGATGCGGTAGCAGCGGCGTTTCTGCCGGCCCCGCCTGTAGTGCGTCGCGGTGACGATCTGGCAGGTGCTGCCATCGGTGAGCGTCACCGGTGTTGCGAGCTTGATCTTGTCGCCTTCCTCGTAGTCCGGGATCGCAGCCCAATCCCGGCAGCGCTGGCGCCAGTCCTGGGCGTAGCTGTCGGGGTCTTTCAGATCGGAGAGGAGCTCGATCAACCCAAGGGGAGCGCGCGACTCGTTCGGGCCAGCGCTTTCCTCCATGTCCTTGTAGCCCCAGCAGCCATCGTCGTACCGGGTGAGGAAGACGGCTCCGAAGGTGATCGAGCCGTCCGCATCGGTGACATAGGTCGCATCCTCGACAGGGGTGCCGTCGAGATTGGTGACCCTTGCCGCCGCATACCAAGTCGAGCCGACCTTGCAGGCCTTGACCAGTTCGGTTTTGCGCCTGTCGCCTTCGAAAGTGCAGAGCCGTGTGATCTCCGCTTTCTCATCCGCGTAGGTTTGGACGCGACCGTCGGTGTAAAAGAGCCAACCCATTATGCCGCCCTCCGGTCATCGATCTCCATCAGCGCATCGAGGGGCACGCGGTAGGGCTGCATCGCGTCGAAATCCTCGCAATTGCCGCAGTTCTGCACGATCGCGAAGGTGTCGCAGGCATCCTTGAGGATGACCCGGAAGGTGCCGCCGAGGCCCGAGGGCACCTCGTAGGTCCCGCCGATGAGATAGTCCGAGGCCCGGCGCACGAAGACGCGGATGCTGTGGCCATCGGTGGCGAGCCGGATGGCCCCCCGCCCCCGGTCGATGAGCACCTGCACGTCATCCAGGATGTCGGTGTAGAACTGGCCGGTCAGATCACGAAACGCCATGCGGCGCTGCGCCATCCAGTCGGTATCCCGAAACGGGTTCATGCCATTGGCGAAAGCAAAGGAAGGATCGGCCTGTTCGGTGGTGACGATACGGGTGGTCGTGCCATCGATGCCATTTGAGCGCAGATGTACACCATTGCCGACGATGAGGATCAGGGCGGGCCTGTCCACGGGCCCGTTCCAGTTGGGCAGGAAGGTTTTGCAGGCGCGCGCATGCGCGATTTGCGCCGCGACAGCGGACGCAGAGAACTTGAGAATAGCCATGGGGATGTCTTTCTGTTCGGTGTGGGAAAGGGTCGACCCGCGCGGTGTTTGAGCCTTGCGCGGGTCGCGTGATGACTCAGGCCGCTTGCGCGACCTCGCTGTCAGGCTCGGGGGTTTCCGCAGTGGGCTCCGCCTCATCACAGGCAACACCGGCGGTCTGCATCATCGGCGGGCACCAGGCGGCCACCGCGGCGCGCTGCGCGTCCGTGAGCGTGGCGAAGGGCTCGGCGAAGAGCTTGTCGCAGAAGGCGACGATCTCCTTCTTGCTCGACGAGGCTAGCGTCACAGCCTCCTGGGCGAGACCCAGATCCTCGCCGAGGATCTTCAGGAGCCAGGCCTTCTTGAAGCGATTGAAGAGCGCCGCGTTCGGCGTCCAGTGGGCGCGAATGTCGGGCATGATCTCGATCTCGAACGCATGCATCAGGCTGTCGCGCCGAGGATCCCGTGCGAAGCAGGACTGCGTGGTGCTGGCGGTGGCATAGGCGACCAGCTTGGCCTTCTCCCCTGCCTCCAGCGCGCGAAACGCCGCGAACTGATCGGCGGGCGCGCGGGCGTCATCGAGCCACGAGAGGTCAAGCGCATCATGCGCCGCCGCCACCTGCTCGAGGGAGGTCTCGTCGATCTCGTCCATCTTGGCATGGCTACGGTATTCCTTGCGGGCATCGATCTTGATCGCCTGCGTGACACTCATGCCGCTGGCCAGAACATCACTGACCAGCTTGAAGAGAGTGAGATCGAGCGTGGCCTCCGGATGCAGCGCCATCGCAGCGCCAAGGGCCATGGCCCGCTCGGTCTTGAGATCCTCAGCCAGCGAGGCCGGATAGGTGATTTCGCCGGCATCCGGGGCCTCCTCCCCAGTCGGGTTACTCGAGGAGCCGTGCGCGCCCTCCTCTTTCACGGTGTCCTCCGGGCGGACGAGGCCCACATGGAGGGTCACCTGCCCGCCCGACCAGGACGCGATCACCCCAGACCGCGCGAGGTCCTCGGCGCTGTAGGCCTCCTGCAGGTCGCGGGCTTCCTCTTCCAAGGCGTCCACGCGCTCGTAAAGGGCATTGTAGGCACCGTCCTCGAGCCCCTCATCTTCCATCTCGAGCTGCAATTTCTCAAGCTCGGCGGCGATCTCATCGATGCGCTTCCGGGCAGCCTCATCCGGCTCGATCGGGCCGGGATAGACGCGGCCGTAGTCGGCCATGGTCGCGTAATCATAGCGCACCTTCGCATCGGCCCAGGCAAAGCCCAGCCTCATACGAGCCTCTTCGGCAGCAGCACCGAGCTTCTCGAGCAGGATGGTCTCGACCAGCGCCGCATCCTCAAGAACGGAATGTTCTTCCAGAAGGTCAGCCGCGACGGCGCCGCCGCGGGCCTCGTAGTCCGCGCGCACGAAAGCCCCGATATCATCGCTGACCTGCACACCGCGGGATTTGAGCGCCTGTCGAACGGTATAGGCCTGCAGATAGCCGCCGTCCTTCGTGAGCGCCTCAAAGATCTCGCGCTGCGCCTCCTGGCTCGGGTGCTCGGCGAAGGCCTTCATCGTATCGAGCGTGATCACCTTGGCCCGGGCCGCGGCGCGGATGTCGGGGTGGATCAGGCCATAGCGCAACCGGCCTTTCACGGCGGCCACCGTAGTGCCGAAGGTCTTTGCGATGGTCTCGGGCGTCTGGCCGTCGACCTCCATCATCCGGGCGAAAGCCTCGAACTCGTCGATTGCGTTCATCGGTGCCTGGGTGATGTTCTCGGCGAGCGACAACGCCGTGGTGACGTCGCAGTCGTCAGGGACAAGGCGGCAGTCGACCTTGGTTTTCGCCGTGAACCCCTTGCTGGCCTTGTCAGCGATCAGCTCCTTCAGGGCTGCATGGCGCCGGCCACCGGCGAGGACAGCATATTTGCCGTCGATCTTCTGAACGAGGAGCGGCTGGAGGAGACCCAGCACCGCGATGCTGGCTTTCAGATGTACGATGTTCTCGGGATCATAGGTTTCCGGAGAGTTGCTGCGCACATTGGCGGGATGCGGGACCAGATCGCCAATGGCGACGGTGAGAGGGGCAAAGCTTGTGGTCATGGGATATCCTTCCAGGTGGGTGAGGTGTGGCCCGCGCGTCCACGCGCGCGACCAATCCCCGGCTTCAGGGATCACCACGACAAAAGGCCCACTCTCCCTTTGAGGGGTCAGTGGGCCTTCATCGCTTGCAGTGTCAGGAGGGGGTGTCCCCTGCCCTACCAGTCGCGCGCCAGCATGATGGTCAGCACGCGCATGGTGGTGGCAGGATTGTCCGGGGTCTCAGCCCCGTAGCGAAAATCCGAGTCTGCTTCATAGAGATCGATTTTCCAGAACACGGTCTCGCCCCGGATCTCGACCGCCCCGAAATCGTGCCATCCCTCGGGATCATTCTCAGGCTCGAATGTATCGAACGCACCGGTGGCCTTCACCGCCTCGGCCATGAAGCCATCGCCGGCCTCCATAAGCGAGCGGGTGACATGCATGCGGCCCTGGATGGGTTGCGCGGGCGGCACCCCAAGGCACGCAAGCTTGCGAAACGCGTCGTTCTGCGCTGCGATCACACTCGGATCAGGGCGGTCTGTCTGGGGCTGTGCAGTGATGGTCATGGGGATCTCCTTTGCGAAGTTGAAACACCCTTCCCAAAGCCTGCTTTCACTTTTCCACTTGGTAGAGGATCCCGTCGAAACCTGGCCGGACCAAACAGTTCCAATAGTCCGCTAAGCGGGACTAAACGGACCTTCGAAAACCATTTGATGGTTCGTACTGCATCCCAAAACGCCAGTTCGAATTGCCGTAATTTGCTAAATTGATCTTGCCTTGCCTGCCGCCGCCAGAAGCCCGTCACTGATTGTCTTGGACAAGGTTGAGCGCTCCATTGCAATTAGCCCGGCGGCAGTCGTCCCGGCATAATCAATCATCCAACGTACATGATCGGCAGGGCTGGCTTTGTCGGCAGCTAGCATTGTTCCGCCAGCAAGGAAAAGTTGACGAATGGCCCGGTCAGCCACATCAGGTGCTATACCTTGGCTTGTGGCATGATCCACCATGCATTTGGCAAAATAGGCGACAAAACCGGGTACCGGGCCAGTCATTGCGGTGAAGTGATCGAGCTGCTGCTCGTCGAAAACCTCATCCGTTGTCCCGCACGCCCCAAAGATTTTTCTAATGATATCTCTGTCGTCTGACGTAATCTCAGCGCTTGCTTTCCAAGGTGAGTACGCCAAGGACAAGGAAGCGGCAGGACTGCTCATGGCCCGTACGACACGAACAGCCGCTGTCTTTGATTTCATTTCATCAATCGTCACTCCGGCCATAACTGAAATGACCAATCTGTTGGGTGCGCGGATGTCGATGTCAGGAAATCGAGCAGGCGGCACACACAAAATAATGACATCGCAGGCGTCCACCAACTCCTGATTGTCCTTCGTGACGTGAATAATCGAACTTTGTTCAACCCCAGAAGCATTGCCACTTCTGTTAGAAACCCAGAAATTCGATTGTTCAAACGCCTCGCTTCCAAGAAGTGCACTCGAAATCGCCGATCCGAGCATTCCTGAACCACCGATGATACCGATGGTGTTGCCAGTGGGTGCCATTGAATTTCTCTCTTTGCGTTTAAGTCACAGCTTCTGAGAAAACTCTGGTTCAAGTCAAATGTTAACAAAAGAGTGGTGGTCAATACGGGCTCTAAGCTGCCATTTTCTGCTTCGCAGCAAAGCATAGTCAGGCGGCCTCGGCGCTGCCCCCTGCCCTACCCGCCTCCGATCTGGCGATCAGGTAGTCGCAGGCGCGCTGCGCATCTGCGGCGTGCTTGAAGATCGCGCCCTTGTCCGACCGAAGAACGCGCAACCAGTTGTGGAGATAGGCGGCATTCATCTCGAGCGTATGCGCCGTGAAGCCGAGCGACTGACCCAGGAACACCGAGGCCAATTCCGCGACGATCTCCTCGCGCGCATAGGACGTGTTGCCAAACTTCGAGAACCCGAAATCACGGTTCAGTCGATGGGGGGCCTTTGTGGCATGGGCCAGCTCATGGGCCCAGACCCCGTAGAAATTGCGCGGGTCCTGGAACCGCGTGATGGACGGCATGTAGACCTTGTCCACGGGCGGCAAATAATACGCTTCCGTTCCTGTGAAGACGGTCGTGATGTCGATGGCGTCAAAAAACGCCTGCATGTGCGGGATGGGCTCGGACGGGGGATGTTCAGGCGCTGGCTGCGGATCGGGGTAGAAACTGTCGGGCAGGCCCTCAATCTGGCAGGCGTTGAACACGCGGTAGGATTTCTGGAAGCGGAAGATGCGGGCTTCCTCGGAGCGATCATCACCATCGCTGCGGTCGTCCTCGCCGCCCGCGTCTTTCCGGCTTTGACCGTAATAAACGACGACAGAGGACTTCTCGCCCTTGCGGACCTTTGCGTCCAACGCATTGGCCTGCGGCAACGTCATCCAGAAGGGAGAGCTGTGGCCCGCCATCACGGTCCGCATCGTCAGCAGGAAGTTGTTCACTCCCTGGTAGGGTTCTCCGCCCACGCGCAGGGGACGAGAGCTGCCACCTGCGGTCCATGGCTTGCGCCACGGCAGGACGCCGCGCTCGATGATGCGGATGATTTCGTTTGTGATGACCTCGGAGGCATCGAATTTGGGCGTGCGGGATCGGGCCATGACTGGCCTCCTTTCGAGTTTTGGTGAGAGGAAATGGGGATCAGATTGACTGACGGAGGCGTGGATCGTTGGCGATCCTGGCACCAAGGGCTTCGACCATGTCGATGTAGGTGGTCAGCGACACGGACCTGCCGGGACCCCTAGGTTCAGAGTCGTCCGATTCGTACCGCGCCACCCGCGGCAGGTTCGCGAAGGCAATCACATCGGTGACGGGTCGGATATCGATGAACGGGGTCCCTCGTGCGACCGCAAGAGTGGCCAATGGAAAGCGCTCGATCGGCGCGAGAGTCGAAACGGTGGTCCAGCCGAGATGCAGGAAAGTGCCACCCTCCCCGCAGATCACATGCGCGTCCGGCAATGTCGCCGCCTGCCTGAGATAGCCAAGGTCACGCTGGACGGTCTGGCGTTCGAGCTGCTGTGCCAGCGCCGTCTGGCCAGTTCGGCGCAGTTCTCTATGCCGCCACCAGGAGGCAGCGGTCGCGCGCAAGACACCTGTTTGCATGGGAATGCCTTCATCAGGAACGTCAGACCGGAACCCGGCCCGGACCCGTCCGAGGCACCCCAAAGGCCCTCATCCGTCAGTCACAAAACCCGAAGTCCACTTTTACTTTCCACCAGCCAACTGGTCTGAGGTAACTGTCAATGGCCCGACACCACCGCGGACCCCAGTGACTGCATGCAACAAGTGCCGGTTCTGGTCCAAGATCGGCAAGCCATATCGGCAAACCCGGTCCGACTGCCGCAGTCTTTGGCATATTTTCAATAACTTATCTGATGTTCTCGATCGGCAAAAAACGCTCCTTCGGCAACTTCTCAAGCCCAAAATTCAAGATTTCCGACGCTCAGAGCTATAAAGCGTTACGGATTAGCATGGGAAACGAAGGCACAGAACCTCCTGACAGCTTGAATTTCAGCAATATTGCCGCTATATACCGTCAGTATCACTGTAGGAGCATAGATCATGCACATCACGAACTTTGCTGAAGCTGGGCAATTCGAACCGCGCAAGATCGCCGCGGTGCTACGCACATCAGCAGAAGAGATCGCATTGACCGTCGGCTTGGGCAAAGACGCGTTGCAGAGGCGAACCCGCATCGGTTCGGACAAGACGCAGCGCCGCCTGCGCGAATTGGTAGAGGTGCTGAACAAAGTCGAACCCCGCTTCGGCTCGGAACTGATGGCCTATGCATGGTACCGGTCAGAGCCCCTGCCCGGCTTTGATGGCCGGACTGCCATGCAGCTGGTGCAGGAAGGCAAAGCGCAGCAAGTTCTGGAATACATTGATGCGGTCGATGCGGGCGTCTTTGCCTGATGCCGCTGAAAGATGGACGCTACACAGGGCCACTCTATCGCGCCCTGAACCCGGTCTATGCCCGTGAACCTCTATCCGGACGAGGTGCTGAACTCTATGGAGGGCGCTTCAACGCCAAGGGCACCCCTGCCCTCTACACCTCGCTGGATCCCGCGACTGCTCTTAGAGAAGCCAACCAGGTCGGCAGCCTGCAACCCACGATCCTGGTGTCCTACAAGGCCGACCTTGGGCCAATTTTCGATACCCGCGATCCGGGCGGACTTGACCGGTATGATGGCGCGACAGCGGCGATGCTTGCCGACCCTGCATGGCGCATGAAGATGCTCGATGGCCAACCTGTGCCGACACAGGATTTAGCAAGCGCCCTCATTGCGGATCGATTTGCAGGGCTTCTGATCCAGAGTTTTGCGAAGGGCGCGTTGTCATCGGACTTCAACATCGTGTTGTGGGCCTGGACTGGCAATAAAGGTTCTTTGGAAGTGGTGGATGACGAAGAGCGGCTGTCACGTATGTGACGTGATTGGCTGACATGTTCACGGGGGGGGCAGTTTTGGCGTATCGCGCCTGTGACAAGGTTCTTTACGTCGCTGCCAGCGAATAGCTAGTGCTGCGTCCACCAGCAACATCTTTCTCAAGGGCGCCCAAGTCCATCAGATCGAGGATGTCGCGATAGGCTGTGTCTTGTGAGCATTTTTCGATCTTCGCGTATTTCGACGTCGTGAGTTTTCCTTCAAACCCATCCAGCAAGCGGTTGAGCATGTCCCGCTGCCGGTCGTTCATGTTCGCCGCTCCATATTTCTCCCAGAACCGCGCCTTCCGGAACACGGCCTCAAGGATGATCTCGGCACCATCAAATGCGCGATCAAGGCAAGCCAGAAACCAAACGAGCCACGCCGTAACATCAAGCCCGCCTTTCTGCGTCGTCTCGAGCATGTCGTAATAGTCGCTCCGCTCCTGCCGAATTTGCGTCGACATGCTGTAGAACCGCTGCGCGCTGTCTTCGGATCGCGCCAACGCCATGTCTGCGATCGCGCGCGCAATGCGCCCATTGCCATCATCGAAGGGGTGGATGGTGACAAACCACAGATGGGCGATGGCGGCATGAATGACGGGATCTGTTTCGGGGGGCTGGTCAAACCATTCCAAAAACCGCGCCATCTCGGCTTCCAGCCGGTTGGCCGCAGGCCCTTCAAAATGCACGCGTTCGCGGCCATAGGGTCCTGATACAACCTCCATGGGACCGTCACGCCAATTTCCCACCCTGATCCGGGTCATTCCGCTTCGCCCGGTCGGAAAGAGAGCCGCATGCCAGCCGAACAGACGCTCCGCATCCAGTGGCTGGTCATACGCTTGGGTCGCGTCCAGCATCATCTCGACGACACCATCAACATGGCGATCAGACGGGATCAGTCCACCAATCTCCAGACCCAACCGCTTTGCGATAGATGAGCGAACCTGATCCTTGTCGAGCGTCTCCCCCTCGATCTCGCTGCTTTTGACGACATCACTGGTTAGTGTTCTGAGCATCGCCTCGTTGCGAAGATCGAAGCCAAGACCCTGCATGCGTCCCAAGAGCTTGCCTTGGCGGTGGCGGACCGCAGCAATTTGTGACGAAAGTTTGGCCTTGTCCCGGGTAAACTGGGGCCAATCAGGGAGTTCGTGAATGTAGGTCATATTTTACGCATTCCTTGCGGAGATTATACGGCACAATCTCCGCAAGACAACAACAAACACCGCAGAAGGCGCGGAGAATAAGGGCGACAATCTCCGCATACCAGATCTGGAAGGTCAAACGCAGGACAACTGCTTCACTTCCCATTACGCCGCCTGTCCGCTCAACCGGCCATAGAAACTGCGCTCGAGATGCAGCTCCCCTGCCCCGGCCTTCTCGATCATACCCCGCAGATATCCACCCGGAGACGCCACTTCGCCGGCGCAATGCTTGTCAAACGTGAGAACGAGCGCTGCTGTCGCGACTTGGGGCCCGAGACGGTCCTGTGCGAGGTTCCAAGCGTGCTCTGAGACGCCGATCATCGGCCTGAGCTGCCCGACAACGCGATGAAGATCGCCCCAATCCTTCAGATACCCGCCCATATTGCGTGCCCAGGACGCGAATTCAGGACAAGCCTGCATCACAGTTGGCAAATCAAGCGCTGCACCACGTTTCTTACGTGTTTCAACCACCCAGTCTTCCAGCTCCCTATCGACCTTCTCTTCCGGTGGGGCATTTGGCACCATGGCTGCCGCTTGCTCATTTTTTGAGCGATTACAGGTTACAGAATTAAGTTGATTTGTAATTAGTATATGAGGTTCAGAAATGACCTCCCTGGGGTTCACTTCTTGAGTCTTTTCACTGACTTGTTCGGTGGCTTCAGCGGCGTTTTCCACAACCTCATCCGCTCGAATTGCTTTGAGATAGTTCGTCTCAACACGCTCCTGAAGCTCCCTGAACCATGCCAGAAGCCGCGCAAGCGTCTCAGAGGCCGTGTTCCGGCGTGGCAGGCGGTCCAGAAGATCCTCAAAGAGGCGTGAGATCTGTGTCCAAGGGCCTCTCAGAGCACCGCTGAGGGCCGCTTCGATCCTCGCGCGGATCATTCGGCGCGCAACTGTGATCTGGCGCTTCAGGCGCTGGCAGAGTTCACGTTCAGCCTGCAGTTCAGCACGTAGCTGCTCAAACTCTTCGGCGCGAGCCGATAGCGGCGATAAATCAAAGCCATAGGCCTCGATGATACGGCCGTCAGCGTCCCTGTGGCCCCACCGCTTGCCATTAGGGCTGTCCTTGAAGGCAATCACGCCGATCTCGGCCAGGCGCCGGGCATGGCGCTTGAGCGCCGAGAGCGAGAAGCCTGTTTGCTCCATCAGATAAGAGTTGGATGCCCAGACGATCGGGCGCTGCCCTTCTTCCCAGTCCTGAGCCTGTGTGAAGGCCCCGAGCGTGTCGAGAAGCAGCATGTCGCCAGCCTTGAGGCCTATATGCGCACCAACGCGTTTCACAGCGACAAAGGCCTGTGTCTTGGGCACGGCTGCTCTTTCACCAGCTTGTGCGTGTCGTTCAGCGACCGCGAGTCCTGCCGTCGCTTTGCGCCACCCCGAGGGTTGGTTGATATTGGACACACCTCCACCGTTCTGAGGCATGACTGTCCCAGTCGCTCCATGCGGAGCATCATTCAATTTTGTCATTTTATGTCAGCGGCAAAGAAATCCCATTCGCTCAGAAGCGTTTTCTCTTGTGTGGTGATTCGTTGGCTGCTAGATTCTAGGTGTCTAATCTAAGAATTGCGCTCTGCGCAGCAGCCCTCGAAGCTCCGGTTTCGGGGGTTTTCTTTGTTTGCCGTTCCTCCTTTCTGCTCGTCCTCAGTCGTCATCCACTGAATTTGCATCTGTAAATTCAGCATAGGATTGCTTGATTATTTCCGCGAGATTGCTCTCAAGCCAGGTTGCAAACTCAGCGTTTGCGCCAGACTTCTTCACCGAAAGTGACAGTATTGCGCGACCAGCTTTGATCGTCACTCCCTCTATGGGCGTGATCTCCCGAGTTTCGCGCGAGTTCTTCGCGCCGCGCTTAGTCGCTTCCTTAATGAGCAATTCAAGGCGCTCGTCTGAATTCGATGTTGCCCTGATCTTAGCTAGGATATCGAGTGCCGTACGTTCAGTGAGCTTCCTGGCGAGAAAGAGCTCGGCCAACTCCGTCCACCTCGGGCGGCCGGACTTTGGTGCCGCGCCAATGAGGTCACCGATCTTGACTGGGACATTCTGCGTCACCTTCGTAAGGTGTGACTGACCTGACGCCGACAGGTTTAGAACCTGCCGAACAGTTGCTCCATCGTGGCCGGCATTTTGGATGGCCTCGGCGAACCTTGCCTTCTCGTAGAAAGACAGGTTGCGGCGCGCTGCATTTTCCAATCCTTTCGCCAGCAAGGCCGTCGCATCATCAATGTCTTGGACGTTTGCACGAACCTTTATGCCGAGTTCGCGGCAGGCCTTTAGACGGCGCCTCCCGTAGATTGCCTCAAAGCGCCCTTCAGCGGCTTTTGACCGCCGAACGAGAATAGGCACTTGCTGCCCGCCTTCGCGAATGCTGCTCTTCAGTCGTTCGAAGCTCTCGTCGTCGTCTTCGACGTTTACAGCTGTAAATTCCTCAAGCCGGTCTATTGGCCCCCAATCGTCGATCAGATTGGGATCAATCTCACGAATAGATGCCAAAGAGCCTTGAAGAGCCCCCAAAGCCGGAGCGCTGGCTTTTGGCGGTCTCTCTGGCTGTGATCCGCCGGAACGGGCGATTGTGTTGGCAATTCCCGACATTTCGCGAAGAGATTTCCTAGCCATTACTTACGCCCCCAAGATTGATGGATCATCGTTTCCACTTCGAGCCCAACCGCATCCATCGAGCCCTTGGCCCGATCATATGTGGCGCGTGTCATCTCCGAACGCACCACTTCATAAATCGACTGCTTGAGCATCGTGGCATCACTGATTGCTGTGCTCTTCAAAGCAGTTGCCGACATGACCCGGTCTTGAAACAGAGCCCGCATGAAAGAGGTCAACTGCTGAGAAGGTACGTCCGTTGGTTCGTCTCGGGTGATGAGAAACTTAAAGAAATCATACTGCAGAGATGCGCCAGCATCTTCGATCACACCCATGTAAGCTCCAGCCAGCTCGAGAAACTGAGCTGTTGAAGAAACATCCAACATCGATGGAGTTAGAGGAACGATCAGGGAGCTGGCGGCAGCCATCCCTGCAATGGTCAAGAAACCCAGTTGTGGTGGGCTATCCATGAGGACAATATCAAAATCATCCTCGACCTGCGCCAAGGCATTTCGGATGCGAGTAAAGAATGGCTGGTCCGGGTTCGAATGAACGGCCGACTCCGTCTCAAATTCCGACAACATCAAGCGTGAAGGCGCAATCGAGAGCCCGGGAAAGTATGTCTGAACGACAACGTCCGCCATGCTGACCGGATCGTCGTAGCGGATCGCATCATAAACGGTCAGTCCATCAAACTCGATCTCGGGGCTAATCCCACACATTGATGTAAGCGACCCCTGCGGATCCAAGTCCAATGCTAAGACCCGATAGCCCCGAAGAGCAAAGTAGTGAGCGAGGTGGACGCTCGTTGTACTTTTACTTGAACCGCCTTTAAAATTCATCAGCTGCCAAATCTGCAGCTTTTCCTCTCCAGAGCGGCGAGGCATATACCGGCCCTTCTTCCGAGAGGTTTTTTCCAGGATTTCGCGGGCATCCCAAATCTCCTGGGCTCTGTAGTAGCGTCTGCCACCCCGGATATCTTCGGGCTCTGGAAGTGTCCCTTCGGCGTGGACCTTTCGCATGAATTGCCCGGACACACCCAAGAGTTCAGCAGTCTCTGGGGCCGAAAAAGAACGTAGCGTTTTCGAATTGTCTGGGGCAAAAGCAGAGAGTAGGTGCTCCCTGATGGCGGCGTTGAGCCGTTCGGATATCTCGGTCGCAAGTGCCGATGGGCGCTCATTTGCCAATGGTGTCACGGGAATCATCTGGTTGCCTCAATTTCCAAAATGTGGCCTTTTTCACGCCACTTGAGGATAAAAGCAGCGATTCACGCGGCTAAGTCAAGATTTTTCCTCTATTTAGTGTCTAAACATGCGCCATGAAACTATATCGACGAACGCAATCTAGGTCGAGTTTACAGCTGTAAACGTGGTGACAACGAGCATTGTACCTTTTCCTATCCGCCCTCACGCCTTTCAAACCTCGCATTGTTCCTAGAGATAAACGTCGAAGTGCAGCCCGCCGACCGTGGTAACACCGATCTCTCCACCCTCTGTCGTCGCCCTAATCGTTCATTGGTTGCGTCTCGATGCGCAGCAGCCAGGTAGCTGACTGAATATCAGCCACGCAGGACACGGAGCGCTGCGGGGCAGGGAGGGGGAGTCAACGACAACTGATTAGGAACCGACGACTTCAGAGACACGTGACTAATGCGACCCGGCCACGTCGAGGGCGAAGGTCGTCGTCCACGAATGACTGCCATTCAACCGGAGATCATGCCAAGTAGCGGAAGCCGACTCATGGACGAAGTTTGATGCGCCATAGAACAGTACCTAACGGGCAGAACCTGCGTTGCCCCAACGAACATGAGGGGAGTTCTTTGAACGACCCAAAGCTTGCCTTTTGATGTTTTTAGATATACATACTCGGATGTTTATCCACACCTGAGAGGACGAGATGCAAGTTGCCAAATGGGGAAACTCCCTTGCAGTCCGGCTACCCGCGGATCTTGTGCGGGAACTCGGCCTAAAGGAAGGCGATCAGATCGACCTGGTAAAGGACGATAGAACCATTCTGGTCAAGCGCCAACCTCGCGCCGATGAAGTCCTGCAAGGGCTAAGACGGTTTCGCGGACAGCTATCCAAGGACGCACGCCTGAGCCGCGACGCTGCGCATGAGCGCTGAATTCGCGGATACAAATGTCGTCCTTTACCTTCTTGACGACGGCCCAAAGGCGGATCGGGCGGAAGACATCCTGGGGCAGGGGCCGCGGATCAGTGTGCAGGTCCTGAACGAAGCGATGGTCAATTGCCGGAGGAAAGCCGGTCTCAGTTGGGAGGAGACCGGCGCCTTTCTAGCAGGGGTCCAATCCTTGTGTCCAGTCGAGGACCTGTCTGTGCAAACCCATCTTGTGGGCCGAGCTCTGGCAGAAAAATATCAGCTTTCGGTCTATGACGCGATGATTGTGTCGGCCGCTCTTATTGCTGGATGCACGACTTTGTGGAGCGAAGATATGCACGACGGATTGCTGGTCGAAGATCAGTTGCGCGTCATGAATCCATTCACCTGACCAGAAAATGGGCTGCAATCTTGCAATGGTTCCATAAGTTGGAAGATTTGCAAGGTCGTGTTTATTGCGCGGGCTTCAGCAAGCCCAACTTCTCTGCGCGTTCCAGCAGCATCCTTACGGACGACGGCTGCCAGCTGGCGCGTCCGCGCGGGGTGCGTTCGCGCATAGATTCCAGCCGTTCACAGATCGCTTGAAGCGTGATGTCGGGATCTGCGCCCTTGATGCCAGCAATAATGGCGGGCAGACGATCGTCCGTTTCGCGGCGCCCGGCGCGGGCCAGCACCTCGGTAGGCAGGAAGCCGTCGCGGACATAGGCCTTCACAGCGCGCAAGAGACGGCTTTGGGTCCAGCGACGCGCCTCGGGCAGGGGGCCGTTGATGATGCGCACAACGTCTTCCCAGGCCAAGTCGGGGCGCAACCGGCGCACTTGGGGCACCCAGTCTTGAGCCGTCTCGTTCAGCCGCTCCATGTAGCCGTCTTGCCGCGCGAGCCGCACCTTGCGGAGCGCCGCTGGATCGCGGGCGCGTAGGCCCGGGTTTCCGCTGACCCGGCCCTTAGCACGGGCACTCGCCAGCCCCGCCTTGGTACGTTCGCGGATCAACGCCCGCTCGAACTCGGCCGCGGCGCCCAACACCTGCAGCGTGAACTTGCCTTGCGGGGATCCGGTGTCGATCGGGTCCTGGATCGAGCGGAAGAAGGCACCCTTGGCCTCCAAGCGCTCAATCACCTCGAGAAGGTGCGACAAAGATCGCGCAAGCCGGTCGATCCGTACGACAACCAGCGTGTCGCCGCTCTGGACACGTTCGAGCACCCGCGCAAGCACCGGACGAGCGCGATTGCCGCCTGAGGCGTGTTCTTCGAAGATTTCGGCGCAGCCAGCAGATTGAAGGGCCTCAGACTGGGGCAGGGGGGTCTGATCCTCCGTCGATACGCGAGCATAGCCTATGAGGGACATGAAAACGGGCCGTTTGCAATTTAAGATATCACTAATAAACGACCCTTTGGCGCTGATTGGGTAAGCGACCCTTGCCGTGTGGCAAACTTTGCCATAGCCTCTTTTGCAAAGGAGACCGCAGATGGGAACCATGAACATATCTTTACCCGACCCGATGAAGAGCTGGGTTGAAGATCAGACCAAGGCTGGTCGGTATGCCAATTCCAGCGACTATGTGCGCGACCTGATAAGACGCGACCGTGCTCGGCAAGAAGCCATCTCGGAACTGCAAGCGGAAATTGACCGCGGCCTTGCCAGCGGACCAGCGAAGCGGCTTGATCAGCAAGCCTTCAAATCCGTAATGCGTTCCAAATATGCCCGCAGATAGAGGGTGGACCGTTCGGCCTGCCGCTGAGACTGATCTGTCCGACATCTGGATATACGGTTCAGATACTTTGGGCATAGATCAGGCGGATCGTTATACGGATGGTCTGTTTGCACTTTTCGGCTTGCTGGCCGAATTTCCGGAGATGGCGCGCGAGCGGACTGAGTTCTCGCCGCCTGTGCGCATCCATTCCAGTGGCAAGCATCTGGCGGTCTATCAAATCACGGGGCAACGGGTTGAGATCATCCGCATATTGCATGCTCGGCAGGACCTGAGAGCCTATCTGATGGAGGCTGACGGCCCTCAGGAATGACGTGTTATAGCCCTGCGGCCTTGGTCAAATTCACCCGGAACCGGTCCCGGCGGCGTTGATAGCGCCGGGTCATCTCGGCGCTGGCATGGCCGAGTTGCTTCTGGATGTAGCGTTCATCGACCTCAGCGCCACTGGCTAGGCCAGCGCGTAAAGAATGGCCGGAGAACAGCGCGAGCCGATCCTTTTCTGGCAGGTCGGCGCGGATACCAGCGGCCAGCACGGTCTGCTTGATTAGTCGTGCAACATGCTTGTCGCTCAGACGCCTTTCCATCGCCTTCTTGCCATCCCGCGAGGTGCGCGTGAACACTGGTCCGAAGTCGATCCTGCCGAAGTGCAGCCACTGCTTCAGTGCATGAACAGGGCAGGTCTGGTCGCTCGACCCACGGCCAATCTCGACCTCGCGCCAGCCGGTCTTGGCATTCAGGGTAAGAAGGGCGCCTTTCTCGAGGATCTCGATCCAGCCGCCGCTGTCAGGCGTGTCATCCTTTTGAACATCGAGGCTGACAATCTCCGAGCGCCGCAGCCCGCCGGCGTAGCCCAAGAGCAGGATCGCCCGATCCCGCAGGCCACGCAGGTCGTGGGGCAGGGTAGCGACCATCGCGAGGATGTCCTCGGCTAGGATCGCTTCCTTCTGCAACGGCGGGCGGGCATGTCTGCGTTTGATCCCGGCGAGCACCGTGGCGATGTGGCGGTTCTTACGGTCAAGTGAGAACCCGCGCTGTGCATAGTTCCAGGCAAGGCCAGAGAGGCGGCGGTTAATCGTGTTGACGGTCAGGGCAGGGGAGGGGCCAGTCGGGCTGGCGAGGTCGGTCAGGTAGAGGCCGATCATCTCCGGCGACGGAGGCAGGGCATCCGTACCTTTCAGCCTGCACCAGCGGGTGTAGTGCTTCCAGTCAGTGGCATAGGCTTTCAGCGTGTTGTCAGAAGCCGCGGCGCGCGCATAGTCGCGCGCCGCGTCCACCAGCCGATCAAGGGCGCCTGTTCCTACGATATAGGAGGGGAGTTTCAGAGCTTCGCCGGATGCAGTGTCTCCCTCGTTGTCTTCGTTGATGGAAAAGCCATTTCGAGCCTTTGAGCGCGGTTTCTTGCTGTTCTTCGACATATTGCCGAGCATAATTTGTTATGTCCGATAAGGCAAACTTATTGGACATAACAGGAGCGGGCAGAGCGCGGCGGTTTATACATCATCTGGTGGACGAAAGCGCCGTTTGAGATTAGTGTTGTGACATGACATACCAGCCGACAGCTATCCCGGACGACCTAAGGTCCCTACCGCTGCCGCCCGCATGGATCACCCCGGCGGGGTCGGAAACCTCTGGGATTGT
Source organism: Roseovarius pelagicus (assembly GCF_025639885.1). NCBI lineage: Bacteria > Pseudomonadati > Pseudomonadota > Alphaproteobacteria > Rhodobacterales > Roseobacteraceae > Roseovarius > Roseovarius pelagicus. The sequence goes on along the minus strand of NZ_CP106737.1, from coordinate 71,354 downwards.
GGCATTTCGGTCGGGGGCAACGCTCATGGTGCTGGATCAGTTGATCGGCGATAGCAGGTATGGCGTGCCACTGAAACTACTCGCCAACCGGCTGGCGCTGAGCGCTGCGATGGCGACCTCGAAGTTGGAAGGGCGGCTGGCGCGGGAGGAAGATATCCGGGATGCCTACCACCTGACGCCACCGGGCGAGGCGCGAGGGCCGGATGGTGACCTGCTGGCTTACTGGCGCGATGCTGTGCGCTTGCGGACGGATGGGGTGGCAGGGTTTGCCGACTTGATCGGCCCGGTTCTCGCCGGGGAGGTGGTCGGTTGGCTGGACGCGGGGCAGGCGCGCGTCTGGACCCACGGGCCGTTGGCGGGTTGCGTGTCTGTTATGCGCGCCGTTCTCAAGGCCGATGATCGGGCGGAGCGGATCGCTTGCCTGCTTTCGGACTTGGTGTTGGCGCGGGCATTGAACTGGAAGGTGGTACTGCCGGTCACGGCGCAGCGGATCACCAAGACGATGCTCTGCGAAGTGGTTGCGGGTAAGCCCAAGGCCGAGCTGGCGGTTCAGTCCCAAATTCTCGAGTCCATCGAAGAGACGATCCGGCTGACGCGGGACGTTGCCCGCCGCGCAGAGGCGCTTCGGAGCGTGGCGCCGAAGCTGCGCGCGAAAGGGTCGGACGCGGCGGTTAATCTGTTTCTCGCCGAAGACGCCGTGGCACCGGCCCCGATGCTGTCGCCGCGCATCCAAGGGACCTCGACCGCCATGACAGACCGAGCAGCGCGACGGTTTTGCGACCGTCTGGTCGATCTGGGTGTGGCACGGGAACTGACCGGACGCTCGACCTTTCGCCTTTACGGGATCACGCCGTGACCGCGATGGCGCACCAGAAGCGCACGAAGGGGCAGGGGGGCGACACGCGATGACGTGTTCGACCGCGAACTCGACGATATGCCACCAGAACTGCGCTGGCGCGAATGGATGGGTCGGATAGAGGCGGTCCTGTTCGCCAACCCGACACCGGTCGGGCGAGAGGCTCTCGCGCGTGTGGTGGGGCAGGGAGCCTCGGTCGAGATGCTGATCGAGGACATCCGGGCAGAGTTGGTCGGCCGGCCATTCGAGTTGGCCCAAGTGGCTGGCGGCTGGATGTTCCGCACGCGAACGCAGTTTGCTGATGCTATCAAAGCCGCCGCCGAACCGGGCGGCCAGACCCTCGGCTTCACCGAGATGGAGATGGGCGTGCTCTGCGCCATCGCCTATCATCAGCCGATTGATCGGGCGGGGCTTAAGGACATCTTCGGCAAGGAGGTCAGCCGCGATCTGCTGGCCCGGCTGCGCTACAAAGACCTGATAGCGAGTGGGCCTCGGTCACCGCGGCCGGGGGCGCCGCATACATTTGTGACAACAGAGACGTTTTTGGCAACCTTCGATCTGCAAAGTTTGCGTGATCTGCCGGAGCTCGAGTTGGTTGTTGACGAGGCGAACTAGCGGTCCCGCACCCGCCGATTGGAAGGCGGGCACTTTCAATCAGTCGGACGTGTGGTTCCCAATCAGACGCCGTATAGTGTTGATTTTCGCTGAGAAGTGATCTGGTAGGCATTGCCAAGTTGTTTGCCGTTTTTGACTTGGGTAACAGTTGAGGCATGAAAATACCGCCGTCAATGCTGCGCCTGAAGGGCTTTCGTTTTCCGCGCGAGATCGTCGCCCATGCGGTCTGGGCCTACCATCGCTTTGCGCTCAGCACCGCGGATGTCGAGGACCTGTTGGCGGAGCGCGGCGTCATCGTCAGCCGCGAAGCCATTCGCCTTTGGGTCAACCGGTTTGGTGCGCATTTCGCCGCCTGCATCCGCCGGGACCGGCCGCGCCCTAACGACAAATGGCACCTAGACGAGGTCGTGCTCCCGATCAACGGCGTGAAGCACTGGCTCTGGCGGGCCGTCGATGGCAACGGTGATACTCTCGACATTCTTGTGCAAACACGCCGCAATGCCAAAGCCGCCAAGCGATTTCTGACAAGGCTGATCGCTCAATTCGGCCAGCCAAGAGTCGTCATCGCCGACAAGCTGCGCAGCTACATCAGGCCGATCGCTCAGCAAGCTCAAGGCGCCGATCACCGAGCCCACAAGGGCCTTAACAACCGGATCGAAGGAAGTCATAGGCCGACGCGGCGACGAGAGAAAATCATGGGCCGGTTCAAGTCGCCCAGACAGGCACAGCGTTTCCTTGCCGCACATGACCAGATCAACACGATCTTTAAACTCCGCCGGTATCGCCTCACCGCCACATCCTATCGCCACGCCCCGGGCAGATGCATTCAGCCTGTGGGCAGACTATGCCGCCGAAATGAAACCATGACTTGCCAAACGTAGACAAATCTCAGCATCGGCTGAACAACTTGGCAATGCCGTTCGGCTGTTTATGCGTGTCCTTCCCTCAGTGATAACAGCGACTTGGGGGGGAGACAGTTCATCCTCCTGGGTCAGTTCGAAAGAAGGGCAGGAATACCGACGAAAGCTACTGCTGACGCATTTGAATTTGCGATTTTAATATTCAAAAAAATTCGTTTTATAAATCGAAGCTGGCCTGTACATTTAGGCGGCACCTTGTGGTCGTCGAAGGGAGTGCGGGACTGGAGCTGAGCAATGTATCGCACAACGTCATAGTGAAATCGACTTGTTTACCCGATGACAGCCACGAGCCAAAGCGCCCCAACAATATACCGCGCGGAATGCCAATAGAATCTTCAAGGGATTGATTATATGATACCGAAAGACAAACATCGACGTATCTTGCTGGTGGCCATCGCGTCCAGTGTTCTAGGTGCGGCCGGTCTGACAATGACCACCGGATATGCTGCGGCGCAGGAAGGCTGCGTAGAGATCTCCGGTACCGACCCCATCAAGGAAACTCAGACCATGGACCCCGCGTTCCTGTGGGGCGATGACGATGCCATGCACATTTGGTCTGTCTATGAGCCCCTGATCCACCTCGACGAAACGTTTCAGCCGATGCCGCGTCTGGCAGAGTCGTGGGAAGCCAATGCGGACGCAACGCAATGGACGTTCCATTTGCGCAAAGGCGTCAAGTTCCATGATGGTTCAGCGTTTGCGGCCAAGGATGCCGTCTACAGCATCAACCGCCTGACCGATCCCAATGTCGCGTCCCCAGCCGCGCCGGCCATGAGCTTTATGGAAGGGGCCGTTGTCGAAGCAGTCGACGACCACACGCTCAGCATTACAACGCAAAGCCCAGTTGTCGAACTGCCCGTTTTGCTGTCCTCGAAATTCGCGCTCATGGTCAAGGACGGTACGCCATCGACGGAATTGGCGCAGACTGCCAACGGAACCGGCGCGTTCATGGCACCGGATTATGTCCGCGCGGCGGATGTTCGCAAGCTGGTGGCCAACCCTGATTACTGGGACCCTGAGCTGCCGAAGAGCGATTGTCTGTTGATTACGGTCAAGACTGATCCCTTGGCAATGACGGCCGGGTTGCTCTCGAATGAAGTCGATTATGCTCCAGTGATTGATGGCTCGACCGCAAGATCACTGCAAAAGGCTGACAATGTTGAATTGCTGGCGTCCAAGCAGGGTTCGTTTCTGACTTTCGCCATGTGGACACAAACGCCGCCATTCGACGATGTGAGGGTACGCCAGGCGCTGAAGCTGGTGATCGACCGGCAGGTCATGGTGAACGCAGCATTGCTGGGCTTCGGGGTTGCGACGAACGATCACAACATTCCGCCCTTCTTCCCCACGGCGGCGCATAGCACGGTGCCTGAGCAAGATATTGAGCGTGCCCGTGAATTGCTGAAAGAAGCGGGCTACGAGGATGATCTGGAAATCGACCTGTTCTCGTCTGAGATCCAACCGGGCCTGACGAAGATGTCCACACTCTTTGCCCAGATGGCGAGCCAGGCGGGAGTAAAGGTGAACGTCGTCACCATGCCATCGTCGAGCTTCTGGGATGAAGTCTGGAACAAGCGGCCTTTCTACACCAGCAGCTGGGGGCTGCGTTCCACGGCTGATGGCCTCTCGGTGGCGCATCGTAGCGACGCGGGCTGGAACGAAACCCAGTGGCAGCGCGAAGATTATGACGCGCTTCTGGATAAGGCCGCACAGACGGTTGATCCCAAGGAACGCACCGAACTTTACCGCCAAGCCCAGATCATGCTGGAAGAAGAGGGTGGTACGATCAACCCCGTCATGGCCACGGCCGTCGCGGCTGTAAGCAAGGATTGCGGCGGGGTGCGTCTTTACGCTACCCAGACACCGGATTTCCGTTACCTGTACTGCGACCGGTGAACTGAGACCAGTGTTGCCTGCCTTGGGCGGGCAACACTTTATCTTGCTCCCTTAAATAGACGGAACATTGTAAATGATCAGCAAATTGATCGTTACGCGGATCTTTTACGCGCTTGTTACGCTGCTGTTGGTCTCCGCTGTGATTTTCGCAGCAGTCGAGATTTTGCCGGGTGATGTGGCGTCCCGAATTCTTGGTAGGTCTGCCACAGAGGAAAGCCTGGCCGAGCTGCGGCGGCAACTGGGCTATGATCAGCCTGCGCTTGTGCGATATTTTGAATGGCTGGGTGGAGTCGTGCAGGGCGATTTCGGAAATTCGATCTCGTCCCAACGCCCGGTGTCCGAGATTATCGGGCCGAAGCTCCTGAACACGGCGATCCTTGCAACCTGCGCCTTCTTGTTGTCGCTGCCGATGTCTCTCATCCCTGCGGCGTTGCAGGCGGTAAAGCCAGGGTCGCTCGTCGATACGATCATTTCGAGCGTCAACTTTGTTTTGTTGTCGATACCGGATTACCTTCTGGCGAGTATCGCGCTCATAACCTTTGTGGTGGCCTTTCCGATCCTCCCATCGACATCAATGGTCACCGAAAACTCAAGTTTCGGAGACTGGGTTGTTGCTCTGCTCATGCCGACTGTGGTGCTTGCCATATCCGTGTCGATCTACACGGTGCGCCTTTTGCGTGATGGTTTGATTGAGGTTCTGTCGCAGGACTATGTACGTATGGCGGAGCTGAAGGGGATGCCGCAGCGTATTGTGCTCTGGCGGCACGCGTTCCCGAACGCTCTTGGCCCGTCGATCAACAACATGGCATTGAATATTTCCTACCTGATCGGCGGTGTGATCATCGTTGAAGAAGTGTTCACATATCCAGGGTTCGGCAGCGTCATGGTGAACGCGCTGACAACACGTGATGCGCCGGTTGTCGAGGCGACCGTGCTGATCGCTGCGGCCATCTATATCTGCGCAAACACGCTTGCCGATATTGGGTCGATCCTTTCCAACCCAAGGCTTCGGGGCAAACATTGACCATGACGTCGAGCAGTCAAACAATATCGCAACACGGGATAAGCATAATGAAGTTTCGGGCACTGCCGCTGAGCATGCGGTTCGGTCTCGCCATCCTTGCCACGCATGTTGCGATCGCAATTTTGGGAATTTTCTGGACGCCGTTTCCGTTCGACAAGATTGGCGCGGGCATTCCTGCGACCGGGGCGAGCTGGGCACATCCCTTTGGCATCGATCAGTTGGGACGAGACGTTCTCAGCCGCATCATGTACGCGTCGCACATCGTTTTGATGATGACGATCACGGGGACGCTGATCGGAATGGTGCTGGGCACGACGCTCGGGTTGTTGTCGGCGCTTGTCGGCGGGTTCTTTGATACGATCTTGCAACGTTTTTTCGAGGCTCTGATCTCTATCCCCTTCCTAGTCCTCGGCCTGATCGCGATCAGTACCGCCGGTCCTAACCTGTCCGGTGAACCGATGCTGATTTCAGCTGTCGTCGGTTTTGTATTCTTTCCGCGCATTGCTCGGATCGCCCGTGCAGCGGGCTTGCAGGTGGTCACGAAGGACTACGTTGTGGCCGCCCGCCTGCGCGGGGAATCCTATCTGGCCATCGTCGTGCAGGAAGTGCTGCCAAATTGTTCTGGTCCTTTGCTGGTCGAACTGGCGCTGAGAGCAGGCTATGCGCCGGTGCTCATTGGTGCGTTCGGCTTTCTCGGCTTTGGCGTGCGAGCGCCGCTACCGGAGTGGGGGCTAATGTTGAGCGAGAACCGGGATCTGATTTTGCTGACGCCCATCACCACGATTGGGCCCGGCATCGCCTTGGCAACGCTTATCTTTGGCTTGAATCTTTTTACTGACGGGCTGGCGCGGATGCTCGACCGTTCGGGGGCGCGCGACCAATGACGGGAGACTACGTGAATCAAATCGATAAACAGGACAAAACGGCGGCCGACAGCTTGGTGCGAATTTCGGGCTTTGGGCTTGGTTACCAGATCGGGTCGCAGAATCTTCTCCAGATACTCCGGCATATTGATCTTACTATTCAAAAGGGCGACGTTGTCGGGTTGGTGGGTGAATCCGGCTGTGGCAAGTCCTCGTTGGCCTATAACCTGCTGGGGTATAGGGCAGGCAACAGCCGCATCATCAGCGGCCACGTCATGCTGGATGATGTTGATGTTACCACGCTGAGCCGGACGGAACTGGATAAGGTTCGCGGTCGCAAGGTGGCGCTGGTTCCGCAGGACCCGACGACCGCGCTGAGCCCGCATATGCGGATCGCGTCACAGCTTCGCGAGGTGCTGATTCAGCACGGCTATTCATCAAAATCCGTTGATACCGCGGGACGGCTGCGCGATTTGATGATGCTGATCGGGCTGACCGACACGGATCGTATTCTGAACAGCTATCCGCACGAGTTGTCGGGCGGCCAGCAACAGCGGATCGTCATTGCGATGGCGCTTTCCTGTGATCCTGAAGTCGTTGTTCTGGACGAGCCGACCACGGGTTTGGATGTCACCACCCAGGGCCAGATCATCCGCCTGCTGCGTTCATTGAAGGTAAAGCTTGGCACAGCGATGCTTTATGTCACGCATGATCTGAATGTTCTCGCTCAGATAGCGGACAGGGTCGTCGTGATGTATGCCGGATGTGTGGTCGAAACCGCACCGGTTGATCTGCTGTTTGAACAACCGGGTCATCCATATACCCGCGGATTGATCGGATCGATCCCAAGCATTCGCCAAACCGCCCGGAATGAAATGCGGTTGCAGGGTATCCTGCGGCGCTCGGAACTGGGGAATGGCTGCCCGTTTGCAGCGCGCTGCCAATATGCAACAGACAGATGCGTCCACGAAATGCCGGAAAGGGAACAGGCTGCGGCTCTACACGAGCTTGCCTGTCACCATTGGCGTGATCTGCCGAAATATGCCGCCTACGTATCCGCCGATGCGAAAACGGAAATTGCGAGCGTGGCGGACAGGAAGGACGTCTTGACCGTCGAGGACTTAGATATCAGCTACGGCTCGACCGGGTTTTTTTCGCGATTGCTGAGCCGTGGGACCGCGCCGGTGGTCAAGGGCTTTTCCCTGACGATCAAACGCGGTGAGATCGTATCGCTGGTCGGGGAGTCCGGCAGTGGAAAATCCACGATTGCCAAGGCGATCACCGGAATGATCGAATCCGTCAGCGGCAGTATCAAGTACATGGGCGACCAGGAGCTTGGGCTGATTGCTGCGCGTAAGAATGACCTTCTTCGCGAAATTCAGTATGTGTTCCAAAACCCGGACTCGTCACTCAATCCGAGACGCACAATCAGGGCGACCCTCACGCGTCCAATTCGCCGTTTTCAGCCCGATCTCACTGCCAACCAGCGGCTTGAGTTGATGGTGAGCGCCCTGCGCAATGTGCAATTGGACGAGTCTTACTTAAGCCGCTACCCTGGCCAGCTATCGGGGGGAGAGCGCCAGCGCGTGGCGATTGCACGTGGCCTGGTGGCAAACCCGTCACTTCTGTTGTGCGATGAGATTCTGTCGGCGCTGGATGTTTCGGTACAGGCCAAGGTCATCGACGTGTTGCTGGACCTGCGCAAGCAGGGCGACATCGCCATGCTGTTCATCAGCCACGACCTGTCGGTGGTGCGGGCCATCTCGGACCGGGTTGTCGTTCTGTATAAGGGGGCGGTAATGGAACAGGGCAAAACTGACCGCATCTATGAGCCACCTTACCATCCTTATACCCACGTGCTGCTGAGCGCCGCACCTGAACCCGGTCGGGCGCTTGGAGAAGGCGAGCCCGTTGAGCTTCCCAAACTTAGCGGGGAGGGCTGCGTCTTTGCCAACCGCTGCCCTTGGAAGAAGGGCGAAATCTGCGATCGGGAAACGCCGGCCGTGCGCCAGACCGAGGATCTGACGATTCATTGTCACCACGATCTGGAAACACTCGGAAAACTGGCAACCTGGCATAAGATGTGATCCCGTTGCGGACAGGCGGCGGGCCACAAATGCTAATCGTAGGAAACGACATGATCACTGGAAATGTGACGTGTCGCACCGCGCCTAGGTCGCGAATATCAAGCGCTGGTCGTGACGGAATGCGTTTGGCGAGCCATTTTGTGGCGCGGCGATTAAACGAAAGCCTAATATAACAATGGATTATTGGCCGGTGTCCTTAGGGTTGCTCAGGACACCGGCTAGAGTAGAGTGAACCGGTCGCGCGCAGGGCGCAGGCCCTGCACGAGTTTACCAACCGCTGATGGATTTGATCTCCAGAAATTCTTCCAAGCCCCAAATGCCGCCTTCGCGCCCATTGCCGGAATGTTTTACACCGCCGAACGGGCTTGTCGGGGCGCGTGCCGCATCGTTGACTATCACCATCCCGGACTGAAGTTTCCTTGCCAATCGCCGCGCTTTGTCGGGATCGCCGGTCTGGATGTAGTTTGTCAGCCCGAAATCGCAGTTATTGGCGAGCGCGATCGCGTGCTCTTCGGTGTCGAAGGGGGTCATCGCAAGGACCGGGCCAAAAATTTCCTCTCGGAAAATCCGCATGTCGGGGGTTACATTTGCAAAAACTGTGGGGCGCACATAGTAGCCCCGCGTGATCCCTTCGGGCCGTCCTGCGCCGCCGGCAACGAGGCGAGCACCTTCATCGAGGCCCGATTGTATCATTGCCTGTACCTTGTCATACTGCGGCCTGAGTGCCAGTGGACCAATATGCGCGCCGGATTTATCGGGTGCGTCGATATCGGTTTCTCGTGCGGTTTGGGCCGCAATCTTGACCGCTTCGTCAAAGCAGGACCGCTCTACCAGCATCCGGGTTGGTGCGTTGCAGGTTTGACCGCTGTTGTTGAAGCATTGCTTCGTGCCCTTGGCCACTGCCTGCCTGTAGTCACTGTCGGCAAACACGATGTTCGCTCCCTTGCCACCGAGCTCCAGCACGACGCGTTTGAAGGTGGGAGCGGCGGTCTCGGTGATGGCCTGTCCTGCGCGCCCTGAACCGGTCAGCGATATCATCCGAATGTCTGGGTGTTTTGACAGCGCGGCGCCAACACCCGGTCCGTTGCCATTGACGAGGTTGAACACGCCGTCTGGAAATGCAGCCTCGTCAATGAATTCGGCAAGGAGCATTGCGGAAAGTGGCGCGACTTCGGACGGCTTGAGGATGCATGTGCATCCGGCGGCCAATGCAGCGCCTACTTTCTGCGCGATTTGATTCATCGGCCAATTCCATGGCGTGATCAATGCGCTGACGCCGATCGGTTCGCGAATGATATGATCACGCTCGCGATCGGGCGTCAAAGGATGTTCGAATGCGTAGTTTCGCAGCACGTCGACAAAGGTTTTGATGTGACGCAGGGCAATGGCCACCTGAGGGCCTTTCGCCAGATCGATCGGGGCGCCCATCTCCATTGAGATGGTGCGCGCCATTTCGTCCTGCCGACGTTCAAAGATGGCCGCGAGGTTTTCCAGCAGTTCGATGCGCTGTTTTGCATCGGTTTGCGCCCAGCTTTCGAACGCATCTCTGGCCGAACGAACTGCGTGGTCAACATCCTCTTGTTCGCCAAGAGATATAACAGCACAGACGTCTTCGGTTGCGGGATTCACGACATCAAACTTGGCAGTGCCATGCGGGGCGACCCAGCTTCCGTTGATGTAGAATTGCTCGGAGTCAGGCATTGGTTTTCGAATCCTCTTTGGTTTGCAATCGTGGAATTTTCTGCCGGGTCAGAGATCAGAACACTGCTGGCCAGGGGTTCGAAACATCGATACCGTCCTTGTATACCGCGCGTATGCCACCCTCGCGGCGAAGAACGCCGATGTCCTCAAGCGGATTGCTGTTGAGCAGCACGACGTCGGCAATGGCATCCTTTGTGAGCAGGCCGGTCACGTCTTCCCGCCCCAAGGCCTCTGCGGCACGAACGGTCGCGGTTTCCAGTGCCTCAAGGGGCGACATGCCGAGTTCGACATAGAGTTCGAGCTCTCGAGCGTGGTTTCCGAACGGGCACAGGTTGCCAGACGAATCCGTGCCCATCGCGATCTTTACACCGGCCTTGATCGCCTTCTTGAGATTGCGCCGCCGGACCTCGCGAACCTCTTTCATTTTGGTAATCCCCTCGGGGCGCGCGCCGCTACGCTCGCTGTTGTGGATAACGAAATCGGAAATTGACAGGGTCGGCACCAGAATCGTGTCCTGTTTTAGCATTGTTTCGATGCAGCCGTCGTCCATGAAACTGCCATGTTCGACCGTATCTATGCCTGCCGCCAGAACCCGCCGGATGCCTTCAGTGGAATGGGCATGGGCCGCGACTTTCATGTCATAGTCATGCGCTTCGGACACGATGACTTTCATTTCTTCGAGCGTATAATTCGGCCAATGCACTTTGTCGCCTGCCGATTGGGTGCCAGCGCTGGCGGTGAACTTGATGAAGTCGGCGCCCAGCTTGCGGTGTGCGCGCACCACTAGGCGGCATTCGTCGACCCCGTCGGCGGTATCAAGAGGCTGACGAGCCCAGGCCGCAGGATAGAACAGATCGCCGCGACCACCGGTCATCGAGATGACCCAAGGCGCGACGCTGAGACGTGGGCCGGGCAACAGACCGCGGTCAATACAATTGCGCAGCTCGATGTCACCGCTGTCGCGGTGCCCCATGATCCGCAGTGTCGTGAAACCCGCAGCCAAGGCACGCAGCCCGTTGCGCACCCCATGCAATAGCTTCTCCGTTCCGGGCACCATCGCGCGATAGGTGGCATTGTCGACAATTCGACTCATGTCGGAATTTGTAGTCAAATGGACATGGACGTCTGACAAGCCCGGAATGGCGGTCACGCCTTCGCAATCGACAATCGTCGCGTTTTGTGGTGCGACAAGCTTTGCTGCGGGACCGATCTCTGCGACCCGCCCGTTCGTGATGAGTATCGATACCGCCTTTTGGATACTAGGGCCTTCACCCGGCCACAAATCCACGTTCATTAGTAGCGTCGAAGTCATGTTGTTCGCTCCTGATCAAGCTTCGGCTGAGGTCGCGCTTTTTTGCGAAATTGAGAAATGCGGCATCACTTCTTCCACAATGCACTGGATTGTTTCCATGGTCTCTTCCTGAGAAGGGCCGAAGTTCATGTTCAGGCTGATCCGATCGATTCCTAAATCCAAGAACTGTCCGAGACGGTCCACCATTTCTTGGGGTGGGCAGATCAGAAGGTTCTGTTCGAGTTCTTCGATCGTTTGCGTGCGAGGCAACGAACGGACCGTGCCTGCATCGACGATGACCGGGCCAGTGAAGATGTTGTCGAAGCGGCTGAAGTGGTGGTGCGCTTGCTCCAGTTTCTTCTGCTTCTGTGCCTCTGATGTTGCAATATGGCCGGAACGGGACACGATCAGTTGCAGTTTATCGCCTTGCTCCTCCAGTTCTTGCTTGCCGCGATTGAATGCATCCACCTGCGCCTTGAAATGGATCTTGTCACCTGCAAGCGGCGTGGTCAGGATGTTAAACCCGCGCTTACTGCAATGGTAGATAGCTTCGGGGTTGAGCACCGCCATTAACATGGGTGGGCCACCCGGTGTTACTGGTCGCGGCATGACCGTCAGGGGGGCGAATTTGTAGTATTTCCCGTCCCAGGACACTTCTTCTTCGGACAAAAGCGCCTGCAAGATATTGAGCGATTCATCGAACCTCTCGCGGGCTTCATCCATCGGAACGTCCAGCCGCTCCATCTCAAACTTGTAGGCGCCGCGACCTACACCAAGGATCAAACGGCCTTCGCAGAAAATATCCGCCACGATCACCTCACCGGCATAGATGCGCATGTCGTGAAGAGGCAGGACAACCACGCCGGTGATGATCTCAAGGTTTTTCGTGTGGGCTGCAATCTTGACCGCTGCCGTCAGCGGCGCAGGCATGACGCCGATTTCCAAAAGGTGATGTTCGGTTACGGAAACAGATTTGTATCCCAGCTTGTCGGCCAGAATGGCTTGATCAACCATGTCCTTGTAGATGCGATCGCCACCGTGAGATTTGTCATGGTAGTCCATAGTGAAATGAAGATCGAATTCCATTTTTTCCTCGTTTGTAAATTCGCTTCACGCGATCGGCCGGACGTACGAAAAGATATTGATGGGATTGCTAGTTTGTCGCGAACGGGGTGGTGAAATGCAGCCCGCGATAGGCTCCGTCATGATAGGTCAGGGGCGGTTTCCGAGCCGAAACAACATGAGCGACCTCACCGATGAAAACCGTATGGCTACCATGGTCTATGGCCTTTACTATCTTGGCCGTGAATATGGTGGCGCTTTCAATTCCCGGTGCGAGCCCGGCCAGCTCGAGCAAGTTCAACCCCTCGAAACGATCAGGGTAATCCGCATCGAATTCGCCGGCGAATGTACGTGCTATATCGCGGCATTCCTCGGGCAGAACGTTCACTGTAAAACAGCCATTTTCCGTAACCATCTGGCTGATGCGGCTATCGCTGCGCAGGCACACCAGAACAGTTGGTGGGTCAGCGGAAAGGGAATTGAATGCACTGACGGTTGCGCCATGCCGCCCGGCGTTGCCGTCCGTTGTGACGACGGTGACTGAACACGCGACATCGCGCATGGCTTTGATGAATTGATTTCGATCCGCGTTCACAATTGTCATGTCAGTTCTCCACAGTATCAGGCCCGTTGAGGCGAGACGAGATTGCGTAGGCGATTGGGGCCAGGTTCGGCCAGCTTGGGACGTCATCAAGGTGGTGAGGGCACCAGCGCATTGAGATCAATGAAAATATACTGCGTCAGAATTGATCTTTAAAACGAAACTTTTGCGCCCGAAAAATCAACTATTCCGATTTGTCGGGTGCCGATATTTCTGCGGAAAATGGAGCTATCGAAATAGATTTCGCCCCCATGAACATTGGAAAGTGAACTGTCGAATATCTCTCAGTGAGAGGGCGATCACGGTGGGATATAAAGCACATTTTACGGCGGAGGTGCTGCTGGAGCAGCTGTGCTGCGCCCGGGGTGGGCAAGACTGCGGCACGGCCAGACCACGGGTACTAACGCGCGCAGTCAGAATATTGCCGGCCAGGGGTTTGTCACGTCAATCCCGGACTTGAAGACGGCTCGCAAACCACCCTCGCGGTTCAGTAATCCAATGTCATTCAGTGGGTTGCCGTTCACCAGCACGATATCAGCATATTTCCCTGTTTCGACAGTGCCGATTTCATCTTCCATACCCAGCGCCTCGGCGGCGACAGACGTTGTCGTCAACAATGCCTCGGCAGGGGACATGCCAAGCTTGACATAAAGTTCGAGTTCACGCGCGTGTTCGCCGAACTCGCACAGATTGCCTGAAGAATCGGTGCCCATGACAATCTTTACGCCCGCATCCTTTGCCCTGCGTACATATTGCCCGGAACTATCGTTGTCCCCCTGCATTTTTTCCAGACCCTGCGCTGGCACGCCGGATTTTGAGCCTCTGCGCGCGATGGAATCTCCAATCGCCAGTGTTGGCACCAAATAAGCCCCCTGATCGACCATCATCTGAATCAGTTCATCGGTGATGTTGGTGCCGTGCTCGATGGTGTCGACACCTGCCAAAAGTGCACGCTTTATGCCTTCGGGAGAATGAGCGTGGGCAGCAACCTTCAGGTCGTAATCATGGGCTTCGCTGACAATGACCTTCAGTTCGTCCACGGTGTAATTCGGCCAGTGAACCTTGTCGTCGGCGGAAAGGTATCCCGCGCTCGCGGTCACCTTGATGAACCCGGCTCCAAGCTTGCGCTGCAATCGAACCAGTTTCCGACATTCCTCTACGCCGTCCGCAGTATCGAGGGGTTGGCGTGGCAAAGCGGCAGGATAGAACAGGTCGCCCCGTCCTCCGGTCATGGAAATCACCCAAGGTGCAACCAGCAACCGCGGGCCGGGCAGTAGGCCGCGATCAATCATCGATGCCAGTTCGACATCGCCGCTTTCGCGATGGCCCATGACGCGCAAGGTCGTGAAGCCGGCTGCTAAGGCGCGCAGGCCGTTGCGTACGCCATGCAGCAGCTTCTCTGTTCCCGGGACAAGTGCACGGTACATCGAGTTATCGACGACCTTGGAGTAATCGGAGTTGGTCGTGAGATGGACATGGGCATCGATCATTCCGGGAATTGCCGTTGTTCCTTGGCCGTCGACCACTTTCTCGTTGACTGAGGGCTGCAAGTCGCCCGCAGGCGCGACGTCGGCGATCCGATCACCGCGCACGCGGATCGACATATTGGGTTCTATTTCGGCATTCTTGCCGCGCCACAGCGCCACGTTGGTGATGATCGTTTCTTGCATATTTCCGCTCATATAAGGGCCGACTCCAATTTGCTCGCGTGACGTGCAAGGGTTCGCGAAATTCCGCCGCCGATGCGCGTTTTCAAACAAAACCGCCGTTGCGTTAGCTCCGTCGGCGCCGCATTTAGTTCCTGCTGTCAGGATAGCGCCACCTGCTCTGCACGCTCACTGTTACCAAGTATGGTTATCGAACAGAGTCGCTAGGATTAAAAATGAATAAAACTAAGCGTACGGATTGATTATTTTGATCGATCTCTGGTAGGTGCGGTAGGGGATAAATCTGGCCGGTATCCAGGTTGATTCAGTGGTTGGAAGGTAGTGATTATGCTGCCAATATCGTGCTTGAAGCTATCCGCGCGGAGAGGATGCGTGCCGAACCGCTTAACGACACCCCCGGTCATCCGGTGGGGCTTGAGGTCGCTTGTCGGATGACGGCTTGGTCTCGGCCAGTGCCTGTCAGCCCACCATGAAGGAGGAGGGCATCACTGCCTGAAATGAAGCCTTCCCGCACCTTCCGCAGCGGAATAAACCGGTCAGAACTTTGGCCTCACACCCGAGTACTTCTAGAGTAACTTCCACTTTTTTATGAACCCGGCGTTTCTTTCCTTCAACCTCTCGGAAATCTCTTTCAAGTCATTCAGGATTTGTGGGAACCAGTCATTCTCGGCCATCTTCTCTCGGTAAGAAAACCAGACAGAACGGGTGAACGGATTTACGTCGGGAACCACATGCAACGTTCCTTCTTCGACCTTGTCGAATATCATTCGGGTGGGGAAATAAGCGGACCCACCGAGTTCTTCGATCCAGTCCAGGGCCCAATTCCCATAGTTTATGATTACCGGAGGGGTAATTTCAGGTGGCTTTATCTTGGCGTGTTCCATGTCGAAGTCTCTCCCCCATTCCACATAGGTATATTCCGGATGCCATACGCATTGGGTTCGTGGTGTTGTCGAAACCAAAACGAGTTGTTCCTCGAACAGATACTCAAAAACAACATTGGTACGAGGGCGGACGTCATATAGGAGGGCTGCGTCGTAGATGCCTTGAGCGAGGCAGGAGTTGATGGCGTCAGCAGATTTATTCTCGACGAGCACGGAGATGTTGGCGTTATCCCGGTAGATTTTTTTCAGAAAATCCTTTGCCAACCCGGGCCAAAGGGCTGATTCGGCTGCAAATTTGAACTGGGTCGATCGCGCGTTTGGTAGTAGCAGATCTTGCTGGGCCTGCTTCCAGATCTGGATGATCATCTCGGCGTATGTGCGGAAGCGTTGCCCCGCGTCAGTCGGCTCGACGCCACTACGGCTCCTATGAAAGAGTCGCTGACCCACCAGGCTTTCCAGTGAATTGATACGTGTGGTCACAGTCGATTGAGTGACATTCAAGTACTCTGCCGCTCGATTGAAATTGCGGAGATCGAGAACAGCCAGATAGGTGCGCGCGAGCGTAATATTCATCTTGATCCTCCGAAAGTTAACACTGTGCAGTATTCCATTCGTCAGAATGAGACGCATCTGATTTTCCAGAAGCTCGGGTTGCTCAGTTTGCGTTGGCTTGTTCCATAATCAGCGGGCGAGTGCACGCCGGTTTTCATATGTTCAGAGCTTCGTCGTCTAACATTACTGTGCCCCGAGGTCCTCTTCTCCGCTGCCGTGGCGTTTGGGCCGTCGACCCGTCGACGCAGTGACACAAGGTCAAACGTCGCCACGGTTGGAACGATCGAGCCGAAATCACAGACGCACAAGCATGGTGAGTCCGATGCTGGCACAGGTGGGTTCCCGGATTTTGTTCGCATAGAGCACGATAGCTGCCCACTCGTCGTCAACTGGATTTTTTTGTCTCGCAAAATTCAAGATGGCGGTAAGCGCGCTGCTTGTATGAAAGGCGCGACAATGCCGGACACTCGGCGCCGTGGCTGCAGGCTATTGGAAAGGGGGGGGCAGATCACAATATTGAGCCAATTTTCCCACCAACTTCAATCTAAAATTTCTATCCGTGATGTCGAAAAGTTTCGTTTTACCACCCAGAGGAAGGGTGCAATATTCGCTTTTGTGCTCGCCGAGGGTCGCCTGAACGCTATGCCTGAACGCTCAGCTGAGCCAGGGGCAGGGGGCCGTGACACGCAACGGATTAACCAGAAAGGGGCAATTGATGACCTCCAAGGTCGACCCAAACTCCGCGAAGTGGCGGACGCCAATTGTCCCGGCAAGGGTAGCTGTCTGACACGGTGTAATGCCAGTGTCTAGGAAGCAAGCGGAACCGATCCCCGGGCGCAAAGTCAATCGACTTCTCTAAACAGGTGGCAAGATTCCGATCGTACCATCGCAAGGACTCTTTGTAGGAAAGGAACCCAAGTTGGATTTCAACATTCACTTCTCGATGGATCACCATGACAAAGCCTATGGTGGTAAACGTATCTACAACGACATGTTTCGACAGTGTATCCTCGCGGACAAATTGGGCTATGCTTCTGTCTCGGTGACAGAACATCACCTGCTAGAACTCGGCGCCAACCCCGCGCCCTTGACTTCGGCCGTCAAGATTGCAGCGCAAACCAAGAATGTGGAGATCCTGACCGGTGTCGTGGTGCTACCACTGCACGATATGCGCACCTATGCCGGTGAAGTCGTCCTGGCCGACTATTTCTGTGATGGCCGTCTCGTGCTGGGGGTGGGGCGCGGGGCCTATGCGTACGAGATGGAGCGCCTAGGGGTACCTATGAACGAAACCCTAGAGCGATTTGATGAATCGCTTAATGTCCTGCAGGCGCTGCTGAGCGAAGAAGAGGTGTCCTGGAAGGGAAATTACTACAATTTTGAGCCTCTTACGATTATGCCTCGTCCGGAGAAGCGGGGTGGTCCGCGTATGTTGATGTCGGCGTTAAGGCCGGAGGCGATCTATCACAGCACAAAACGTGGCTTCAACATTTTGACCACTCCGCTGCATGGCGACGTCCAGCATTTTAATGGCCAGGTGAACGCGTTCCTTCGCGCCAAAGACGAAATGGGGGAAGCGGGCAGGGAGCTTAAACTGACGGCGGCGCGCGGGGCGTTTCTGGTCAAGAACGACGCGGAAAAGCAAGCGCTGCTGGAGACGGCGGACAATTTATGGCAACGGTTCGATAACGTGTTCACTGGACCCGGCATCGTCGAGAATGGCTTAGCCAAGGCTTTGCCGCGCAAGCAGACATTGGAAGAGCTTGCTGAAAACATGATCATTTGTTCGACCAACGAGATGATCGACCGTCTTGCACCGTTTCAAGAGCTTGGGGTTGACCGGGTAAGCCTGGATATCAGTTTCACCCAAAACCACGCAGCGTGCATGGAAATGATCCAACGCTTTGCGGAAGAGGTGATGCCGCATTTCGCGAAACCAGCGGGCGCAGCGCCGGAGCGCGCGACAGGAAAAGAACCTGCATAATGGTGTTGAATGGCCAAATTGTGGGTGCTGCGGCATGCGGCGCCCCTCGCCCTCCGGTGGCTTCCATGGAAGATCTCGTTGCATCCCATACATCCGACAGCGGTTTGTAGCCTCTTTCACTCGGGAGGCGCGAGACGGCCTGTCGAGGCGAAGACCGGGGCCGGATGTCAAACAGAGCGCCGCCTCGGAGCTGGCCACGCCCGACAGCTGTTTGGGCCTCTCAATCGTGGCGCGACTGGCGGAAACATTTTTGCGGTGCACGCTGGTGAAAACTACATTAAACAGTTGGGATGCCCCGCGAAAAAAAATCGTACCTTACGCTTCGCGCACTCTCACCGAGTCCACTGGTTTCGTTTGGTAACGTTACCGACGCCACCAGGAGACACTTGCAAAGCCAAAGCAGGCAGTAAATGAACGTTTTGTCGCGAAGGATGGCTTGATTTCCATGAATATTGTCTTGGCAAAAACTTTTCTGGCAGTTCTTGAGCACAGGAACTTCAATTGGTCCGCAGAAGTCCTCAACGTAACGCAATCCACCGTGACCATGCGGATAAATTCACTCGAAGAGAAGCTGGGGCAAAAGCTCTTTTTGCGAAGCCGTTCGGGCGTGACGCCAACTGTGGCGGGGACGCAATTTCGACCGTTTGCGGAGATGTTGATTCAGATTTGGCAACAGGCGCAGCAGGAGGTTACGTTGCCTCAAGGTGTGACGACGCAGTTTCGGCTTGGAGGGGAAGCTGGCCTTTGGCAGGGTCTTGTTGAAGACTGGATCCTCGGGATCACCCAAAGTCGCAACGACCTGTCATTGCTGATCGAAAACGAGCCTGCCGACAAGTTGAATGCGTGTTTGGCACAAGGCATCTACGACGCTGCCGTGATGTATGACGCAAGGCGGCGCGCCAATGTCACGGTCGAATTTCTGTTCGAGGAAAACCTGGTTCTGGTTTCCACGGAACCTCGCGAGCGATCGGATTGGCACCCCGAATACACCTATATCGAATGGGGGCCCGATTTCGGGATGGAGCATGCCAAGATCAAGCCGGAAGAGATTACGCCTCCGATCACGATAAACCATGGATCATGGGCGCACAGCTGGATCAAACGCAAGGGAGGTTCAGCATATTTTCCGACACGCATGATATTCGATCAGGTCGAAAACGAAGATCTGTTCGCGGTTCAGAATGTCGCTACCTTCAGGCGTTCTGTCTGGGTTTCATACAATGAGCAGCTCATCGAGACCGAATGGTTCCCGCCCATTCTGGTCGATCTCAAGCGCATTGCAAAAGAAATAGATAAGAAAAACGCTGCCTTTCGGACACGTTGGGACCTATTTTGAATTGCTTTCTCAAGCGTGCAGGATTGTATCGCCACTTGGGTAAGCAAGTAGATGTTATCTCCATTTGACCGCAGTCTGCGCTGTTCACGGCGTCAAAATCCAGAGTGGTGCCATGACCCTAGTGCGTCGCCAGCATCATGCATGCGTCCAGCACATTCACCAGTGACTTGTCGTCTTGGCGCCGTTCCCAGTCAAGCCAGAGCCCGTCGAGCGCGGGCATGATCGTGTCGACGCACCTGTCGAGATCGTGACTGTTCGCGGGCATTGCCTCTGACACCAGTTCGGCAAAGTCCTAGCGATAGCGATCGTAAAGGTCTCTTTCGACCTGAGCTATTTCTTCATGGAATTGGGCGCGGCTGGCATCCACAACCGACAGTCAAGCCGCATAAGCTGCGGTCTCAATGGCGCGGTTACGTTCGGGGCGATGAACGACTAGGTTGATCGGCAATCGAAAAAACCTGATTCAGCGCCACATTTTCATTCGCTTTTCTTCAATTCAAACGTACCCGATAACCGTTTTCGGGACAATAAATCAAAGCGTCCGAGGCTGAAATGATCTTCCGAACGCATTTCATCGCCGGCGAAGCGAGGAAAACACAGCCAAAGCGGGCCGGGCGCTCGTCCTGAGGCAAATCCTGCTTTGGATGGGAAATACTCAAAAACACGACTTGCATGAAACCCCGCCATCCAGGGATTTACCGGCGTATATGTATTTGAAAATATGATCCGAAGTCGCAAAAAGTTTCGTTTTTCACTTGGTGACAAAGGTGCAATTGTTCAGACACGCTTCAGATGCCGGTGAGCGCATTCGGGAAGCCCCTATGCTTGATCGCGCACCCGGAAAACGAAAGTCGAATGTCGACGGTCCAAAAATTGAGTAATGAGATGCTTGAAGACATCCAAACTACCACCTTGGAAGACTTCGTTGCCGCGATGCGGCAAGTCGCAAATTCCGTGGTTGTCGTGACCACCGACGGGATTGCCGGGCGCTACGGGGGCACCGTAAATGGCTTCAACTCGGTCGCAGCGGCGCCGCCAAGCGTGCTGATATGCCTGCCTGCCGAGTGTCGCCTCGCGCGCAAAGTCGAAGCAAACGGCTGTTTTACAATCAACGTCCTGCCCGAGGAATTGCATTTTCATGCGCGCATCTTCAGCGGTGAGTTCGATGATACGCTGCCTGATCGTTTCAGCAATATCGACTTTATCGACGTGCCCAAAATGGCCCCACGCTTTCCCGGAGCCACGTTCTTTGCCAGCGCGATATCGTCGGTGACCTCCCACGGCGACCACAAGATCTTTGTCGGCGAAGTGTGCGCTGTCGGGACTGAAAGGCGATATCCGTTGGCGTATCACGACGGCGGCTATCGCTACCTGAACGTCATACACGAGCCGGTCTGAGGCCGGTAATTTGGCCGACCCGAACTTCTGCGAATTAATCGGAATCTCGATAACACTCCCAAGTATCTGCGACTGAAAGGATATTTCGATGGATTTTGATATCCACTTTTCCATGGATCACCATGACAAAACCAAGGGTGGCGATGATCTCTACAACAGCATGGTCAGCCAAGCCATACTGGCCGACGAGTTGGGTTATGCGTCGGTTTCTATGACCGAACATCACCTGCTTGAGCTCGGTGTGAACCCTGCGCCGTTGACTGCTGCGGTCAAGATCGCCGCACATACCAAGAATATCGAAATCCTGACCGGTGTGGTCGTTCTCCCGCTGCATGACATGCGCAGCTACGCGGGTGAGGTCGTGATGGCCGACATCTTCTGCGAGGGGCGTTTGGTTTTGGGGGTCGGCCGCGGTGCCTATGCCTACGAAATGGAGCGCCTTGGGGTTCCGATGGAGGAGACCCGCGAACGGTTTGATGAATCCTTGGATGTTCTGCAAGCTCTTTTGAGCGAAGAAGAAGTTTCTTGGGACGGAAAGTACTACAAGTTCGAACCGCTTACCGTCATGCCGCGCCCGTTGCGTAAGGGCGGGCCGCGTATGCTGATGGCCGTGCTGAAGCCCGAGGCAATTTACCATTGCACAAAGCGTGGCTTCAATATCTTGACCACGCCGCTGCACGGTAATTTCAAGCACTTCCAATCGCAGGTTGATGCGTTTCGCCGTGCCAAGGACGAAATGGGAGCGGCAGGCGAAGACCTGACGCTGACAGTTTCGCGTGGGGCCTTTATCGTCAACGACGAGGCTGACAAACGATCGAAAATGGAAATGGCACACGAACACTGGCAGCGATTTGACAACGTCTTCACCGGCCCGGGCATCGTGAAGAATGGCCGTGCCGTGGCTCTAGACAACGGAACAACCGTCGAAGAGATGGGCGAGAACCTCCTGATATGTTCTGCCGAAGAGATGGTTGAGCGGCTCATGCCATTCCATGACATGGGGATCGATCGGGTCAGCATCAATCTCGGATTTGGTCCGTGTCACAAGGATTGCATGCAGATGATCCGACTTTTCGCTGCTGATATCATGCCGGAGTTTGTCCAGCCTTCAGACAAGAAACTGGCAGTCGTTACCTGATCGGGGGCTGACCGAAGGGACTGTTGCATTAACTGACGCCAGTAAGAATAGTATCAAGTCAGTCCGTCATATCAAGCTGCTTCGAACAACTGGCTGACGAACTGAATCTCGCCACTGACGCCTGGTTGCTTGTTTTGGATATGGCTGCGTTTGATGGTTCGGATGGTTTCAATTCCGCTTAGGGTCGCCTTTGCTGTTCGCAACGACCGAAAGCTTTGGCGATAGCCAAGGAGCCGCTTCATGGCGGCATGTTCGCTTTCGATTAGGTTGTTTCGCCACTTACGATCAATGTGTTTGATGCTGTCAAAGTGCGGGTCGTATCGATGGTTGATCTCGCGGATGACACGACGATAAGTCGGCGCTTTGTCTGTAATGATAGTGACCGGCCGATGGAGCCGAACACGTTCAATGGCTTTGTTGAGAAAGGCCTTGGCAGCTCTCGCGTCTCGTCTTGCGGTGAGGCGAAAGTCGATCATTTGACCGTTCGCGTCGACGGCGCGCCAAAGATATCGTCACTTGCCGCCGACCCGGACGTAGGCTTCATCCACATGCCAATCAAGGCTGGCGCGGTGCAGATGTTTCTCTGTTCGCTTGGTGAGTTCGGGTCCAAACTTCTGAACCCACCGATACACGGACGACCGATCGATGGTGATCCCGCGCTCTGCGATCAGATCGACCACGTCCTGGTAGGACAGCGGATAGCGCAAGTACCACCGCACAGCGCACAAAATGACATCACGTGGAAAGCGATGGTGTTTGAACAGAGACCTGCGTGACATCATCAACCTCAAAGGCACAAAGTTGTCAAAACCTGATGATTAATGCAACTTTCCCCCTGGCGCACATAAAAGGTCAGTCGAGGCTTCCAACCATCTACAGCCTTCCGGCCATGCGCATCGCATTACCTTCGACGGCTTCCGCAGTTTGCGTGACATAGCCCGCTGTCGCACCCTGAAGTGCTGCCACCTCGGTTGTGACCTTCATCCTGCATGCCACCAACTTGTCGACAAGTTCCTGAATCCGCTTTCGGACATCGGTCGGTCGATAGCCAATGTCTCGGGCCATTTTCTCCCAATGCCGCCCCGCGATCATGTCCGGAGTACGCCTCTTGCCTGCGATGTTCTGGGCGTAACTTTGCACCACGTGGGGCCAAGTCAGGACAGAGGATACGTCGTAAAGCGGCGCAAGCCGCGGCGCGGCCGCAACCGGCAGGATCAGCGAATAGTTCTTGGCATGGGCATCGGTGTTGGCCACAAGAATGTTGAAGACAACCTGATCAAGCAGGGCCAAGGCATCGTTTGCGCTGACGTTCCGTCCGGTCTCCAACAAGGCCTTGAGGTCCAGCCCGCGCAGGGTGCCACGTTCATATTTCCGCCCAGGAGGAATGCCATTGGCCTGTGCAAAATCCTCTTGGTGAAGCCGCAGAACCTGGCCGTTCCGCCCAAGCCTGCGATCATAGCGCAACACGCCGATCGCCGTGCGGCCAGATGCCTTGAGGATCGTTGCCTGCGCAGCTTCGATGCCGATGGCCTGCGCTATCTGCAGACACCAGACCTCGTTCTCGGTGATGCCGGGCAGATTGGGGTTATCCGGTTTCACAATCAGTGTAGACGGGGCACCGTTGAGGGGAATAGCAAGCCTGTCATTCGGGCCGGGCAAGCGCAGCACAGGCACCCCGTCCGGGTCCAGAACGGCCAAAGCCGACTTCTTCTGGTCACCGGCAAGGGACTGGCGCACCCCCTCTTCGCCGACCAGAAATGGTCTGCGGCCAAGATCAGCGAAGTGGCGCTCAAGGGCTTCGGCCCCATCGTCTGTGTCGTAAAACTGCGTCAGCGTCGTATAGGCCCAGCGGCTGGGATCCGCAGGCTCCCCGAAAGACAGCGCCCCTGCAGTATCGCCGCCAATTTCTGTCAGCACGGCTAGCACATCCCCCTGATTCAGCCCCAGAGAGCGCGTCATAATCTGCAACTGCTCTTCTTCGGGAAGAAGGTTCGCAAGCCAAGGCGAGATAACCTCGGACGGATAGGGTTTAGCGCGCAATCGCATGGTGACCGAGAGCGGAAACGCGCCCGAAGTCTGCAGCCATCGCTCGTCGTAGCGCAAAGACAGCGTGCCATCAGTGGCAACATCAACGTGTCCCACTTGAAGCGCATCAAACCAGATCGGAACCGAAGCGGTCATTGGTAATCCCCAAGGTCATAGCCTTGCGCCGCGTCGTTCGTCCTAGCGTCCGAGCCCGAAGGTGTATCATCCATTAGGGTCGAGAGAGGTACACGCAGCGCCGCAGCGATCTTGGCCACAGTCGTCAGCCTGGCATCGCGCTTCCCCGTCTCGATCAGTGACAATGCCGGAGCGCTGATACCAGTGAGCCGCGCGAGCTGGTCAAGATTGAGGCTCTGCTTAACACGCGTTGCCCTGATGCGCCGCCCGACATTGGCAAGAAGCATTTGCTCATTTTCAGTTGCCACGGCGCGCCCCTTACCTTTAGCAGTAAGAATAAATCAAAAGGCGAGATATCTCAAGTAATTTTATCGTTAGGGGTAATTATCCTTCAGTTTATGCTGCGCACCGCCACGACTTACTGTATTGGATAATTTCGACTAACCATCCCCTGAAGTGGCATTCCCAACTTGCTGCCGGACCTTGGGTGCGTCGAGCGTTTTGTCATGAAGATGCCAGTTGAGCTTCCGCGCCTGAAGGACTACCGTTTCCCTCGTGAAGTCTGGGCTTATGCCGTATGGGTCTATCATCGCTTCGCGCTTAGCACGGCAGACGCCGAGGATCGGTGTTGTCACATTAACTCGTCCAGTCTGCAAGTTTGGGAGCAGATGGAAATTAAGCGACGTTTACTGCGGTTTTCCACGCCTCGAAAGCTTCGAGGCGATGGTAGCGTATGGTAAGAGCGGAACGGCGGCGGGCTGGGGCGGAGTAACAATTGCGGGTTGCGGATTGCATGGAGACGAAGCGCTGCAATCCACCCAGAGATCGGAAGCCTTGCATTACCCGCCCTCGTCTCCTAAAGGGCAGGTGGCTGTTCTCGGCGCGGTTATTGGACCCCTTGTGCGACCAATGATCAAGGCCGGGGGCGACATCCCGTTTGGCGGCGCCGTAGGAGCGAAGCTTGTTTGTGATGATCCGTCTGGGAACGAAGCCCCAGTGTTTCATCAGCCTGACCAAGAGCCGCTTTGCCGCGCGCTTGTCCCGCCGGGGCTGGAGGATTTCATCCAAGACAACACCGTCCTGATCGACGGCACGCCAGAGCCAGAATGACCAGGGCGCAATCTTCACCACGACTTCATCCAGATGCCAGGCATCGCCAGGACGGCGCTAGCGCCGCCGCAGGTTCCTCGCGATCTGCGGCCCGAATTTGGTCGTCCAGCGCCGAACGGTTTCATAGGACACGTCGATACCACATTCGAGCAGCAATTCCTCAACGTCACGCAGGCTCAGATTGAAGCGGACATACCGCCAGACCGCGTGGGCGATGATCAAGGGCGGGAACCGGTGCCGCTTGTAGGTGATGGATAGTGCCTGCATCGCTGCGATCTACGTTGCAATTAGGGAGCAGGCAATCGCAGCCCGTTTAACGTGACAACTCCGTCCGCAGCAGTATGAAACCTAACCCGGATGCATCTTAGCAGAGCCGCAACCTGCCCGAAAAAGCCGGACCACTTCAAGATGCACGATGCAGGTCTGGACGGTATTGCCAAGTTGTTTGACGTAGATTGCAAGAGTGGTGATTTCTCGCAATCAGGCCGTCATCTCGGCGGCATAATCGTCCCACAGGCCGAAGGCATCAACTCTGGCATGACGGTAGGATATGGTGGAAAGTCGATAGCGGCGGGGGCGGAAGATGATGCTGATCTGGTCGTGGGCAGCAGGGAACCTTTGCGCCTGCCTCGGCGATTTGAACCTTCCCATGATCTTTTCCCGTCGCCGCGTCGGCCGGTGTGACCCTTCGATCAGATTGTTGAGGCCTTTGTGCGCGCGATGATCTGCGCTCGGCGCAAAATCGTGGACTGGCTTGAAATAGCTGCGGAGCTTGTCTGTGATCACAATGCGCGAGTGGCCAAATTGGGCGACAAGCCGCTTCAGGAAACGTCGCGCGGCGTTCGCGTTTCGCTGTGGCCGTACGAGAATGTCGAGCACAGCTCCGTCTGCGTCGACCACCCGCCAAAGCCAGTGTTTCACGCCATTGATCGGCACCGCCACCTCGTCAAGATGCCACTTGTCCGCAGGTGTCGGCCGATCCCTTCGGATGCAGTTGGCACAATGGGGACCGAACCGGTTTACCCATAGCTGAATGGTCTCCCGGCTGACGACCACGCCACGCTCAGCAAGCAGATCCTCGACAGCGGCCGTGCGGAGCGCAAACCGATGGTAAGCCCAGACGGCATAGGAGATGATCTCGTGGGGAAAACGAAAGCCCTTCAGGCGCGGCATTGTTGGTGGAGTTCTCATGATGATCGCCTATCCCGACGCAAGGCCGTGATCAACTTGGCAATCCCAGTGGAACGTATCCGAGCTACCGGTGTTGATATCGTCCTGAACATAACCTGTGGTGCAGGCGCTGTTTTTCTGCCGAACCCCGAGGATGAAAGCAAGGCTTTGCCCGAAAGTGATGTCGCCAATCTATCAGACCGCGTCGCTCATATCGAGCAACTGCTACCTGAAATTGCGTCAATCGACGTGACCACGGGGAACCAGATCGAAGGTGACCTGGAGTATGTCTACCTCAATACGACACGCACGCTTCGCGGCCTTGCAAAACGCTTTCAAGAGCTTGGTGTTAAACCGGAACTTGAGGTGTTTTCCGCCGGAGATATCGAATTTTCCAAGCAGCTCATTTCCGAAGGCTTGATCGACGGCCCGCCCCTGATCCAAATGGTAACCGGCGTCAAATGGTGCGCGCCGACGGATACGGAGACGGTCCTGTATCATCGCGGTCTTTTGCCTGAGAATGCAGTCTGGGCCGCTTTTGGTCTGGGTCGAAATCAGATGCCGATGCTGGCGCAAGCGGCGCTGTTGGGTGGCAACGTGCGCGTCGGACTGGAGGACAACCTCTATCTGTCGCGCGGAGTGTTCGCGACAAACGGGCAGCTTGTCGAGCGGGGACGTTCAATTCTTGAAAATATGGGTTTCCAAGTTGCGACACCCGCAGAGACGCGAGAGATATTGAATCTCAGGCTACTAGCGCCATGATAACGCCAATGCGCGATCAGTGGCGTAAAATTCTGGCTATGGTGGGCAGTCGATGCGAATGGGGACATGCTTGATATCCTCATGTAATAGCAACGCAATGCCACGGTCGTGCGACGTTTCCCTAAGCGACTGATCGTTCGGTTAGGCGGACACCGGGTCATCGTGAACTACCGTCCGAAATTCAGACACTGACGTACGCTGCGATTCTTCCGTTAATTACCCCCCTCGGGGGTAAGGGGCGGAGCAAGTGCAAGTTGCATGCAGAGGTCCAAAGCGGCGCGCACGGACAGATTGTCTTCACGGCGCATCCAGTCTAGCCAAAGACCATCAAGCGTCGCCATAATGACGTCAACCAAAGAGATATGGTTTCCAAAGCCGTCGGAACATTCTGCCCGGACGGCAGCAATCAGATTTGAAAGCTGATCACGATAGCCTTGATAAAGTTCGCGTTCGACATGCCGTACTTCGTCATAATGCAGCGCGGCTGACCATAGGTCGATGCGCATGGCAGTATAGCCTTTGTCCAGAAATTCTTCGCTGAACCCTGCCTCCAAAAAAGTGCGTAAGCGCTCTTGTGCGGAAAGATCCGAGGTTCCAAGGCTGCTTTCAGATGCTTCAAGCAGGCGGCGGGAGGCATATCGGTAGGTTTCAACCAGAATCTCGCGCATGTCGGTGAAGTGATAGGTAATATTTCCAAGAGAGGTTTGGGCTTCCTTGGCGAGTTTCCGAGCAGTCAGCTTGGCGTGCCCATCGCGGCCCAGACAGGTCAGCGCCGCGATAATAATCTGCTTTTTGCGCTCTTCGGGGGGCAAGTTTTTTGTGCGGGTGCGCGTTGTAGACATAGACAACATCTAGGACGGCTCACGCCAAAAGCGCAAGCAAACTTGTCGCGTCATCTTTGCACATGCCGCTTGACAATTATGACTGTACATTTGTACGGTTTGGAAAAATCGTACATATGTACGGTAATTGTCTGTGGAGGAGGAAGACAATGACAAGGGATCGCAAATCTCATACTGGCATGCCCCGGCGCGGGTTTCTTCAGGGGCTGGGGGGCGGGGCTATGACCGGCTTGCTCGGCGGGATCGGTGCGTCGCCGGCTTTCTCCAGAGAGGGACCGCAAAGGGGCGGGACTCTACGCTTTGGGTTGGCGGGGGCTAACACCACAGATAGCCTTGATCCCGGCCTGGCCTGGGATGATTTCATGATGCTATTGACCTATGGTGGTCTGCGCAACGGCTTAGTAGAGTTGGATGAAAACGCGAACCCCACCGGCGAACTGGCAGAAAGCTGGGATGCCTCAAGTGATGCGCGTGTCTGGACATTCAAACTGCGCAAGGGTGTCGAATTCCACAATGGTCGAACAATGACGGTGAACGATGTCATCGCTTCGATCAACCATCATCGTGGGCCTGAATCGACCTCGTTGGCCAAATCCATCTTTCAGCAGATCGAGGAGGTTCGGGCCGACGGCGATGCGTTGCGTATCACCCTTGCGGAAGGCAACGTCGACCTTCCGGTGCTTCTGTCAGATTATCATGTCGGCATCATGCCGACCAACGACGACGGCACGGTCGACTGGCAGTCTGGTCTTGGAACCGGCGGCTATGTGTTGAAGCATTTCGAGGCTGGTGTCAGCGCCGAAGCGACCCGTTTCCAGAATTACTGGAAAGAGGGTCGTGCCCATGCGGACGAGGTTCATCTGCTCGCGATCAACGATGTGACTGCGCGTCAAAACGCCCTGCTGACTGGACAGATCGACGCCATGAACCGGGTCGATCTGAAAACCTTGTCTCTGTTTCAGCGCAAGGCGGGCGTTCGCATCATGGAGGTCGAGGGGTATCAGCACGCCACCATGCCGATGCTGACAAATGTTCAGCCGTTCGACAATCTCGATCTGCGCAAGGCGCTCAAGTATGCGATCAACCGTGAACAGTGGGTGGAAACATTGCTTCGTGGTCATGGGTCTGTTGGTAACGATCATCCTATTCCGGCCAGCCAGAAATTTGCGAATTCTGAGCTGGAACAGCGACTCTACGATCCGGACAAGGCAAAGTTTCACCTGAAAGCAGCAGGGTTTGACACGATTTCGTTGGACATTTCAGCAGCGGATGCGGCTTTTGCCGGTGCGGTGGACGGGGCGGTCCTGTTCCGTGAATCGGCGGCTGTGGCAGGTATCGATATCAACGTCGTCCGGGAGCCCAATGATGGATACTGGAGCAATGTCTGGTCCAAGAAGCCTTTTTGTATGTGCTACTGGACGGGACGCCCTACGCCTGATGCGATCTTTTCGCTGATTTACGCCGAGGGTGCGTCGTTCGGCGATACTAACTGGCAGAACGGCCGGTTTAACGAACTACTTGTCACTGCCCGGACAGAGTTCGACGAGAGCCTTCGCAAAAACATGTACGCAGAGATGCAGGCGGTCCTCCATGAGGATGGCGGCACGGTTGTGCCAATGTTCATGAATTATGTTTTGGGCCTGTCTGATGGTGTCGGAACGCCGGAGGCGGTCAACCGGGATCTGCCAATGGATGGTATGAAGGCGATCGAGCGTTGGTGGGTCACGGCCTGACCGCCCTGATGAACGAAGGAGAATTCTGATGATCGCCACCGTTTGGACTGATGCCGCGCAGGTTCACAAGCGTGAATTGCGCGACATTCTAGGCAGCTTTCTGTCCGGGGTGACGATTGTCGCAACTCGGGGCAGTGATAGCGTGCCGCGTGCCTTTACAGCCAATTCGTTTACGTCTGTCTCTCTGGACCCGCCGCTTGTGCTGGTCTGTTTGGGGGATAAGGCGGCCAGTTACGAGGAATTCGCGGCCAGTAAATCCTTTTCGATCAACATTCTGGGTGACTGGCAAAAGCATCTCTCGACGGTCTTTGCCTCACCCGGGGCCGAAAAGAGCGCTGCGATCTCGGGTCTGCATGGTAGTGACGTGCCATATGTCGGGCACAGCTTGTCAACGTTGATCTGCGACGCGCATGAAAAGGTGGTTGCCGGTGACCATTTGATTCTGATTGGGCGCGTCGTGCAATTCGCTACCGGCGCAGGGCGGCCGCTTGGGTTTCACGGAGGACGCTATGTGTCCTTTGGCCTGGCAGAGGAAACGCTGGAAGAAAGCGGCTCGGCTCTGCGAGTGGCGGGTCTGTTGGAGCATGCCGGAAAGGTCATGCTGTTGCGTCGTCCGGGTGCCCAACATTACGAGGTGCCGTCGGTCTCCCTGACGGGAGATACGCGACATGGTGCTGCCTTGTCCCAGCTCTTTACACGGTTTGGGCTGAGCGCCGAGGCGGATTTTGTCTATTCAGTCTATCAGGAGCCAGGTGCCGCGGCCACGACCATGGTCTACACAATGCGGCTTGAGGGTGCGCCCGAAAATCAGGGCGCACACGTCCAGACTTTGATGGATGGGACAGAGCTTGTGTTCCTGGGCGCCGACGACGCGCCCTGGGATCTGGTGCCGGGTGAACTGCCCTCGGGTATGTTGAGCCGGTATTTCCGTGAAAAGCAGGCGGGTGTCAGCGGCCTGTATTGCGACACGCCTGATGGTGGACGGGTGGCTGCGCTGTCCTTGGCCCCGCGCCACTGGATCGACTGGAACGCCGATGTTGGCTGAATGGACAGTCTTTTTGTACCGAAGGAGCCACGAAGATGGACTTTAATCACTTTCTATCGAGCTATCTGCCTGATCCGTCCTATGGCGGTCGGAAAATGTATCAGAACATGATTGATCAAGCGGTCCATGCGGACAATCTGGGCTACAAGGGAGTATCGATCCCTGAGCACCATTTGATCAACATCCTGCTGGTGCCAGCACCGTTGCAGTTGGCCGTACGCATCGCGTCGCTAACCAAGCATGTTAAACTGGTCACTTCGATTTGTGTGCTGCCCCTGCATGACATGCGTATTTTTGCGGGCGAGATCATTCAGGCTCAGGCCCTATGCGACGATCGG
The DNA here is from genome assembly GCF_025639885.1 of Roseovarius pelagicus. Classification (NCBI taxonomy): domain Bacteria; kingdom Pseudomonadati; phylum Pseudomonadota; class Alphaproteobacteria; order Rhodobacterales; family Roseobacteraceae; genus Roseovarius; species Roseovarius pelagicus. The sequence goes on along the minus strand of NZ_CP106737.1, from coordinate 40,319 downwards.
TTGGTTGTCGGTGTTGGGCGTGGGGCGTTCGGCTATGAATTAGGGCGCCTCGACCGAGACATTTCGCAGAGCCGGGAAGTATTCGATGAATCCTTACAAGTACTAGAAAAACTGTTAGCTGAGGAAGAGGTTTCCTGGAACGGTACCCATTACAATTTTGAACCGCTTACCGTGATGCCCCGCCCCGAAGGTAAAATTCCCCTCATGCTGGCTGTGATGGCTCCGGGTGGTATCGAAGCTGTGGCCGGCAAGGGATACCTTGTGCAGACGACACCACTTGCTGCTGATGATGCTGTACTGTTGGATCAGGTCAACGCCTTTAAGCGCGGCGAAGAAAAGGCGCGCGCTGCAGGTAAGGAGACCAGCCTTTCGCTTCAGCGCAGCATTTTCCTTGTTCGCAACGCCGCCGAGAAACAGCGCATGCTGGAAAAAGCGGCGGATTATTATGATCGGTTCGACAATGTATTTACCGGTCCCGGCATTGTGCAAAATGGCCAGATCGAGCCCATTCGCAAGAACCGCTCAATGGAAGATCTGAGCCGGAGCCTTCTGATTTGCGAACGTGACGAGATGATCGACCGACTGGGTTTCTATGCGGAAACCGGAATCGATGAAATCATCATGTCCTGCGGCTTTGGCCAGACGCATCAGGAAACATTGGACATGATGCAATACTTTGCCGAGGACGTGATGCGGCATTTTTCGCAGCCGATCGCCACATCCGTCGCCTGAAATCCATAGGAGAAAATCAAATGCCCATCATCAAAGTAGACATGTTCAGTGGCCGTCCCGAAGAGGTCAAACGCGATCTGGCGCGCAAGCTGACAGACACCTATATCGACGTCGTCGGTGGCCCGGCCAGCGGCGTGACTATTCTGTTCAACGAAATGGAAAAAACCAACTGGGCCGTTTCCGGTGAGCTTGTCTCGGATCGCGCTGCGGCAAAGGCGAAGGAGTAACCTCGTGGCTGTAAATTGTGCTTATTCTGTCCGCGGTACGGGCCCGTATCTGGTCTTCATCCATGGTATCGGCGCCCGTCGCGCGGCTTTTGACAAGATTGTCGACGCGCTTGAGGATCGTTTTACCTGTGTGACCTATGACCTGCGGGGTCACGGTCAGTCTCCGATCCCGAAAGAGGCTTTCGGGCTGGATGATCTGGTTGATGATCTGGAGGCTCTGTTTGAGCGGGCGGGGATAGATCAGGCACATGTGGCTGGGCACTCTCTGGGCGGAATGATTGGACCTGCGTTTGCGCGCCGCTGCCCGGATAAAGTTCTGTCGCTGGGTCTGTGGTCTACAGCCGCGTTCCGCACCGAAGATGACAGCGCTAAGGTACGCGCGGTCGTGGACGCGATGCGTGAGAAAGGAATTGAGCAGGTATTGCGTACATTGGCGGGCCGTTGGTTTACCGATGCGTTCGCCGAAGCCCATCCCGATGTCATCGAATGGCGGGCACAGCAGGTTCTGGCCACCCCGGCGGATATCTTTCTCAACGTCTTTGATATCTATGCAGATACCGAGATGGCACCGTGGTTGCATGAAGTCGATGTTCCGGCGCAAGTTTTGACGGGTGAACTGGACGGCGGCTGCAATCCGCGCTTGAACAAGCAGATCGCAGAGGCATTGCCGCAATCGGAACTTGTCATTCTGGATGGGCTCAAGCACGCCATCATGATCGAGGCTTCCGACAGGGTGATTCCTCCGGTCGAGGCATTCCTTAACCAAAAAATTGGCTGATCTCAGCTGCTCGACAGGCCAGGAGCCGCGGTGACGTGACTAAATTTATTTTGCGGCGACTTTTGTTGGGCGCATTAACTCTGTGGGTCGTGACGACGCTGATCTTCTTTGGCGTCGCCTTGTTACCCGGGGACATTGCGACTGAAATGATGGGTCAGGCCGCCTCTCCCGAGGTACTAACCGCGTTCCGGCAAGAACTGGGTCTGGATCAACCTCTTTGGTATCGATACCTGAATTGGCTGGGTGCCGTGTTACAGGGCGATTTCGGCACCTCCTTGGCGAACGGTCGTGAAATCAACGCTTTGATCGGCGGACGGCTGTGGAACACCTTTCAGCTTGCCGGGGCAGCTGCGATCATTGCGGTGCCATTGGCCATGGGGCTTGGAATCGCATCTGCACTCACGCAGGGCTCCTTGCTGGACCGCGCGGTCAACTTTATCGCGCTGTCGCTGGTTTCGTTTCCCGAGTTTTTCATCGCATATGTCCTAATTCTGATATTTTCGGTGGAGTTAGGGTGGTTTCCCAGCCTATCGCAAATGCCCAGCGACATTACACTTCTGGAACTTATCAAGATCATCTTACTGCCTGCGCTGACTCTGACGTTGGCGGTGCAGGCGCATATCATGCGGATGTCCCGGGCCGCATTGCTGGGAGTCCTGAACAGCGCCTATATTGAGATGGCGGTGTTGAAAGGGGTGCGTCCGCGCAGGATCGTCCTGCATCATGCCCTGCCGAACGCGCTGGCCCCGATTATCAACGTCGTGGTCCTGAATATGGCGTGGCTTATCGTCGGAGTTGTCGTCGTGGAGGTCGTGTTCATTTATCCCGGTATGGGGCAGCTAATGGTCGACAGCGTGCAAAAGCGCGATTTGCCAGTGGTTCAGGCGTGTAGCCTGGCCTTTGCCGCCAGCTACGTCGTGCTCAACATGACCGCGGATATTCTTTCAACGCTTGCAAACCCGCGTCTGCAGCATCAGGGCTGAACGGGAACCAGACATGTCAAATGAAAACGTCAGTCTTTCGCAGCCAGAGCCATCCGTGCTGGCCCGTGTCGCTACCAATATTCGTGCGGCGCCGCTGAGCGCCAAACTTGGCCTGTTGATCATTCTGGCCTATGCGATCGTGGCGATTTTCGCCCCGGTGCTGGCGCCTTATGGAGAATCAGAGATTGTCGGTACGGAGTTCGACCTCCCAAGCCGGATGCATCCGCTGGGCACGGATAACCTTGGGCGGGACATGCTGTCCCGGCTGTTCTGGGGAGCGCGCAACACTGTGGGAATCGCGCTGGCGGCCACGATCCTTGCCTTCTTGATAGGAGGTACTCTGGGCATTTCTGCGGTCGTCATAGGCGGCTGGGGCGACGAGATTCTTGCGCGCAGCGCGGATGTCTTCATGGCAATTCCACAGCTTGTCTTCGCCTTGTTTCTGCTGACCATGTTCGGCGTTTCCATCCCGGTGCTGATAGCAGTCATTGCGTTTGTGGATAGCACGCGGGTTTTTCGGCTTTCACGCGCGCTTGCAATGAATGTGGTTCATGCGGACTTTGTTGAGGTGGCTCGGCTACGCGGAGAGAAATTGCCTTGGATCGTTCTACGTGAAGTGTTGCCCAATGTTACCATCCCCTTGATTGCCGAGTTTGGGTTGCGCTTCTGCTTTGTTTTCCTGTTGATCAGCGCGCTTAGCTTTCTTGGGTTGGGCCTTCAGCCACCGACTGCAGATTGGGGGGCTATGGTGCGCGAAAATTCCACTCTAATTTCCTACGGAAGCATGCTTCCTCTGCTTCCCGCGCTAGCGATTGCTTTGTTGACCGTGAGCGTCAATTACGTTGTCGACTGGTTCATTCACTTAGCAGGCGGAACGCAAGATGACTGATGCATTGAAACATATCGCTCTGGAAGTGCGGGAACTCTCTATCGAGGCGAAGGGGGCGGATAAACGCTGGTTTGAGATCGTTAAGGGTGTTTCGTTTAAACTAAACAAGGGCGAGGTTCTTGGCCTGATCGGCGAATCCGGCGCTGGCAAATCAACCATAGGTCTGTCGGCGCTAGGGTATCGACGGCCAGGATGCAGATTTTCCGGCGGGCAGGTTCTGTTTAAGGGTAAGGACCTTCTGACCATGAACCCGGAAGAATTGCGTCAGATGCGCGGGGCGCGGGTGTCTTATGTGGCACAATCGGCGGCGGCGTTTTTCAATCCAGCCCATCGTCTAATCGATCAGTTCATCGAGGCAGGCCAACAACACGATCAAGGGTCGAGATCGGCATTGCGCTCTGAAGCGATTGAACTTTACAGGACGCTTGGATTGCCATCGCCGCAATCCTTTGGTGAACGTTACCCGCATCAGGTTTCGGGGGGGCAGTTGCAGCGCGCGATGGTCGCCATGTCCATGGCATGCAAGCCTGATGTAATCGTGTTCGATGAGCCAACGACGGCACTTGACGTCACCACTCAGGCAGAAGTCGTCGCCGCCATCAAGCGCACAGTATCCAAATCGGGTGTGGCAGCTCTTTATATTTCACATGATTTGCCAGTGGTGTCACAGGTCGTCGACCGGATCATGGTCCTGCGCCATGGTAAGCAGGTTGAGATCGGCAAGACCTCGGAGATCCTGTCCAATCCGCAGGCCGAATACACCAAAGAGTTGTTGCAGGCCGAAGTGCGCGAAAATCCGGCCCGGGAGCGAACGACACCGATCCTTGGGATTCAGAATATCGTCGCGGGATACGGGTCCGAAAAGGTACTCGGCGGGGTATCTTGCACCGCGATGCGCGGTCGCACGCTGGCGATCGTCGGCGAATCCGGCTCTGGAAAATCGACGCTTGGCCGGGTGGTCACGGGTGTTTTGGCGCCGTGGTCGGGCGAGGTAACGTTTGACGGGGCGGTGCTGCCTAAGCGGTTGAAATCACGTGAAATCAATCTGTTGAAACGAATTCAGGTCATCCACCAGATGCCTGACACCGCGCTGAACCCGATGCAGCGCGTGGGAGATGTGATTGGTCGTCCATTGAAGTATCATCGCAAGTTTGATGCGACCCGCTGTCGGCAGGAAGTGATCGAACTGATGCGGCAGGTTGGATTGCCGGTTGAAATGATGAACCGCCGCACCTCGCAGCTTTCCGGTGGGCAAAAACAAAGGGTCTGCATTGCGCGTGCCCTTGCCAGCGCCCCGGATCTGATCATCTGCGATGAAATCACGTCCGGTCTTGATCCGCTGGTCGCGGAATCGATCCTGGTGCTTCTGTCCGATTTGCAGCGAAAGCATGGAACAACCATCCTGTTCATCACCCATGACATCCATGTGGTCGAGATGATCGCCGATGATGTGTTGGTTCTGCGCGCAGGAAAGGTCGTGGCCTACGGACCGCGAGATGAAACCCTGAAGCAGTCTGATCATCCTTACGTCCGGACCTTGATGGAGTCTGTGCCCCGGCTGGACCGGTATCTGACAACTGCTGGCGAAGAAAATACGTAAACCGGCGCGTTCAAACAAGGCTGAGACGCCGAACTGCCGCGTACCCTAAAGTGGAAGGAGTCTGTCACAATGTCTTATCCCGATGTCGAGTTGTTCATTGCCGGTGAATGGCGTCCTGCAAAGTCTCTGGCGAAACTTGAGGTCTTAAACCCGGCGACCGGCACTGCGCTCGGCACAGTCTCGCGTGCGGGCAAAGAAGACCTGGATGCCGCGCTTAAGGCGGCCGAGTCAATCTTTGACGAGTGGAAACACACCTCGCCGATGCTGCGCTGCCAGATAATGCGACGCGCGGCAGAACTGCTGAGAGCGCGCGCCGACACGATCGCGGAGCAGATGTCGCTGGAGCAGGGGAAGCCGTTTGCCCAAGCCAAAGGTGAGACCTCGGCCGGCGCTGACATCATCGATTGGTTCGCTGAGGAAGGCCGCCGCGCCTATGGCCGTGTCATACCGGCACGCGAACCCGACGTTACGCAGTTGACGATCAAAGAGGCGATCGGCCCGGTCGCGGCGTTCACACCGTGGAATTTCCCGATCAACCAGGTCGTCCGCAAGCTTTCGGCAGCTCTGGCGTCAGGATGCAGTATCATTGTCAAGGGCCCCGAGGAAACGCCGGCCTCCCCCGCGGCCTTGGTGGGCTGCTTTGCAGACGCGGGCGTGCCTGCCGGCGTGGTGAACCTCGTATATGGCGATCCGGCGGAAATATCGAGCTATCTGATCCCGCATCCGGTGATCCGTAAGGTGTCTTTTACCGGGTCCACGCCAGTCGGAAAGCTGCTGGCGGGTCTTGCTGGGCAGCACATGAAGCCCGCCACAATGGAACTGGGGGGCCATGCGCCTGTGCTTGTGTTCGACGATGCCGATGTGGATGATGCCGTTTCGGTTCTTGCCGCCAGCAAGTTTCGCAATGCGGGTCAGGTTTGCGTGTCTCCAACCCGTTTCATGATACAATCTTCTGTGTCGGAACAGTTCATAGACAAATTCGTCCGCAAGGCTGAAAGCATCAAGGTCGGGCCTGCGTCGGATGCGGCTAGCGAAATGGGCCCCTTGGCCAATGAACGCCGGATTCCCGCCCTTGAACACATGATTGCGGATGCCGTCGGGCAGGGTGCCACGCTCCGTACAGGAGGGAAAAGGATTGGTAACGAAGGCTGGTTTTTTGAGCCTACTGTTCTGACCGACGTTCCGGTTCAAACCGAAATCATGAACGAAGAGCCCTTTGGCCCCATCGTTGCCATCAACACCTTCAGCAACGACGACGAAGCAATCGCCGAAGCTAACCGGCTATCGTTTGGGCTGGCGGCCTATGCCTGGACCCGTTCATCGTCCCGCTCTCAGCGGCTTCAGCACGAAATCCAGTCGGGGATGATTTCGATCAATCACATCGGGCTGTCGCTTCCCGAAGTGCCGTTCGGCGGCATCGGGGACAGTGGCATAGGCACTGAAGGCGGGGCAGACGCGCTCGAGGCGTATCTGCAAACGCGCTTCGTTACGCGCAAGGGCTAAGCTAGGGTGATGCAATGCGTATCTGGCTTCTATAAGTGCGGAGGTTTATGTTGAATGCCCGGAGGCCTTTTCATTTTTTCAGATCACCCATTTAGCATGTTCATCGGTATGAATCAGCCCGTTTTACTCGTATGAATGTGGCCTTTGCACAAACTTTCCTAGAGGTGGTAAAGGTGGGAAACCTGAACCGAGCTGCTGCGCGGCTGAATGTTACCGAGTCTACTGTTACGACCAGGATCAACGCCCTTGAGAATCATTTGGGTCAAAAACTGCTGATCCGTAGCAGATCCGGGGCAGAGTTGACCCCGGCAGGGTTCAAGTTTCTTCGCTATGCAGAAGTTATGACGCAGGCCTGGGGGTTGGCGCGGCAGGAATTATCACTCAGCCAAGATTTTAAAAGCATATGCAATGTCGGCTGCCATCTGGACCTATGGGACGCGTCCGGTTGCATATGGGTTGATTACCTGCGGCAGCATCATCCAGAAGTCGCTCTGTCGTTCTGGTTGGGGAATGTGGATGATATCGAACGCTGGTTATCTTCGGGTCTGATTGATGTTGCCTTAATGTTCGATTCCGCTGTTTCGGGCGGATACCGTGTAAGAAAGCTGTTTGATGATCGTCTGATTCAGGTATCAACCCGCGCACGAAGCTATGTCGATTGGGACCCAGACTATATCTACGTTGATCTGGGTGGCGATTTTCGTCGTCTTCACGCCGAGGCATTTTCAGTGGCACGCACGCCCGTAATCACGATCAGTTCCAGTAATTGTGCGCTTAATTACCTTTTGCGTTGGGGCGGGTCGGCCTATTTGCCGACACGCATGGTTACCAATTACATTTCTGACGGTACGCTTTCGCAGGTAGAAGGGACGCCTGAGTTTTGTCGTACTGCTTATGCTGTGTCTCGTTCAGATATCGCAAAAGACCGGCCTTGGTTTGACCCTTCTTTCGACTATGTCAGCGCTCAGATTGAGAAGATTTTTCAACAAGAGCGCTAACAAAGGTGCGATCGACGCATATTGCAATAGCAGCGATTGCGCCCCCAGCGAGAATGCCGAGGCCTGCATCGGCCTGGCCAAGCGCGACATATACTTCCTGTCCCAGCCCGCGTGAGCCCACAAGTGCGGCCACCGCCAACATGGCAAGCGCATACATTATGGACTGATTTACCCCCAGTGCGATCCTGCGCTGTGCAGCTGGAAGCTTTACCAAAAACAGCAACTGCATCGGGGTACACCCGATGCTGCGGCCGACTTCGATCTTAGCCAATGAAACCTCGCGTAGCGCAGCTTCTGTGTATCGGATGATCGGTGCAATCGCATACGATATAATCGCCAGAAAAGCAGAGAAATCCCCGATCTGAAAGAGCATAACGACCGGGATCAAAAGTACGAAAGGCGGTATTGTCTGCAATAAATCGAGGATGGGGCGCATTAACCGTGATACACTAACGGACTGAGCCGCCAATACTCCGAGCGCTCCGCCAAGTACGATGCAAAACAGCAGAGCAGACATACAGATATAAATGGAAAACATTGCCGGTTCCCAGAGTCCTGACACCAGTATCACGCCCAAGACCACCGCCCAGAGTGCCGCTATGCGAACCCCACCCGCCCAGTATCCAATAGCTATCGCAATCAATATGGTTGAAGGCCAAGGCATGCCGGTGGTGCCCGCAAAGACGAACAACCCGATCACCGTTGTTAGGCTTCCTGCCAAAACATTTTTTTTGACCGCGAGAAACGTGGCGAGCAATGACAAAATCACCCAATATCCTGTCTTCATAAAGGGGGTGAAGGTAAACCCCCAAGTATAGGGCGATATTGTCTGCTCTAGACCGATACGAATTGGTAAAAGGAAATAATAAACAACGTTGTTTTTCAGGGCGTCCGTTATTGCCCCGATCGACACGCTCAGTTGCGCCACCATTGAATCCAAATACTCAGACGGATCAAAGAGGAAGCCATCGGAGATAAGGGTCTGCAATGCAGAAAAATGCAAGATTCCCCACATCCCGAAGATGGCCACCAAGCTGACCATTATAAAACGTGTCGTAGTCAGGTCTAGTTGTGCCCGTTGACGAGAGCGCGTTGCCATCCCGCGAGTGGTCCGGTCCAGCATAATGGCAATCAGTGTGATGATGATGCCCGCCATCAGGCTATCGCCGAATTCGGCCCGTCGCATGGATCGCAGAACTTCCCAGCCGATGTCGTCGAACCCTCCAATGATGGCTGCAAAAACCACCATGCTAAGCACGGCCATGATCGTCTGGTTCAATCCAACAAGAATTTGCGGCAATGCCGTCGGCAGATCGACAAGTCCAAACCGGGTAAGGGGTGAACACCCTGTCATCGCGGCAACCTCTCGTAGGTCGTTTGGAACCAAATCAAGCCCTAGCTTCACGTTTCGCGCCATCGGGGGGATCGCGTAAATAGCACTGGCTATCAATCCAACGACTGGTCCGAATCCAAGCAATACGATCAATGGAATGAGATACGCAAATGCCGGCGTTGTCTGCATGACATCCAGAATTGGTGTTAATAGCCTTGCCGCAGTTTTATTTTTGCTCATCGCCGTGCCAATTAGAAAGCCGGTGAGTGCAGAGATGGGTAGTGCGACGCTTACTAGAGTAAGCGAGTTCAAGCTTTCTTCCCAGTATCCCGACATCTGAATATAGAGACAGGAAAGAGCGCAGAAAGTTGCCAGTTTCGCACCGCCCACACGAAAGGTCGCCATTGCAATTATCACTGTCAAAACAGGCCATGGCACGGCGTGCAGTGCATCTTGAAGTCGGCGCATCGGCCAATCGAGTACATCAGACAGCCCACGGAAAAACGGTGCGGCTACTTGAAGAAGCTCATCCATTGCCAAGTTGATGAAGTCAGCCAGGGGGAGTGTCCATCCAACAGGGTAAGTTACACTCCACGACAGGTCGTCTTTCAGATATAGACTCAATGCGGCGAACAGAGCTGCCAGCAAAAAGAGTCCGATTGCTGTGTTTCGGTGAGAGAATATGCTCTCAAACATGATCTGGTTCGGCTTCTGTAGTGTTCTGGCCTGTCAGAGCGTGCAGATCATCGCGACAGATTGTTCCGACAAAGGCACTTTCGTCATTGATGATATTCAACCGCTCGTGCCCGGATAAGAAAAGATCGATCGCCAGTTCAAGCGTCTCGGTCTCATGGATATCGGGCGCCGATTCGATCCTTTCGGATGCGGCATAGCTCAAATCTGAGACATGCAGGATCCGGCTTGTTGGAACTTCTGACACGAATTCGCGAATATAGTCGTTTTTGGGCCTCAGAATAATATCGCGCGGTTTGCCGATTTGGATCAGATGCCCCTCTCGCATAATCGCAATTCTGTCACCAAGCCGTGCTGCTTCAAGGAAATCATGTGTGACAAATATGATGGTTTTACCAAGTGTTTTTTGAAGTTTTAAAAACTCGTCCTGCATCTGACGCCGGATTAACGGGTCAAGCGCACTGAACGGTTCATCCAGAAACCACAGATCAGGATCGGCAATCAGTGATCGAGCAATGCCGACACGTTGCTGCTGGCCACCCGATAATTCATAGGGGAAATTGGTCTTGCGATCCTCCAGTCCCACCAAATCTAATAGTGCGTTCGCGCGTCTGTCTCTTTCAGCCTTTGGAACCTTCTGCACACGAAGAGGAAAGGCGACATTGTCGCGCGCGTTCAGATGATCCATCAACCCGAAACTTTGAAACACCATGCCAAATTTGTTGCGCCGAAGATTGGTGAGTTCGCGAGCACTCAGGTCTAGGATGTTCTGGCCTTCGTACAGGACCTCCCCCCATGTAGGCTCAAGCAGACGCGCGAGACACCGCAACATGGTGGATTTTCCGGAACCAGACAGCCCCATAATGATCAGAATTTCGCCGCGTCGCACGTCCAGAGATACATCGCAGATCGCCGGATAAGCATCGTGTTCTGATATGTCCTCTATTGTTTCCGAAGTTGGCTTATCTTCAGTGGGTGGCGTAAGCTGCTTGGGCAGATGGCCAAAAACCTTCCAAAGATTGCGGCATTCAAGGATGATGTTACTTTTCGAGGAACACGTCTTATCCTCATCCTTTTCGGCGCGCAGATCTGCCACTTTTGTATTCTCTCTTTAGTTTCTGATAAAGCAGCCCGCCTGTTAAGGCGGGCCAGTCGTATGAAGGGATTGTTCGGTTATTATTGCTGAGCAGCATCCAGCCATGATGACCATGAGCTCTCGTTATTCTTTAGCCAATAGGCCACGGCTTCGTCAATTGATTGACCTTTTTGGTCGACCATATTGATCAGCTCGATTTGCTGCTCATTGCTGATTTCCAGAGCTTCGAGAAGTGCGTATGCATTTGGCCATTTTTCTTCCATGCCCGCCCAAGCGACTTTGCGAACGTCACCGCGTACAAAATCGCAGTCGAATGTCGCATTGGGGTTTACGCCCACTTTCGGGTCTTCGTTACAACCTTCTGTGTATGGCGGCAACTTAACAGGACGCATGTCGTAGGTCGAGAACAGCCAATGTGGGCTGAAAAACATGACAAGAAGGGGGGTTTTACGGGCAAAGGCTGTTTTGATCTCAGCCACTAGCGCCCCTTCGCTACCTGCTGGGATCGAAGTGAAAGGCAGTTCAAGCCCAGTCAACCTGTCACGGTTCGATGTCCCCCAGTCCGCTGGGTAGTCCACCAACCGACCCTGTGGGATTGTCTCGGCAGTGGCGAAAGTTTGCGGGCAGGATTTAAGCGCCTCCCAATCAGGCAGACCCGGACACAGTTCTTCGACGAAAGCGGGATAGAACCATGTTTCGATCGGCTGAAGGCCTAAGCTGCCGATATCCTTCACATTGCCAGATCCGATCGCCTTCTCATAGGCGTCTGCGATATTGGTCGTCCAAATTTCCAGCGCGGCTGTGACCGTGTTGTCCTGCAACGCCGTCATTTGCGGGAAATATCCTGCAGTCACATATTCGACGTTGTATCCCATTTTATCCAGTAACTCGCCGGCGATGTGGGTTGTCAGGACTTGTCCAGTCCATTCATTGATCGTCAGCTTGATGGGGTCTTTGGACTCTGGTTCGGCCAGAGCCGCGCTCGCACCAAGTATCATGCCAATCGTAGCATAGGCCACTTTGTTAAGTGTTTTCTTCATCTTGCTTATCTCCCTGAAAGTTAGTGATTGGCATATTCACATTTGTCTATCTACGATAGACTGCCGTGTCTTGTGGTGCCAATGCAGGCCGACCACGTAGCTGGTCAGCGATTTTTTCGGCAATCATAATCGTAGGAATGTTGATGTTGGCCGACACGATGGAGGGCATGATCGACGCATCGACCACACGTAGTGACTTCAGCCCATGCACCCGTCCTTGGTCATCGACAACCGACATTTCGTCTGTCCCCATCTTGCAAGTGCAGCTAGGATGATGCGATGTTTCCCCCTTGGCGCGACCAAACGCATCAAGTGCATCGTCACTGACGGCCTCTTTGCCAGGTGCAAGCTCTGCGCCCCTGAATTCGTTAAACGCGGACTGAGCAGCAAATTCGCGGGTCATGTGGACCGCATCCCGGATTTCCTGCCGGTCTCGGGCATCAGCCAAATGGTTGAACTGGATGCGCGGAGCGGCAAAAGGATCGGCTGATGTCAACCGCACCCAGCCTTTGCTGCGTGGGCGCATCTGACTGATGTGAAATTGAAACCCGTGATCTTCGATTTTCTCTAACCCATCATAACTGACTGCGATCGGTGCGAAATGGTGCTGCATGTTCGGAAAACTCACACTGTCATTGGTTCGGAAAAATGATCCCGTTTCCCAAATATTGGTGGCCCCGATACCGCGTCGAAGAAGTAGCCATTCAGCACCTGTGCGAAGTTTCCCCAATGGTTTAGTTGCCGAATAGAAGGAAACCGGTTTGGTACAATGATACTGCACCAGATAATCAAGATGGTCCTGAAGGTTCTCGCCGACGCCCGGCAAATGCTGGAGGGTTGGGATGTCATGTTCCGTCAGTTCATCCTGCGGGCCGATCCCTGAAAGTTTTAGCAACTGGGGCGAGTTGATGGCACCAGCCGAAAGCACGACTTCGTCAGCTGCGTAGACCTTTTGTGTCTTACCATTTTCGACGAATTCTACACCGATGGCACGTAGTTTGTCGAACAGGATACGAGTGACCCGCACTTTAATTTTTAGATCAATATTGCCGCGCTTACGGGCGGGGTGCAAATAACAATACGAAACGCTGCTGCGCCGACCATTAAATGTCGACCGCTCCATTCGGAACACGCCTTCTTGTCGGTATCCGTTGACATCCTCGGTATAGGTGTGACCGGCTTGTTGGCCAGCCTCTAGAAATGCCTGAAACAATGGGTTTCGGCATTCAGGTATCGTCACCTTGATGGGGCCGTCTGCACCCCTCAAGGCATGAGGAGCGTGTGCGCTGGTCTCCAACTTGCGGAAATACGGCAGGCAGTTGGCAAAAGCCCAATCCTTAAGCCCTTCTTGCGCCGCCCAGCCATCGTAATCCATTGGATTGCCACGCAGGTGCACCATACCGTTGATCGAGGACGATCCCCCCACCACGCGTCCGCGTGGATAGTAGACGCGGCGGTCGTCAAGATAGGGTTCAGGTTCACTGTGATAGGCCCAGTTAAACCGTTCGCTTTCCAACGGAATTGCCAAAGCCGCTGGCATGCGCAGTTCGTATAAGCTCCGATCCATCGGACCGGCTTCGAGAACCAAAATTCGATTGCTGCTGTCTTCGGATAGTCGGCTCGCGATGACAGACCCTGCAGATCCTGAGCCAATGACGATATGGCTGTAGTCCTTCGTCATACCGCCCCCGGATTCGCAGTTCTTTCAGTGAAAACGCTCATTTGAGAGCCCCTTAGATCAAAGTAGATCGGGTCTTTATAGACAAAAGCTGCCTTGATCATTCACAAGCCCCCTCCAGCACACCTATTCCTTTATAGGAAAAATGGGGCGCAATCTCTTCGGCAAACTGTTGAATGTTCTCAAGCGTGGCCGCCTGAGACATCCCAAAGTTGCAGTTGAATATGAAACGATCGATTCCGAGGTCTGAATATTCGCCCAGCTTGTCGACAATTTCCTGCACTGAGCCAATCATAAGACTCTCGGCAAGCTCTTCTGCAGTTTGATTGCGCGGAAGTTCTCGGATCAGGCCATTATCCACCTTACCAGGGCCAGTGAAAACATTGTCAAAGCGGGCGTAGTAAGAATTCGCCCTATGTATACAAGAGTTTCTCACGGCATCCGAATTGCAGACAAAGCCAAGACGTGAGAGCGAAAGTGTGAGCTCCGCCCCAGCATCTCCCATTTCGTCTTTGGCGCGACAAAATCCAGCCACCTGATCCCGTAGTAATTGATGCCGCCCGGCAAGCGGTGTCGTCTGGATATGGAACCCACGTTTTGTACACTGATAAATTCCTTCGGGATTCAGAACAGCCATCATCATCTGTGGCCCGCCAGGAGTCATCGGGCGTGGCATGATCGTGATGGGGTCGAATTGATAATAATCGCCATCGGCGCTGACTTCTTCTTCGCTCAAAAGTTTTTGAAGAAGGTCGAGGGATTCGTTGAAACGGGCTTGCGTCTGATCCATGGGAACGCCCATCCGCTCCATCTCATAGGCGAACGCGCCGCGTCCTACACCAAGTAACAGGCGGCCTTGGGTAAAGATGTCCGCACAGACAACTTCACCGGCATAAACCCGCATGTCATGAAGTGGCAGAACAGCAATGGAAGTGATAATTTTGATCTGATCTGTGTGCTGCGCAATTTGAGTTGCGAATTGCAGCGGCGCAGGCATCATCAGGATGTTTACCAAGTGATGCTCTGTCACCGAAACGGAATCAAAGTTCAATTTCTCGGCAAAAACAGCCTGATCTAGCATGTCTTTGAATACGCGATCTCCACCGTAAGACTTATCCGTGATGTATGGACCCAATTGTATGCAAAAATCCATGCTGACTTCCCATAGGCTTCATTATCTGTCTGTGACAGTTTTGGCAGAACGGTTCTGGCAAAGATATTGAATTTGTTAATGCGAATAATTGAAGAAATTTCAATTATAACGCTTTCACTGAGGTGTCACGTTTGGATGCAGCTTCGCCGCAAGCTTTGTTGCATAATAGAATGGCTAAAGCGTCCCGCCCGAAACCTGAATCGCGGGGATTCCCACACGCATGATTTTGTGATTCATCCTGTTTGGGAGGATGGTTCTGTTGCGTTAGTTTAGCATGTTCAAATTTCTAGTGTTAGGATTGAGATCATGCCGCTTCATCGAACAGATTATCGACGAATTCCACTTCCTTAAGGACGCCGGTTTCATTATTTGCGAAGTACCCTTTCTGGCATTGCCAAGTTGTTCAGCCGATGCTGAGATTTTTCTACGTTTGGCAAGGGTTCTGTCGCAAACTTTCTAATTCCATTCATACAAGATCGCCGATATGTCATTGTGCCAAAAACGGGCAGGCAAGATGGGGGTGAGTTTCAAAGGGGTGCATTACCCCAATAGCGTGATCCTTTATGCCGTATATTTTTACGTCAGATACGCGGTCTCCCACCGAGATTTGGAGGAGATCATGGCAGAGCGTGGTGTCGATGTTGACCTGCGACACTGAACAGGTGGGTGGTGAAATACTCACCGCTCATTGCTGAACAAGCGCAAAAGCGAAAGCCTCAGACAGCCAACTCATGGCGGATGGATGAAACCTATGCCCAGGTCAAAGGCCAATGGGTCTATTTTTATC
This sequence comes from Roseovarius pelagicus, assembly GCF_025639885.1. NCBI lineage: Bacteria > Pseudomonadati > Pseudomonadota > Alphaproteobacteria > Rhodobacterales > Roseobacteraceae > Roseovarius > Roseovarius pelagicus. The sequence continues at coordinate 24,829 of NZ_CP106737.1, read as the reverse complement.
ACGCTGTTGATCGGAACGGCCGAACCCTTGATTTCATGCTCTCTGCAAAGTGGAACAAGGCTGCCGCACGTCGGTTTTTTTAAACGTGCAATTTCAACGAATGGTACGCCTGATCGCATTGCTATCGACAAGAGCGGCGCCAATCTGGCGGGGCTTCAGGCCGTGAACGTGATCCGCAAATTTACGGGCAGCGGGCGGTTGATCCGGATCATGCAGAGCAAATATTTGAACAATATGATCGAGCAGGACCACCGTTTCATCAAGCGGATCACGCGCCCAGCACCAGGCTTCAAGGAGTTTCACTCAGCAGATGCTACGCTGGCTGGGATTGAAACCGTGCACATGATACGCAAAGGTCAAATCGCCGCGAATGGGAAAACAGGCTTCCAGCAATTCGCCGACCTCGCAGCATAAGTGTGTCCGCTAACAGGCTGTTTTGCACTACCAGATGAAGTTTGCGACAGTACCCCCCGCGCGAACCGGGTGATCTGATACACCACAATTGCCTGTTGCTTCGGTATCCGCGCTCGCCCGAGTGGTTCTGGACATTGATGGTGGGGCAGGCCCCCACGCGCGTAGATGTCTCTGGCCGCTACGATGCCGATGACGGCGACGTGCTGACAGGCTGGGCACTGGCGGGACGCGGGATCATCAACAAACCCAGGTTTGATATCGCGGCGGAACTGGCGGCGGGATAGGGTGTTTTGCACCAACTCTCGCCCCCGCACGTGCGAAGGGCGGCCTGCACGATGACCATCGCATAAACAAATTGGCGATACCCGTGAAGCCGCGAGAAATATTTTTCTCTTTAATATCATATATTTCAATGAATTTCATCAAATGCAGATGCTGCCTTGACACAATTCCTACCCAAGAGTAGTTTATGCATATACCTACTGCGAGGTAGTCAATGGAACTCCGGGGGACAATTGGAAAAGCATCCTCGCGCGAGGGCCATTGGCCAGCGCGTACGCACCTCGGAAGAGGCATGAGGGCTAGATACCAAGGAGACAAGTCATGTGCGAAATTCCGATAGTCGACATAGGTCCACTATTTGGCGATGATGAAAAGGCCAGAGCGAAGACAGATCGCGAAATTGCCAACGCGGCATTCGACATCGGCTTCATGGTGGTCAAGAATTACCCCTCAGATATCAAGGTCGGATCCGCCGAGCGCAATAAGATGCTCAAGCTATTCGATATTCCCGAAGACGATCAGCGCCCCTACTGGAAGCGCAATTTTGCGCCTGAGAATCCACATCTTTACCGTGGCTGGTTCCCGCTGTCCTCAAGCCCGACCCGAGGGCGCGAAGGCTACGAAATCGGCCCTGACATTGTCCGCACACTGCCGGCAGACCAGGCGGATGATGTTCTATACGAGCCAACGCCGCTTCCAGACGAGAAGCTGCTGCCTGAAAGCTGGGCCAAGACGACAGCAGAGTATTACCTGAGTGCAGAAAACATCGGTGAACATATTCTGGCGTCGATTTCACGAAGCCTGGGGATCGACGAAAGCATTTTCCGCGATGCCTTCAACGATGGTATTTCCACCTTGCGCTTGTTGCATTATCCCAGCCGCGACAATGTGATTTCCAATGGTTCCACCCGCTATGTCGAGCATGACGGCAAGACTTTTGAGCAGGTCGCTGGCGCACATGTCGACTCGGGCCTGCTGACCCTTCTGGCGACCTGTGGTGTCGGCGGGCTGCAGGCAAGGGACACGCATGGCAAATGGATTGACGTTCCCGTCATCGACGACAGCTTTGCGGTCAACTTTGGCGGCCTTCTGGAACGCTGGACCGGCGGCAAGATCAAGGCAACGCTGCACCGCGTGCTCGGCCAGGGCGAACACCGCTATTCAATCCCGTTTTTCTTCGAGCCGCGGCCAAGCACCGAAATTGCACCGCTTCCCATCGACGGGATCGAACCATTCGAACCATTCCTCTATGGTGATCATCTCTGGGCTACTACGACGAAGTTCCCCGAGAATTTCGGACTGGCAGAGTTGCGTCCACCCCGAGCACCCTATACCGACCCGTTGGCCGGGTGATGGCAGCGTTTGCTCGAACAGGAATATTGGCACCCTAATAACCAACAAGGAGAATAACGTGACCACCAATCGCATCCTCAAAACCGGCCCGAGCCGCCGCGGATTCATCGCAGGAACTGCTGCCGTCGGCGCGGGCCTGATGTTGCCCGCTGGCGCTTTCGGCCAGACGGCTCCGAAAAAAGGCGGCACGCTTCGGGTGGGCCTGAGCAAAGGTTCGTCGTCGGACAGCATGGACCCGGCAACGTTCAACAACGACTTCATGTTCGCGACCGGCTATGCCGTGTTCAACACTCTGACAGAAATCGCCCCTGACGGCACGGCCAAACCAAATCTGGCTGAAAGCTATGAAGCAAGTGCCGATGCCGCCACCTGGACCTTCCGCTTGCGTGAAGACGCCGATTTCTCGGACGGCAAGAAGGTGACTGCCGAAGACGTGATCTCCTCGATCCGTCACCATATGGGGGAAGACTCCAAATCGGGCATCAAGCCGCTGCTGGCGCAGATCACCGGTATCCGCGCAGATGGCGACAAGGTCGTGATCTTTGAACTCGAAGGCGGAAACGCGGATTTCCCCTTTGTATTCAACGATTATCACCTGGGCATTCGTCAATCAACCGGCGACGGCATTGATCCACACAGCCTGATCGGAACCGGCGGCTTTACCATTGAGACCTTCGAACCTGGTGTGCGCGTCGAGTTGAAACGCCGCGACGATTACTGGAAAAAGGGCTACGCGCATTTCGATAAGGTCGAGATCCTCAAGGTCGGCGATGTGGCGGCGCGAATGAATGCGTTGATGAACGGTGAGGTCGACGTGATCGACCGCCCTGATTACAAAACCATTGATCTGCTAGGGCGCAATCCGAACGTCCAGGTTGTCACCCATGACAGCCCGGTGCATTATATCATGCCGATGCATACCGACACCGCGCCCTATGATGACGTGAACGTGCGGCAGGCCCTGAAATACGGCATCGACCGCGAACAGATGGTCCAGTCCGTCCTCTATGGATATGGCAGCGTCGGCAACGACCAGCCTATTGCCTCGACGATGCTCTACTACAACGACGATCTGGAACAGATCGCCTATGATCCCGAGCGCGCAAAGCACCATTTGAGCAAGGCAGGGCTATCGTCACTGGATGTCACGCTGTCCACAGCGGATACGGCGTTCAACGGTGCGGTGGATACCTCGGTGTTGTTCAAGGAATCTGCCAAGGCCGCCAACATCAACATCAATGTCGACCGGCAGCCGGATGATGGGTACTTCTCGAACGTCTGGTTGAAGAAACCGTTCTGCGGCTCCTATTGGGGCGGTCGTCCAACAGCGGATTTGATGTTCACGGCGGCATATGCCGAAGGCGCTGACTGGAACGAAACCAAATGGAAGAACGAACGCTTCAATGTGTTGCTGTTGCAGGCGCGCCCTGAGCTGAACCACGAACGCCGCGCCGAGATGTATGGCGAGATGCAGAAGATCGTGAAAGAAGATGGCGGCGCTCTCATCCCGGCTTTCGGCAACGCTGTCTGGGCGATGTCGAAGAATATCGCGATGCCCGAACAGCTCTCGGAGATGTGGGGTTTTGACAGCTGGCGCTTCATCGAACGTTGGTGGACAGCCTGATCCAGCTCACTGTTTCGGGCGGCTTTGGAAACAGCCGCCCGTATTTCGTCCCGCAGCGCCTCCGCCTTCTGGAAAATCATCATATGCATCGGCTTCAAAAGCTCATTCTGGGACGCCTGATTTTCGGTGTTCTTACACTGTTCATCATTTCGGCGTTCATGTTTATCGGTATCGAAATTTTGCCCGGTGATCTTGCTCAGCAGATTCTGGGCCAGTCCGCGACCCCCAGCACAGTCGCCGCCTTTCGCGCCGAGCTGGGCCTCGATCAGCCGCCTCACATACGCTATATCGACTGGCTCGGTGGGGTGCTTCAGGGTGACTTCGGAAATTCTCTTGCCTCGGGGCGGGCCGTGGCCGACCTGCTCAGCACGCGGCTGTACAATACCATCTTCCTGGCAACATATGCAGCGGTGATCGCGATACCGGTCGCACTGACTTTGGGTCTTTTGACGGCGCTCTGGCGCCACACCGTGTTTGACCGCGGGATGAATCTCGGGGCTCTTGCGGCCGTTTCGATGCCCGAATTCTTTGTCGCATATGTGCTCATTCTTTTCCTGTCGATCCGGTTTGGCTGGTTTCCTACACTGGCCCGTATTGATGCGGCAGAAGGATTGGGGGATGCGCTTTACCGCACCTTCCTGCCGGCGCTGACGTTGGTTCTGGTGGTGGTCGCACATATGATGCGGATGACCCGCGCCGCGATCATCAACGTGCTGGCCTCGCCCTACATCGAAATGGCGCAGCTGAAGGGTGTGCCATGGTGGCGGATTATCGTGCTTCACGCACTGCCCAACGCCTTGGCACCGATCATCAATGTCATGGCCCTGAACCTTGCCTATCTCATCGTTGGCGTCGTGGTGGTTGAGGTCGTGTTTTCCTATCCTGGCCTGGGCCAGCTACTGGTGGACGCCGTGACGAGCCGTGACTTCCCTGTCGTACAGGCCGTGGGCCTGTTCTTTGCCACCGTCTACATCACGCTCAATGTGCTTGCAGATATCATTTCACTGATCTCGAACCCGCGTTTGCGACATGGCAGATAAGCAATGATAAAACTTCTCAAATCCGCGCCGCTGACCGCCATTATTGGCATCATCATCCTGCTTGTGACGCTTCTGACCGGCCTCTTTGCGCCCCTTATCGCGCCGTTTGGGGAAACCCAGATCGTCGGCAACCCCTATCAACCCTGGAGCAGCGCGCATCCGCTCGGCACCGATAACCTGGGTCGCGACATGCTGTCACGCATGATCTATGGCGCACGCAACACTGTCGGGCTGGCACTGCTGACCACCTCCATTGCCTTCGGTCTCGGGTCTTATCTGGGGATGTTCGCCGCGCTGCGCTCGGGTTGGTTTGACGAAGTGCTTTCTCGTATGATCGACGTTTTGCTGGCGATGCCGACACTCATCCTCGCTCTGATGTTGCTGGCCATTGTCGGGACATCCATCTTTAACATGGTTGCCGTAATCGCAATCATCTATATTGCGCCGGTTTACCGGCTGTCACGGGCAGCGGCCATGAATGTGGTTGGGCTCGATTATGTCGAGGCCGCACGGCTGCGCGGAGAAAGCACGTTCCGGCTGTTACGGCGCGAGATCCTGCCAAATATCAGTTCCACCCTGATCGCCGAATTTGGCGTGCGGTTTTGCTTTGTGTTTCTGTTCATCGCCGCGCTGTCGTTTCTTGGCATCGGCATCCAGCCGCCCATCGCTGATTGGGGCAGCATGGTCAAAGAAAACGCAACGCTCATCTCCTTTGGGGATATCACCCCACTTATTCCGGCCGGGGCCATTGCCCTGTTGACCATCGGGATCAACCTGATTGTAGATTGGATGCTGCATCGCGCCAGCGGTCTGAGCGACTGAGAAGGACATCATGGGAAATCTTCTGACAATCCGCGACCTGCGCCTTGAGGCCGGCAACCGCCGTGAACCTGTTGCGATCCTGAACAGGATCTCACTCGACCTTGATCGCGGCGAGGTTTTGGGCCTTGTCGGTGAAAGCGGCGCCGGCAAAAGCTCGGCCGGGTTGGCCGCGATGGGATTCGCCCGAGACGGAGTGCGTTTTGCCGGGGGCCGCGTGAATTTCGGCGGCACAGAGCTTCTCGGACTGTCGCAGGAACAATTGCGAAAATTACATGGAAAGAAAATTGCTTACGTCGCGCAGTCGGCCGCCGCCAGCTTCAACCCTTCCATGCGGTTGATCGACCAATACACGGAAGGTCCATATCTGCACGGCACCGCCACCCGAAGAGACTCCGAGGCAGATGCCATAACGCTGTATCGCCAGATGCAGCTGCCAAATCCCGATGAGATCGGATTTCGCTATCCGCATCAGGTATCGGGCGGCCAACTCCAACGCGCAATGACAGCGATGGCGATGGCTTGCCGACCTGAGCTGATTATCTTCGACGAGCCAACGACGGCGCTGGACGTGACAACGCAGATCGAGGTGCTCGGCGCGATCCGCGATATCGTTGATCAATACGACACCGCCGCAATTTACATCAGCCACGATCTGGCAGTTGTCAGCCAGATGGCCGATCGCATCTGCGTGATGAAAGACGGCGTTGAGGTCGAGACAGCCAACACAAGCAAGATGTTGGACGATCCGCAACAGGATTATACGCGTTCGCTCTGGGCCGTCCGCTCTTTTCGCCGCCCCGAGACCGACACAGATGCCGAGACCACGCTGCTTCGGGGGCAGGGTATCACTGCAGGATATGGCGGAACTCCGATACTAAATGATCTGAACTTCACGATCGCGCGCGGCCGCACAACGGCCATCGTAGGAGAGAGCGGCTCGGGGAAATCGACGTTGGCCCGCGTGCTGGCAGGGCTATTGCCGCAGAAATCAGGCGAGGTTTTCTGGCACGACGGGTTGCTTGAGCCGCAGTTGAAAAAGCGCGATGCCAAGATGCTTCGCAACATCCAGATGATTTATCAATCAGCCGATACATCGCTCAATCCGCGTCACACCATCCGCGAAACCCTTTCGCGCCCGGTGACGAAGTTTACCGGAAGACGCGGCAAGGCTCTGCGTGCGCGGTTGGCCGAGCTGATGGAACTGGTTGATCTTGACGTCGATTTTCTTGACCGCAGGCCTGGTGAACTTTCCGGCGGGCAGAAACAGCGGGTTGGCATTGCCCGGGCACTTGCCGCCGAAGCGGAATTCATCATCTGCGATGAGGTGACAAGCGCGCTTGATCAGCTTGTCGCCGAGGGTATTCTGAAACTCCTGGTGAGGCTTCAGCAAAGTCTCGGATTGACGTTCATGTTCATCACTCACGATCTTGCCACCGTCGAAGCGATTGCACACAAGGTTATTGTGCTGAAGGAAGGTCGCATCGTCGAGCAAAACGACCGAAAGTCTATCTTCAGCGATCCTCAAGAAACATATACAAAACGCCTTCTTGAATCAGTGCCGCAGATGCATCCTGGCTGGCTTACATCTGCGCGCGAACGCGAAAAGGAACTGCGTGAGCGCGAGGCGTCCTAAGGCATTGCTCATCAGGGTGTCCTCGACTGGCGTTCGCCCTGGCCGCGAATATGACGCGGGCTAGTTTGATCCCTCCCCTCAACCGCGCCAAGAACTTTTACATTTCCGTCCGACTGCTTGGCAACCATCCTGATCGAATTCGGTCGGAATGCCCTTGAGGCCGCGCAGGTCCGGGCTGCGCCGCTGGCAGTCTTGACGACTGTAACCAAACACTTGGCAAGCCGGAAGTCTCTGATTGGATTAAAATTTTTAGTATTCATCATAACTACTTGTAAGTAGGTTTTTATGAGAATATTCTTTACATCAACCAAGGCATTGCTGACCGGACGAAGATCCGCTCTCGTGTGAGATCCTGTTTGAGGAGAAACAAGATGAACCTCGAATATGACGCGAAAGAGCAGCAATTTCGCAAGCAGGTGCGATCTTTCATCGAAGCCAATCTTCCGGCTGATCTTCGGGCCAAGGTCTTGAATCACAAACGCCTCACGCGCGAGGATTACCGCAAATGGCACCTGATCCTGTACGCCCAGGGATGGGTGGCGCCCAACTGGCCCCGTGAATATGGCGGGGCCGCGTGGACGCCTGTGCAGCGCCATATCTGGGAAGAAGAAACCACCCGCGCAGGCGCGCCCAACGTCATCAGCTTCGGCATCAACATGCTCGGCCCGGTATTGATGGAGTTTGGCACAAAGGCGCAGAAAGATCACTATCTGCCGCGCATCCTGAATTGCGAGGACTGGTGGTGCCAGGGCTACTCCGAGCCGGGATCGGGGTCGGATCTTGCATCGCTGAAAACCTCTGCCGAGTGGATCGAGGACGAAAGCGGCGCCTACTACCTTGTCAACGGCCAGAAAACCTGGACGACCTTGGCACAGCACGCCAACATGATCTTCTGCCTGGTGCGCACCACCACCTCCATGCGCAAGCAAGAGGGCATCTCGTTTCTGCTGATCAACATGAAATCGCAAGGGGTCAGCTTGCGACCGATCATCACGCTGGACGAGGATCACGAGATCAACGAGGTTTTTTTCGACAACGTCAGGGTGCCCGTGGATAATCTGGTGGGCGAGGAAAACCTTGGCTGGACCTATGCCAAATACCTGCTCAGTCACGAACGCAACAACGTGGCCGAAGTCGGCCGGTCCAAGCGCGAGCTTCGTTTCCTGAAACACCTGGCGATGACCACGCCCAGCCAAAACGGATCGCTGCTGGACGATCCGCTTTTCGCGCGTAAGGTCGCCCTGCTCGAAGCCGAGATGATGGCGCTCGAAATCACCAACCTGCGGGTTGTCTCGTCCGATCACGGCAATTCCGAACCTGGCCCCGAGGTCTCAATGCTCAAGATCGTTGGAACCGAGGTGCAGCAGCGCCTGACCGAACTGATGGTCGAGACAGTGGGGCCATATAGCCTGCCGTTCGATGTCGATTTCCTTGAGGGCCGGCGCGAGACAGCAGTGACTGGCCACGATGCGGCAGCTCCGCTTACGGCGCATTATCTCAATTTCCGCAAAGCTTCGATCTACGGCGGATCAAACGAGATTCAGAAGAACATCATCAGCCGGATGATATTGGGACTTTGAAAGAACATGGATTTCACGCTGACCGAGGAACAAGCGCAGCTTTCCGACACGCTCTGCCGCTGGCTTGAAAAGGAGTACGGGTTCGAGCAGCGCCGCGACACCATCGCTTCGAAGAATGGCACATGCGCACGGGCCTGGACCGGCCTGAGCGATCTGGGGTTGCTGGCGCTACCGGTGCCCGAAGTGCTGAACGGGTTTGGCGCGAGCGGTGCAGACATGTTCGGCGTGATGGAAGCCCTTGGGAAAGCCCTGCTTGTCGAGCCTTACCTAGCAACCGTTAGTGGCATCGAATTTCTCAAACATGATCAAGACCGCTTTGCCGGCCTGCTGGGTCAGGCGGCGTCCGGCGTGGTGCGCCTTGCCTGCGCGCTCGGCGAAAGGCAATCACGGTTCGACCGGTTCGACGTCGAGATGACCACCCGAATCGAAGGCGGCGCTCATGTCCTGAACGGGCGCAAGACGGTTGTCGTTCATGGTGCCCAGGCCGACCACCTAATCGTTTCGGCGCGAACCGCAGGCAACACGCGTGACCCGGATGGGATCACATTGTTTGTGGTGCCCTCGGACATCCGGGGGCTTTGCCGCACCGATTATCGCACGATTGATGGAATGCGGGCCGCCGATATAGAGTTTGCCAACGTGCGCCTGCCCGATTCAGCACGTCTCGGCGCTGCGGGCGAGGCCTGGCCGATCATCGACGCGGTTTCGGATTACACCTGCGCCTTGCTTTGTGCCGAAGCGGTCGGGATCATGCAGGCTGTCAACGACACGACACTGGAATATCTCAAGATGCGCCGACAGTTTGATCAGCCAATCGGGGCATACCAGGCATTGCAACATCGCATGGCCGAACTGTTCATCGAGGTCGAACAGGCCCGGTCGCTGGCCATGCTGGCCGCGAGCGTTGCAAGATCAGACGAGACCAGCAAACGCCGCCACACGATTTCGGCTGCCATGATCCGGGTCGGCCAGGCGGCCACGCGTGTTGGTCAGGAGGTAATCCAGATGCATGGCGGCATCGGAATGAGCAATGAAATGCAAGTTGCCCACTACTTCAAGCGACTTTCGGTTTTCGGTGCGCTGGAGGGTGACATAGATCATCATGTCGCACGCCTCGCACGACAGCCCGAATTTCGCCATCCAGACTGATCATCCAGCACGTGGTGCAAAAGCGGCATCTGCCCCGGAACTGCTCCGGTTTCTTGTGCAATGGCCGAATTCCTCGTTTAATGAAGTGGGAATTGATGCGTGGTACGGGCGTTCAAGGTATATGGAGATAAAAAGTGAATGATTGACAACACCAAGGGTTCAATCGCGGATCGGCGCAAGGCGCGCAAGGCGGAAAATCATGAGGCAAAGCGCAACCGGATTCTCGACGTTGCCGGCGAAATGTTCTTTCGGCAGGGCTATGCCAACACCAATCTTGATGAGATCGCGCTGAAGCTGGGGGTGAAAAAACCGTTCATCTACTACTATTTCAAAGACAAGCTCGACATTTTTGAAACGCTGTGTGTTGAATCGTCAAAATTGACCTGCGAGGCTTTTAAGGCGAATGGCACGACAGGTCTCAGCCCTTCGGAAAGATTGTCACTCGGATTGAACGAGCTGATCCTGCGCTATCTGCAAACCTTCGCTGGCGGCGCACTCTATTACAAGGAGCCAAGCCTGCTGGCGGGGGACGCCGCGAAAATTGTACGTGAAAACGGCCTGCTGCTGCATGCCGATTTGCTCGATGTGCTCGAGGACGGGCGCCGCGCGGGTGAGTTCCATTTCGAGGACACCAAATTGACCGGCCTGCTGATCGGCGGGGCCATTGGATTCATGTTTCATTGGTATCGGCCCGACAGCAAATTGCCACCCGATGAGCTGGCGGATTACATGGTGGACGACCTGATGAAGATCGTCACATCCCCGCCGGCCACTGCCTCGGCGTCACGCCCCGGACAACAGAGTTAAAGACCGGTTCGGGCGTGATGAGTGGCCTCTGGCCTTTCAACCATGTGAAACCATAGCCCGTTGGCACAAGGGCGCACTCTGCTCGCCAGCGTTCGCTCTGCTTCAGGGCTTCTTGAAGAACGCGTCGAGGGCCGCGCCATGCGTTTCGGTTGACTGGCATGTAACATATTGTTCCAGGTCCATATAGCTGACCGCGTGGTTCAATGTGTTGGCCGCCTGTGCGATGGCATGCTTGGTCATGCGAAGCGGGGCAGGGGCGATTTCAAGCAGCCGGTACGCCAGCGCAGAGGCAACGTCTTCGGCCTCGTTCTCGGGGGCGATTTCGTCGATCAGGCCCCAGCTTTCGGCCTGGGCGGCGGTGATGTTTTCGGCAAGCATGACCAGTTTGCGGGTCAGCGCCGGGCCGATCAGGGAGACCAGGCGCGGCAGGCTCTGCCAGCTCATGTTCATACCGTTCAACAGCTCGGGCGCACCAAGCACCGCCTTGGTTGATGCCACGCGGAAATCGGATGCGACGCAGAAGGCCAGCCCACCTCCCAGGCAATAGCCTTCGATGGCCGCGATAGTGATGGCATCTAGCGCCTCCCAGGCGGCACAGGCCCGTGCCCCGATGCTGTGAACGGCCAGCCTTTGTTCAGTGTCGAGATCTTGATAGCCCCTGACCTCAGCCTGCTTGAGGTTCATCCCGGCAGAGAAATGCCCGGTTGCCCCCGAAACCACGACAACACGAATTGTAGGATCGGCCTGTACCGTGTTGGCGGTCTGCCAAAGTTCGTGCAGCATCGCATAGGACATCAGATTATACTGTCCTGTACCCTTCAGACGCACATGGAGAAGGTCAACTCGGGGGCGGTTGATCTCGACATGTTTCATTCTGTTCGTCTCTCCTTGAAAATGCGTTTTACATCGACGGTCTTCGCCCAGTGCCTGCGGCTTGGAAGGCTACGGTCAGCTGCGATATTCTGGTCGCTGCGTGCGATGTCAGCTGGTCGGGCCGTCCTGTCCGGAAAAACGCTCTCGAAGCCGGTTCTTCAGGACTTTGCCGGTGGGGCCGATTTCGATGCTGTCAACAAAGACGATATCGTCGGGCATCCACCATTTGGCGATCTTTCCCTCGAGAAAATCGAACAGCGCCGCTTTTTCGAGATTTGAACCCGCGCGCCGGATCACAACCAACAAGGGACGCTCGCCCCACTTCTGATCGGCGATGCCGATGCAAGCGGCCTGCTGCACATCGGGGTGAAGCTGCGAAACATTTTCCACCTCGATCGAGCTGATCCACTCCCCCCCTGATTTGATGATGTCCTTGCTGCGATCGGTGATCTTGATATAGCCCTGCGGGTTGATAGTCACGACATCTCCGGTTGGCAGCCAGCCCTCGCGCAATGCGCTTCCAGGAACGTCCTTGTAGTAGGAATCAATTACCCATGCCCCTTTGACATAAAGGTTGCCGGTGGTTTTGCCATCCCAGGGCAGTTCGACGCCCTGATCGTCCAGAAGCCGCATATCGACGCCAAAGACCGGATGCCCCTGGGTTTCGCGCAGCATCTGGCGTTCGTCCTCGGGCAGGTTGGCATGGCGCGCCTGCAACGAACAGATGGTGCCCATCGGTGACATCTCGGTCATGCCCCAAGCATGGATGACATCGACCCCGTATTGTTCGCGGAACGTCTTCATCATCGCGGTCGGGCAAGCCGAGCCGCCAATGTTCATTCGCTTGAAATGGGTGAAACTCAGCCCGTTGGCCGCCACATGATCCAAAAGCCCGCTCCAAACGGTCGGCACACCGGCGGAAAAGGTGACGCCCTCGCCCTCGATGAGATCATAGAGCGATTTACCATCCATCAAAGGCCCCGGAAGGACCAGCTTGGCGCCAGCCAGCGCCGCCGCATAGGGCAGCCCCCAGGCATTGGCATGATACATCGGAACGACAGGTGTGATCGTATCGCGCGACGAGATGTTGAACGCATCGGGCATCACCTCGGCATAGGAATGAATCATTGTCGCGCGGTGCGAATAAAGCACGCCCTTCGGAGGCCCCGTCGTTCCCGATGTGTAGCACAGCGCCGAAGCGGCAGTTTCATCGAAAACGGGCCATTCGAAACGATCAGTGGCACCGGCGATCAGCTCTTCATAGCAGATCAGATTGGCGATGGATGTTGTTGCCGGCATCTCCTCGGGTGCGCACATGGCGATGAAATGCAACGCCTGCGGGCATTGCGCGGCAATTGTCTCGGCCTGTGCAAGAAAGGAAAGGTCGAACAACACACAGCGCGCCTCGGCATGTCCGGCGATATAGGCAACCTGATCGCGGTGCAGTTTCGGGTTGATCGTGTTCAGCACCATGCCCATGCCGGGAACCGCAAAATAGGCTTCGAGGTGGCGAAAATTGTTCCACCCCAGCGATGCGATCCTGTCTCCTATTTCAAGGCCGAGCTTGGCCAGCGCCGCGGCAAGGCGGCGCGCGCGGGTGTGACAATCGCGATAGCCGTAGCGATGGATCGTCCCATCTCCACGGCGCGAGACAATCTCGACATCCCCGAAATAGCGATCCGCATTTTGGATCAATGACGAGATCAGGAGAGGGGAATTCATGGTTTGCCCCGCCAGGGGGCTGTGTTCAACTCTGGCCATCGGCGCATCCTCTGCCTTGGACGGGGGGTGTCCAAGTTGTTGCGAATCCCGGTAAGACATTCCGATCATTCCCTCCGTCAAACAAATACTATTAACCGGCCTGTCTCAGACAAGTTTCTTCTTTGGCCTCGCCTGCCGGTTTCGGGAAACAGGAATACCCTCAGGGCCACGCAGCACCCCCAAAGGGTTCGGCGCCGCAACAAGCACACGCGCGCCGAAGCCCGGATTGACAAAGCCACCCGCCCGACAAACCCGAGAGCGCCCTGACGCCGCAGAAATCGGCGGTTCCTGTCGAATGCGCGTTTCTCGGTCAAGGGGGTCTCCGTGCAATCAGTGGTGAGCAATGTCAGCGCGGCTCCGGCTCAACGGCCGGTAAATTGCGGCGGTCTCTTTTCCTGGAAATGCGCGACACCTTCGGTGAAGTCCTCGCTCTGGATGCTCAGAAACATTTCCTCGTTGGCCCGGGTAATCGCCTCGCCAAGGGATTGGAAGGGCACCTCCCAGATCTGGCGCTTCATCACCCGAACCGAGCGCGGCGAGACCTCCTGCGACAGACAATTTGCCAGCGCGCGGGCTTCATCCATCAACGCATCGGGTGCGACCAGTCGGTGTACCAGGTTTATCTCACGCGCCTCGTCTGCCTTGATCTTGCGCGAGGTGAGCAACATGTCAATCGCATTGGCATGGCCGACAACGCGCGGCAAGATAAAGGCGATGCCGTGTTCCGCAACCAGCCCACGCTTCACGAAAGCAGTCGCGAAGGCGGCATTACTCGAGGCGATGCGGAAATCACTGTAAAGCGCAAAGATCAGGCCCAGCCCGGCCGCCGCGCCGTTAATGGCCGAGATCACCGGCTTGGTGAGACCGGGAAAATAAGAATAGCGGGTCTGGTAATCGGCGCGGCGGTTCATGTCATAAGGCCGCATCCATTCGCGCGCACTTATGTCGTCAGGCGGCAGCACTTCAAGCTCGTCCATATCCATACCGGCGCAGAAGGCGCGCCCTTGTCCCGTGAGGATGATGGCGCGCACATTCTCGTCGAGGTCGGCGGCGCGCATCGCCTCGTAAAGCTCACCTTCCAGCATCTTGGTCAGCGTATTCATGCGCTTGGGACGGTTGAGGGTGATGATGGCCATGTGACCCTCTGTCTCGTAGATGATTTCTTTGAAGTTCATTGCGGTTCCCTTTCCAGGTTCGATGATGTTGCGCGAGAGGTCAGCAGATATCGAAAAGGGCCGCGACGCCCTGGCCGCCACCCACGCACATTGATACGATGACATGGCGCACGCCGCGGCGGCGGCCTTCGATCAGCGCATGTCCGACCGCGCGCGCGCCGGTCATCCCATAGGGGTGGCCAATCGAGATGGCGCCGCCGTTGACATTGAACAATTTGGGGTCAATCCCCAGATGATCGCGGCAATAGAGCGCTTGGACCGCAAAAGCCTCGTTCAACTCCCAAAGGCCGATATCGTTGATCGTAAGCCCGTGTTGGGCGAGTAGCTTCGGAATGGCATAAACCGGCCCGATGCCCATTTCCGCGGGGGTGTTGCCCACGGCAATCATACCGCGATAAATGCCCAGAGGCTCCATTCCACGGCGGGCGGCAACCCCAGCTTCCATCAGCACACAGGCCGAGGCTCCGTCGGACAGCTGGCTGGCGTTTCCCGCAGTCACCGTGCCGCCCTCAATCACCGGGTTCAGCGCGGCAAGTGACTCGATCGTGGTCTCGGGGCGATGCCCCTCATCGCTCGCCAGCGTCACCTCGCGGTGGCTGCTCTCACCTGTATCGCGATCCTTCACGACCTGGGTCGCGGTGATCGGCACGATTTCGGCATCAAACCGGCCGGACAGTTGCGCAGCTGCGGTGCGCTGCTGCGACGACAGCGCATATTCATCCTGCTGTTCGCGCGTCACACCATATTTATGCGCCACGATCTCAGCGGTTTGCAGCATCGGCATATAGGCATGTGCGGCGCAAGCCGTCACGCCGGGATCAATCTCGCGCGCGGTCCAGTCGAAATAGCCGTGCTGCACGGCCGAGATGTTCTCCTGTCCGCCGGCGACGACAATGTCGAAGCCGTCCACGATGATCTCATGCGCGGCGGTGGCAATCGCCACCAGCCCCGAGGCACATTGCCGGTCCACCGTCTGCGCGGCCACCTCGACCGGCAACCCGGCAGCAAGGCCCGCGTTGCGGGCAATGTTTCCGCCCGCCGTTCCGGCACCAAGCGCGGTTCCCACGATCAGATCGGTAATCTCGGGTCCGTCCAGCCCTGCGCGTTGCACGGCATGTTGCAATGCATGCGCCATCATCGTGGGGGATTTGACGTTGTTGAGTGCACCGCGAAAAGCCCTGCCAATCGGGGTGCGTGCGGTTGAGACAATGACGGCTTCGCGCATGGTGTGTGTCCTGACGGTTCATGTGAAGTGTGGCACTGGTCACGCGGTATCGGCCACCCGGCGCAACAGGAAAGGCGCGGGGGCAAAATATCCGAAGCGGTCGCCCGTCTGCCGGCCCAGCTCTTCGAGGCGGTGGCAAACTCGGCCAAGCCCCAGGGCTTCGGCATGGTGCATCGGCCCCCCGGTCAGGGCAGGCCAGCCGTAGCCAGCCGTCCAGACGATATCAATATCGCCCGGGCGCAAGGCGATCCCCTCTTCCAGAATTCGGAAACCTTCGTTGATCAACGGGAGCAGCAGACGGTCGCGGATTTCCGCGTCGGTAATGTCGTCGCGCCGTGGTATCCCGAGTGTTGCGGCCAGCTCTGCCGCGATCCGGTCAACCTGCGGATCGGCGCAGGGCGTGCGCCCCTCGTAACGGTAATAACCTTGCCCGGCCTTCTGACCGTGGCGGCCCATCGCAGCCAGCTTGCGCACCAATGCGCGATAGCCCGGATCATCGGGGAGAGCGCCTTCGGCTGCCCGTTCGTCGAGCACGCGGGCATTCACGTCGATGCCGGCCATGTCCATCATCCGGCACGGGCCCATCGCCATGCCGAACGCCTCCAGCGCGGTGTCGATCCGGGCCGGGGTGGCCCCTTCCATCAGAAGAAAATCCAACTCGCGCAGATAGCTTTCCAGCATCCGGTTGCCGATGAAGCCATAGCAAACGCCAGAAACAACAGTGACCTTGCCGATGCGCCGTGCAAGCGCAATGACAGTGGCCAGAACCGCTGGAGCGGTCTCGGCGCCGCGCACGATCTCGAGCAGGCGCATGATGTGGGCCGGGCTGAAGAAATGCATGCCCAGCACATCGCTTGCGCGACCCGAGGCATTGGCGATCGTATCGACATTCAATGTGGAAGTGTTGGTCGCTATGATCGCGCCGGGCTTGCACACTTCGCCCAGCCTGGCACAGACGTTTTGCTTGATCTCCATGTTCTCGAAAACGGCCTCGATCACCAGGTCGCAGTCAGACATGTCGTCATAGTTGGTCGAGCTGCGCAGAAGGCCCATCCGCTCCTTCAGATCCTCAGCAGACATACGGCCCTTTTCCTGGCGGGTCACATAGTTCGAGCGGATCGCCTCGACACCACGTTGCAATGCATCCGCGTCAATTTCGAGCAGCGTGACCGGGATGCCGGCATTGAGAAACGTCATGGCAATGCCGCGCCCCATGACGCCCGCACCGATGATGCCAACCCGCTCGACCGGGCGCAGCGCCACATCTGGCGGGAGGTTT
Source organism: Roseovarius pelagicus (assembly GCF_025639885.1). Taxonomy (NCBI): domain Bacteria; kingdom Pseudomonadati; phylum Pseudomonadota; class Alphaproteobacteria; order Rhodobacterales; family Roseobacteraceae; genus Roseovarius; species Roseovarius pelagicus. The sequence continues at coordinate 7,812 of NZ_CP106737.1, read as the reverse complement.
GGGATCTTGGCGGCTTCTCTTTCGGCAAAGAACAGGTGGCGCAGGGCACGGGATTGCGTGTTGCTCATCAGTTTCAGGAATTCCTCGCGCTCAAAGACGAGCCCTTCTTCGAAATCCACGCCGGAGGCGGCGAATGCGATGCAGCGGGCAATGGCCTTTGGCGCCTCGGCGTCAGGGGTGCGGCGCAACACTTGTTCCAACGCGGCGGTGATGGTTTGCTCCAGGTCGCTGGTGCCGTTGAAGGGCAGCCTTCCGGCCACCGGCAACGGGTCGCCACTTTGACAGGCGCGCCGCGCCAAGGCGATTGCGTCGGTCAAAAGATCACGCTCCGAAAGCGCATCAATCAACCCGCGCTCAAGCGCCTCTTTCGCTCCGATGCTCCGGCCGCTGAGGATCAAATCGAGCGCCAAACCAACCCCGACAAGGCGTGGCGTGCGCTGTGTTCCCCCGGCACCAGGTAGAACCCCGAGCCTGACCTCGGGAAACCCGGCCCGCGCATCTCGCGTGGCGATACGCAGATTGCAGCCAAGCGCCAACTCCAGCCCACCCCCCAAGGCAACGCCGTGGATCGCCGCGACCACCGGCTTATCCATGATTTCCATCTGCCGGATAATGACGTTCACATCCGGTTCGCTGATCTCGCCCGAAGCGAACTCTTTGATGTCGGCGCCGCCACAGAACATCCTGCCCCCGCCCATCAGAACCACCGCCTCGACGCAGCCATCGCCCTCGGCGTCACAAAGCGCCGTTTTTATCGCGCGGCGGAGAGATTGGGACAATCCGTTGACCGGGGGAGCGTTCAAGGTAAGGACCGCGACGTGATTACGAACGGTATAATCCACCGGTTTTCCTGTTGCAGCCATGTGCACTCTCCCGCATCTCAAGGCGTCGCTTGAAGAAATTGCTACCAGCGAGTAGGAAGTATTGCAAGACCTTCCAACGTCCCCACCCGCGTTTCGGGATCGGACATTGAATCCATCTTGGTTTTCAGTTCGGGACCAGGCCGATATGACAAATATTTTTGCCGGGTCTCACCATGACCGAACTTGCAAACCCCACGGCCGCAGAATATTATACTCTACGGTAGCATTTACTTGACAGCGTGCCAGTTCATCAGGCAAGAGCGCAGCAAGAAACGGAGGGTGAGCTTGTACAAGACGTCGAATCTGGAACAATGCGCGCGCGGGCTTGCGCCATCGCGTGGCGTGTCCCGTCTTCCGGTGCCAGCAATTGGCCTGGCCGGAACAGCCGCACTGTTGGTGAGCCCTGTTTCCCCTCAACCAGCGCACCGAGCCAGTTTCAGAACCTCCAGCCCCGCTGCCACTTCGCCGGGCTCGATTGATCCGGCTCTCTGATGTGCGTTTGTGGCCTTTCCCGCCATCTGAATAGATGCGCCTTTTCCGATACCGGAAGAGGAGTCCTGCCATGACGTTCCCGAAACAGGGCCGGATCGCCTCGCATCGTTCTTGCTCCGAAGGCGCTGCCTTTCAAACCCACAAAAACACACTTGCAACAGCCATACAGGCGGTGGCGCACACCAAATTCGGCACTGCTTTTTGCCACCTTTAGGAACACCATCATGAAAACCATCACCGAACCGAGCCGCGAAATTCCAGTCATGGACGAAGCGGATGTCCTTGTTGTCGGCAGCGGGCCGGCCGGCATGAGTGCCGCAATCGCAGCCGCCAGAGCCAGCGCCGATGTTCTGTTGGTCGAGGAATACGGCTGTTTCGGGGGAAACCTGACGCAGGTCGGCGTTCAAACGATTGGATGGTACGACATCGGCCAATGCGTGGACAGCCAGGGCATTGGCCATGAATTCGAAGCGCGCGCACGTGAATATGGCGCAGCCTATATTCGCCCCAATGGCAAGCGCGCCTCCATCGACGCAGAACTGTTCAAACATGTCGCCGACCGAATGGTGCTGGAGGAAGGCATCCGGCCCCTGCTGCACACCAAAACGGTGGGCGCAATCATGGATGGCAACACCATTCGCGGCATTATCACGGAAAGCAAATCGGGCCGCCAGGCGATCCTTGCAAAACGGGTGATTGACGCAACAGGAGACGCCGACGTGGCGCTTTTCGCCGGCGCGCCAACCCGCAAGACACCCGTAGACGAAATGATGGGCGTTTCGGTCGTCTTTTCCTGTGCAGGCGTCAACCGCGACCGCTACCGGGCATACATGCAGGAAAAACAACCGCGATTTGGGGATTGGGGCAAGAACTGGGCAATCGAGACAGACGGCAAGGAAGATGATCTTTTCTGCCCCTATGTCGAAGATGAGTTTGTCCGCGCTCAGGAAAAAGGGATCATTCCCAAAGACATCATGAGTATCAGCGGAACGCTGGGTCATATCACGGAGCAGGGCGAGGCAACCTATCTGAACCTGCTCTACATGAAGAAGTATGACGCAACAGACGTGCGCGAGATCACGCGTGGCGAGATGGAAGGCCGTCAGCTTGCCCTATATGCCATCGCGGCGCTGCGCAGCGAAGTGCCCGGCTTCGAGGACGCGGTGCTGCGTGACTATGCCATGAAGCTTGGCGTACGCGACACGCGCAAGATTGTCAGCCGTGGCAACCTCACGGATCACGACATTCGCAACCAGGCGCGCTTCCCCGATTCCGTGGGCATCTTTCCCGAGTTTATCGACGGGTACGAAGTTCTTTACCTGCCCACAACCGGACGATACTTTCACATTCCTTACGGCATATTGATCCCGCAAGATATCGAGAACCTTCTCGTTGCCGGGCGCTGTGTGGGCGGCGATAAAATGTCACATGCGGCAACGCGCAACATGATGTGCTGCGCGGTGACCGGCCAAGCCGCCGGAGCCGCGGCGGCACTATCGCTCCGGCAAGGCACGACACCGGCAGACCTTGATATCGAGATGCTCCAAGACCTGCTCGTGACACAGGGCGCGCGAATCGAATGACCGAGTTCTGCGATCCCTGAAAGCGCCTGCGTTAGCGGTCAGAGGTTGCCGCCAGAAATTCCCCGGCTGAGTGAGCAAGTCAGGCACTCCGGTCGCCAAGGTTTGCCACAAGGCCGGGGTCAGCGCGGCAACGTAGTTCTAATGGAAGAAAAACTACGCAGGAATGCTGCAGTCCGGGCATGCGGGCGCAGGACAGTCCCGGTTGTCCTTGTCGCACAATTCCATACGCTGCCGGCGCATGCCAATCCCGACCAGGCGAAGGTGCTGCAAAGATCACGTCTGCTGTCGGACAATCGCTCATTCTGGGTTTCTGTGGATCTGGCAGAATCTCTCGAAACACAAATCCCGACCTGCCTGATTCGCAATCCACACGGTTTGGAGCGTGCGGGGAAGGGGTGATGCCAGGCCGCCAGCGGGCTGAGGCGCACTCAAACACCTTTTGTAACGGCATAGCTGTGTTCATTTGCGCGGCCGGAAAGCCCGGAGAGCTGCCTTGTGCCGGTGCTGCCAAGCTGCTTGCGTTCTGGCCTTCCTACCCTTTGATTTTACTTTGTTTATTCGCGGCTTTCGCGATTTCCACCGTTTTTCACCCTGTCGCAATGGATGGTTTATCGAGCTGTCGTTCTGCACCTCGCCAGTGTGCCCGGCAAGAGACCAACTGCCACTTTCATCACCGAAAAAATCCCGCTTCAGAAACAAGATTGACACAAAAAGAAAAAACTGTATCGATTTAGTATATCGTTTTACTAACTCGACTGACCATCGCGGTGCAGTCGGTTGAGATGCAAGAAAAGGAAATCGCATGAGGTTCAAGGACAAGGTTGGGATCGTTACCGGGTCGGCATCGGGGTTCGGCTTCGAGATCGCCAGACGGTTTGCGGAAGAGGGCGGATCGGTGGTGGTGGTTGATCTAAATCCCGAAGCAGGAGAGCGCGCCGCCGCGAAGATTTCTGACGCGGGGCACAAGTCTGTTTTCTGCGAAGCTGACGTGGCAACGCGTGCCGGTGCAGATGCAATGGTCAAGGCGGCAGTCGATTCCTTCGGTGGCCTCGATGTGCTGGTTAACAATGCTGGCGTGCCACAGCGCCCTTGCCACTTCGCGGCGCTGGATGAAAATCATTACGATCTGATGTTCGCGGTGAATGCCAAGGCGATCTATCTGTCGGCTGCAGCGGCGTTGAGTGCATTCAAGTCAGGTGGCGGCGGGGTTATCGTGAACACCACGTCCATTGGTGGCAGCCGTCCGCGTCCGGGCATGTCTGCTTATGCGGCCAGCAAGGCCGCAGCCAACGCCATCACCAAGGCGCTCGCGCTGGAAATGGCCTCTGACAATGTTCGGGTGAACGCAGTGGCACCCGTGGCCGGCGACACGCCGATGCTATCGGAGTTTATGGGCGGGGAACCTTCGGAGGACAAGCGCCAGGCCTTTGTCAATTCGGTGCCGCTGGGCCGCCTCAGCACGCCCCAGGACGTGGCGTCTGCGATCCTGTTCCTGGCTTCGGACGAGGCATCACTCATTACCGGCGCTGAACTGGCGGTGGATGGTGGTCGCGGCGTCTGATCGCGGCAGCAGACGTTCGGTATACGCCCACACCCGAAGGAACTCTCATGAGCAAATCATCCGATGACGACAAGCCGCATCTCGCAGGCAAGGTGGTGACGATTTCCGACGTCTCCGTGGAGGCAGGTGTATCTATCACAACGGTGTCGCGCGTCTTGCGTGGCGACACCAAGTTGTCGATACGCGAGGAGACGCGGGAACGGATATTCGCGGCTGTCAAGAAGCTGAACTACGCGCCGAACCCTGCGGCGCGCAGTTTGCGCACTTCGAAAAGCATGGCCATAGCCATCATCCTGCCCGAGGCCGAGAACCCGGCCTACGCACCAATCATCCGCGGCGCCCAGTCAGCGGCGGTTGAGAATGGTTATTCCTTGCTGGTCAGCTATTGCGGCGAGAACCAGACCGCTGATGAGATCTATCGCAATTTGGCTCTGAATCTCCGTGTTGACGGGCTGCTGGTTACAACTTCGCAGAGTGAAGACGAAGAAATACTGATGCCAGATGCGGCTGGCGTTCCGACGGTGCTGGTGAACCGGCGGACAAAGGCCCAAAGCAGCTTCGTTATTGTGGATGACAGTGCAGGTGCGCGGCTGGCCGTCGAGCATCTTATTTCGCTGGGTCACCGGCGCATCGCGCATCTTTCGGGGCCGCTGACGCACTACAATTCAGCACAACGCGTAAAGGGATATACGACCGCACTGAAGGAGGCGGGGATAGACCCCGATCCAGCCCTTATTGTGGAAAGCGGCTATCTCGCCGCTGACGGACGTACATCCACGCAAAAGCTATTGAACAGCTGTGAGCCGCTTCCCACGGCAATATTCTGTAATAGCCTTTTGGTTGCCGCTGCCACTGTGACGGTGTGTCGCGACAACGGGCTGAAGGTGCCAGACGACATGTCTATCGTCAGTCTTCACGATGGCACCATCGCCGAGCTGATTTATCCTCCGCTTTCTACAGTGCGCTACGACCTGTTCGAAATGGGTCGCCAGGCGACATTTTCTTTGCTCGACCTGATCGGCGGAGACGGCTCGGAAAAGAAACAAACGGTGTTGGCACCCGTCGAGTTCATCAAGCGGGAATCGTCCACGGTTCCCCGCCAGGTGTCAGTGCAGCTCAAGCGCTGAGCCGAAGCTTCAAACAATATTCGCAATACTGAGAAATGGAATAAATCATGCAGGAACAGTTCGACGCGCTCATTGACGGTGAATGGGTTAATGCGGGGGGAGGTATTTCGACCTGATAAACCCTTCGACAGGTAAGCCGCTGACCCGGGTTGCCGAATGCGGTGAGGATGAAATTGACCGCGCAGTTGCCGCCGCCCGCAAGGCGCAGAACGGTCCGTGGCGACAAACCACGCCTGCTGATCGAGGGCGTTTGCTGCACAAGGTTGCGGCGCTGATCCTTGAAAATAAGGACAGTATCACCAAAATGGAAAGCCTCGATACCGGCAAACCGCTGGCACAAGCCGAGGCTGATTGTGTCGTCGCGGCGCGCTATTTCGAGTTCTACGCCGGCATTGCCGACAAGATTGGCGGTGTCACCATTCCCCTGACGCTGGATTTCCTCGATTACACCGAACGCGAACCGTTGGGTGTGGTGGGGCAGATCGTACCGTGGAACTACCCGTTGCAAATGTCGGCACGCGGGCTCGCCCCCTGTCTTGCTGCAGGCAACTCGATCGTGATCAAGCCGGCAGAAGAAGCCTGTCTCAGCGCTATTGAGCTTGGTCGTATTTGCAAAGAAGCGGGAATTCCCGATGGGGTTGTTAATGTGGTTACCGGCTACGGCTCCGAAGCCGGCGCCGCGCTGGCCTCGCATCCGGATGTCAATCTGGTGGCCTTCACCGGATCGGTGCAGACGGGCAGCACCGTGATGCAATCCGCGGCCAAGAATGTGGTGCCGGTTTTACTGGAACTGGGTGGAAAATCCCCAAACATCGTCTTCGCCGATGCCGATCTTGAAAAAGCAACGCCGGTGATCATCAAATGCGCTCTTCAAAATGCCGGGCAAACATGTTCGGCCGGCTCACGGGTGCTGGTGCATCGGTCGCGTCACGACGAGGTCGTGGAGCGCCTGGTGGAGCTGGCGCAAAAATACCGGGTTGGGCCAGGTATCGATAACTCCGACATGGGGCCGGTCATTTCGAAGCGTCAATGGACGCGCATCATGGATTACATGGACATCGCCCGGGATGAGGGTGCCGAAATCGCGACGGGCGGCAAGCGGCCAGAGGGAAAGGATTGCGAGGGGGGGTTCTTCATAGAGCCGACGATCTTTACCCAGGCAAGTCCGGGCATGCGCGTGCATGACGAAGAAATCTTTGGGCCGGTTACAACCGTTGTGCCCTTCGATACCGACGAGGAAGCCGCCGGGATCGCAAACGCCACACCCTACGGTTTGGTCACCGGTCTTTGGACGCAGGATGTCACCCGCGCCCACCGAATGGCGCGCGAAATCGCGGCAGGTCAGATTTTCGTCAACACCTATGGAGCTGGCGGCGGTGTCGAAATTCCATTCGGGGGTTACAAAAAATCCGGCTTCGGGCGCGAGAAGGGACTCGAAGCCATCAATTTCTATTCACAAACCAAAAATATCTGCATCGGCTTAACCTAAAGCGGCCGGCACAGAACAAAGGAGGCGGCGGTAGGGTGCCGTTGCAACACAAGGAGGAGAAACTTATGAGACTTAACAAACTGGTGGTTGCCGCGCTGATTTCGGTCAGCTCCACGGTAGCCCTTGCGCAAGACACTGTAAAAATCGGAGCGCTGCTTCCACTCAGCGGCAACTACGGCTTCTTGGGCGTTAGCGAACGCTATGGCATTGACATGGCCCTGGAAGAGATCAACGCCGAGGGTGGTGTCCTCGGCAAGCAGATCGAGGTTCAGTATGAGGACTCAGGGACCGCTGCCCAATCCACGCGCAAAGCAACACGGATGCTGCAAAACGATAAGGTCGATTTCTTCGTGAACGGCGGCGGCAGCTCGGTGAGCACTGCAATGGCGGAATTTGCCCTGCGCAATAAAGTAGTCAATCTCGCGCTTGATCCGAACTCCGAGGAGTTGGTGCGTGGGAAGGCAAACCGCTACTTTTTCCTAGTGCCACCCCCAAGCAGTATGATCGCCAACGCTTTCGTGCCCGAAGTCGCCAAACTGGGGAAATCAGTCTATTTCCTGACCCACGATTATTCCTACGGCATCGCTCAGACCACCGAGCAACGACGCGTCCTGAAAGAGTATGCGGATGTGGAAGAAGTCGGAGAAACCCGGATTCCACTCGGCACGCGAGACTTCAGCTCGCAGATTATCGCAGT